>JBDHZF010000071.1:0-12942 GCA_039811765.1 Thermoleophilia bacterium | reverse complement strand
GCGGCGGCACAACGCATGAAAGCCGTCTAGCGGCACGCAGCGTACGAGCCAGCCGCCACCGCTGAGGAACCTACGGCCCGATCACTCGGTCCTGCCGCAGTCTCCAAAGCGTGACACTGACTGCATCGTATCGACTCGTCGCGCTCCGCCGCGTCAGCCGGGCAAGCCGAGGAGCGCCGGGTCCACGGCGCGGAACGCGACGCCTGTGGGCACCTTCGGGAAGTAGTAGGTCGACTTCTGCGGCAGCAGCTCGCCGGCGGCGGCGACTTCGTGGATGAGGGCCGGGTCGGCGCCGCGCATCAGCAGCGCGAGCGTGTCGGTGGGCGCGACGCCGACCATGTCGACGGCTTCCTGCAGGACACGGGTGTATTTCACGCCGCCGCTCGCGTGCTCGATCAGGCACGCGCCGCCGTCGATCACGAGCGCGTGCAGCGCGAGCACGTCGAGCTTTCGCGCGGCGTCGCAACTGTCGGGCGCGGCGAGCTGCATGTCGAGTTCGTCGGGCACGCTCAGCAGGCGCGCGCCGCGACCTTCCCCGCCGCCGATCGCCACGAAGCCCGGCACGTCGAGCTGCTCGAGGGCCGCCATCGCACCGTCGAGATCGTCGCCGAACTCGCGCTCTTCGAGCGCGCCGCTTTCCACCACGAACCGGTCGAGGCGCGCGGGATCGACCTCGCGCAGCACGCGATGCGTGGGGAACACTTCGATCCCCGGATCGGCGCTGTTGAGCACCATCGCGAGCACGCCCTCGTGCCATGAGGAACTCGTGTGCTCGGGGCCGAGGTGGTCGCCGCCGCCCGCCACGACGAGCTTCGGGCGACCCGTCGCGCCGACGACCTCGTCGCGATACGCCAGGGCGGCGGTGTAGCGATGGTGGCCGTCGGCGATCAACAGCGGGTGCGGCGCCACGGCTTGCTCGAACGCGCCGCACAGGCTGGTGTCCTGCACGAACCATACGGCGGTCTGCGTGCCGTCCCCGTCGATCGAGGTGAAGTCGGGTTCGTCGTCGGTGACGGACGCGAACAGGTCCACGAGCGAGCGCTCGGGGTCGTGGTAGGCGAGTAGCACCGGGCTGATGTTCGCGCCGGTCGTGCGCATCAGCTCGGTGCGCGCGATGCGCGGCGCGTCGAACGTGCGCTCGTGCGGCAGCACCACGCCCTCCGCGAAATCGTGCAGCTGCACCTCGCAGCACACCGCCGTGCGCGTGCGACGCACGCCGTCCGGCCCGACGAAGCGTTGGCGCACGACCGCCACGCCCACTTCGCCGGCTTCGAGCGCGCCCTCGTCGATCCATTCGCGCAGCAAGTTCGCGGCGTTCGCGGGATCGCCGCCCTCCGGCAGCTCCACGAGGATCGACTGGTACGGGCTCGCCGCGGCGAGTTCGGCGCGTCCGGCGTCGTCCACCACGTCGTACGGCGGCGCGAGCAGCGCGCCGGGATCGCCGGTGACGTCGGGGTCGTAACGAAGGTAGGGGAATGCGCGAGCGGTGGCCATGCTGCGCACACTACCCCGCCAGCCGCGCCGTGCCACTCGATACGATGCGACGGTGACCGGAGACGTGCGCATCGCCGACGTGGAAGCTGGACGCCCAGTGGAGGGCGTGTACGCGATCGCGCGCAAGCAACGACGCCACGACAAGAACGGCGACGCGTACCTCGTGCTGGAACTGACGGACTCGACCGGTTCGATCGAGGGACGCGTGTGGAAGAACGCCGACTGGTTCGATCGGGCGGTGCGCGAAGGCGATCGCGTGCGCGCGGTGGGGCGAGGCACGAGCTATCGCGATCAAGTGCAACTGGACATCCGTCGCCTCGATCGCATCGGCGAGGGCGACGAGTCGGTCGCGGAGCGATCGTTCGTGCCGGAGGGCCGACGCGAGCTCGCGGACCTCGCGGGCGAACTCGACTTCCTGGCGGACGAGCTGCAGCATCCACAGATGCGCGCGATCGTCCAGGGCGTGTGGAACGGTGAGCGTCGCGACGCGCTGCTGCGATCGCCCGCCACCGCGAACGATCACCACGCGCATGTCGGCGGCTTGGTGGAGCACACGATTTCCGTCGCGGCGATCTGCATGACGGCCGCGGAGCGTCATCCGCAACTCGACCGCGAACTGCTGCTCGCCGCGGCGCTGCTGCACGACGTGGGTCGCATGCGCGAGCTGCGCAGCGACACCGCGATCGAAACGACGATGGACGGGCAGCTAGTCGGGCACGTGCTGCTCGGCCACGAGCTGATGCTCGAGGCTGCCAGCTCGGCACGCGTCGACACGGCCAGCGCGGCGTGGTGGGCGAAGCTGGTGCACGCCACGAGCATGCACCATGCGAGCGCGGAGCAATGCCGCACGCGCGAGGCGGTCACGCTCGCTGCCGCGAACGCGCTCGACGCGCGGCTCGCGCGACGAATCTGACGGATTCGCTGGCGCTGTCGCGTCGACTTCACGTCGGACGTGCAATTCGATTCAGGTCGCGACGGCGCGCACCCGATGCATAGGTCATGCCGGTGGGTCCTCGCGACGACGGACGACTCCCACGCGCGCTCCGATGGCGCGCGCGTGCGAACGTGGGGTCTTGGTGCGCGCTCGCTCTGCTCGCGACCGCGACGATCCTCGCCAGCTCGCCGGTGTCGGCCGAGACCGTGCAGGTCGACTTCGACGTGCTCGCGAACACGACGCTGTCGAACGCGTGCATCGACGCGCCGGCCACCAGCTTCGGCCAAGTGGTTCCGACCGCGAGCGCCGGGGGGGCGATCACGTCCACCGGCTCGGGCGTGTGCCGCGTCTCGTTCAGCTCCACGTCGCCGGCGCAGCTGCGCATCGGCCAAGCCGATGGCGCGGGCACGGCGATGGGGGCGGGCATCACCGCGCCGGCCGTTCTGACGCAGGCAGCGGCGGCGGGACGTGTTCAAGGCGTGTTCGGCGCCGACGCGTCGCTGGCCTATGCGATCGGCTTGTCCGGCACCGTGTACCGAACCAGCAACGGCGGCGTCTCGCCGTGGTCGGAGGCTGCGACCAGCGCATGCGGCGGCAGCATCAGCGGGCGCGACGTCGAGATGATCCCAGGCGACCCGAACACGTGGTGGGCCGTGGGCGACAACGCGTGGCTGTGCCGGACCACGAACGGGCAGACGTCGCCGTTCACGAGCGTCACGTGGTCCAACCAGACCGCGGCGCTCACGGCGGCCGGATGGCCCGCGGCGAGCGACGTCAACGAACTGACGTTGCCGAGCTCCTCCACCATGTACATCGGCGGGGAAGGGCATTGGCTCGGCAAGATGAACGTTGGCGCGGGCACGTGGACCGCGTTCCAGCACTCCGATTCGACGCTCGGCGACATCGTCAGCATCGACGCCGTCGCCTCCACCAGCAACGTGATGGCGCTCGCCGACAACGCGAAGGTTCTCTACACCACCACGGGCACCATGACGTCCGCGAACTGGGCGGTCACGACGCTCCCCGGATCGCCGACCACGACCACCGACGTGGCGATCGCCAGCACGAGCCGCGCCTACGCGGTGGGATCCGACGGGTACCTGGCCGTGTGGAACGGCACGAGCTGGACCGACCAGAGCGCAGCGATCGCGACGAGCAAGGACCTGTGCGGAGTCGATTCGCTGCCCGGCAGCCCCAACAGCGTGATCGTGCTCGACTGCACGGGCCTCGTCTACAAGTCGACGGACGCGGGCGCGACGTGGACGAACACGCCGACGGGCACCGCGTCGTTGAGCACCGACATCCATGCAACGACCGCGAGCGACGCCTACGCGTCGAGCTTCAGCCGCGTGAAGAACGCCAGCCACGACGGCGGCGTCACGTGGTATTCGCAGGACCCCGTGAGCTCCGAGGAGCTCACGTCGATCGCGGCGAGTCCGATCGACGGCAAGAACCTGCTCACGATCTCCGCGAACGCGTATCGAAGCACGGATCGGGGCGCCAACTGGACGAGCGCGCCCGCGCTGTCGGGCAAGGCGCTGCGCGGCGTCGCGCTCGTTGGCGACGCGGGGGGCTGGGCGGTCGGCGACGCCGCTTCGATCGTCTACACGAGCGATCTCGGGGCTACGTGGACCAGTCAATCGCCCCCCGCCGGCGTTACCGCGACGCTCACCGACGTGGTCGCGCTCGGCTCGGACAGCGCGATCGCCGTGGGCATGGACGGAACGATCGTCGGCACCGCGAACCGAGGAAGCGCATGGACAACACGGCCCTCCGGCACGACCCGGCACCTCATGGGCGTGGCGCGCATCGGCGACGTGCTCGTGGCCGTGGGCGCGCGCGGAACGGTGCTGCGATCGACCGACAAGGGCACGACGTGGACGGCGATCACAGGCGGCGCGCTGCCCAGCGCGACGCAGAACCTGCTCGACGTGGCCGCCGCCAACGCAACCACGTTCTACGCGCTCGGGCGGAGCGTGGTCTGGAAAAGCGTGGACCAAGGCGCGACATGGACCGTCGCGGCGAACGTGCCGACGATTCGCGCGCGCGCGATCGCCGCGAAATCGCACACCGTGGTGCTCGTGGGCGACAACGAGCGCGTGGAGTACTCCACCGACGACGCGGCAACGTTCACGGGCGTGACCGGCGCGACGGCGCGCACGCTGCACGGCGTGACGCTCACCGATTCGCACACCGCGTTCATCGTGGGCGGCAACTCGATCCGCATCCGCATGGACGTGGATCCCGGCGCGCTCGTGCAGGTTCCCGATTGGACCGCGTCCACCAACGATTGGGACTCGGGCGGGTTCTTCGGCGTGTGCCTGCAAGCGATCGGAGGGATCGCCGTGGCGGACTGGACGCCGGACACGATGAACACGAGCGGCAAGTGCGAGAAGCTCGACAGCGATCCGTGGCAAGCGCTGCCCGCCACGGCGACGATCGCCGCGCACACGAGCGCGGCGGGCACCGCGAACGTGGATCTCGTGTGGGGCTTCCGGCCCGCGCCGAACCAGCAGAAGGGCATGTACGAGGCGGGCGTGGCCTTCGAGGCGCTGGCGCCGTAGCGCTCGTCACCAGGACGCGTGCACCGACCGCACGAGCGGGGCGGCGACGAGCAGCCCGCACGCGATGCCGAGCACGGCGCCCGCGAGCACGTCGGCGAGGTAGTGCATGCCCAGCATGACGCGACTGATCGCCAGCGCGGCGGCGACCCCCCACCACAGCGCGGCGAGCTCGGGAACGATCACCTGCATCGTCGCGGCGCCCACCATCGCCATCGACGTGTGCGCGCTCGGCATCGACCAGCTCGTGGGAGAATGATCGATCGCCTTCGTCACGGGTCGCGGGCGCTTGATCGCGTTCTTGACCACGGTGTTGAACGCAAGCATCGCGACCACGCACGCTGCGGCGACGAGCCCTCGCGCAATGCCGTCGGTGAGCACGCCGAACAGCGCGAACACCACGATCCAACCCACACCGTAGCTGCCCGCCTGGCTGAAGCGGCGCAGCGCCGCAACCCCCGGTCGAGCGGAACCGTCGGCGCGCGGGGTGACGACCATCGCGGCGCTGACGCGTCGATCGATCGCGTCCAAACGCGCGAGGCGCGTCACGCCTCGGCGAAACCGATCGAACGGCTGCGCGCGCCGACGCGCACGAACACCACGCTGGAAAGATCCACGTAGTACTCGCCGCCGTCGCCCGACTTGAGCGTCAGCCACTGATCCTTCTGGCCCTTGGTGAGCGCGCTGGTGAGCGTCTCCAGCTGATCCTCGGGGATCGACGCGCCAGTGCTGCCACCGCCGCTGAACCCGATCTCCACGCGAATGTCCTTGGCCATGCGAATGCTCCTTGCCGAATTCCTCTGGGGACTCTCGATGCGTTACCCGTCGATCACGTCGACGGAACTTCCACCAGTTCCGTGAGCACGCCGCCTGTGGACGACGGATGCACGAACGCGACCGGCGTGCCATGCAGGCCGCGACGCGGCTTGGCGTCGATGACTCGCGCGCCCGCGCGCGTGAACGCGTCGAGGCACGCCTGCACGTCGGCGACCGCCCATGCGACGTGATGCATGCCGGGGCCTCGCTTGTCGAGGAACTTCGCCACGCCGGAGGCATCGTCCACTGGCGCGATCAGCTCCAGCAGCGTCGCGCCGTGCCCGCCGGGCCATTCGAGCGACGCGGCGTCCACGCCTTGATCGTCGACGACCTTGCGCAGCTCCAGCTGCGCGCCGAGCGTTTGCCATTGCGCGATGCCAGCGTCGAGATCCGGCACGGCGAACGCCACGTGATGGATCCCGCGCACGCCCGGAATCGCAGTCGGTTGCTCGCTCACGCCTCGTCGACCTGGTCGGTGGACGGATCCGAGCTGAACGCGGCAACCTCCGCGCTTTCGCGCGTCACTGGAGCGGGTGGGATGTGCTCCACGCCGAGGATGTCCTCGACTTCGCGCTGGTCGAGCGTCTCCTTCTCCAGCAGCACCTTCGCGAGCTTCTCGAGCAGATCCCTGCGATCGGCGAGCATCGTGCGCGCCTGCTCGTAGGCGTGGTCGGCGAGCTCGCGCTGCTCGGCGTCGCGCAGCTCCTTGGTGCGCTCCGACAGCGAGTAGTTGTCGGCTTTGAGCGCGAGCGAGTTCACGGTCTTGCCCATGCCCCAGTTGAAGACCATCGCGCGGCTGATCTGCGTGACCTTCTCCAGGTCGGACGCGGCGCCGTTCCAGATTCGTCCGTAGACGAGTTCTTCCGCGGCGCGCCCGCCGAGCGCCACGATCATCTGGTTGATCAGCTCCTCGCGGCTCTCGGTGTACTTGTCTTCTTCGGGCACGTGCAGCACGTAGCCGAGCGCTTGGCCCGTGGGCACGATCGTCACGCGGTGCACCGGGCGTGGCGGATCGACGAACGTGGAGAGAATCGCGTGGCCGGCCTCGTGGTAGGCCACCGTCTCGCGTTCTTCGGCGGTCATCACCTTCGCCTGCGCGACGCCAGCGACGACTCGATCGAACGCGTCTTGGAAGTCGCGCTGCTCGATCACGTCGCGACCCGCGCGGCCGGCGTAGATCGCGGCCTCGTTGCAGATGTTGGCGAGATCGGCGCCAGTGGCGCCCGGCGTGCGGCGCGCAACGAGCTCGAGGTCGAGGCCCTCGGCGAGCGGCTTGTCCTTGGTATGCACCTTGAGAATCTCCAAGCGCCCCTTCACGTCCGGTGGGCCGACGTAGAGCTGGCGATCGAAGCGGCCGGCGCGCAGCAGCGCCGGGTCGAGCGTGTCGAGCCGGTTGGTGGCGCCGATGATCACGATCTGCTCGCCGCTGGAGAAGCCGTCCATCTCCACGAGCAGCTGGTTGAGCGTCTGGTCCTTCTCGCGACTGCCGCCGTCGCCCCCGCCGCCCTGGCGCGCGCCGCCGACCGCGTCGAGCTCGTCGATGAAGATGATCGCGGGCGCGTTCTTGCGCGCGTCGGCGAACAGCTTGCGAATGCGAGCGGCGCCGAGGCCGGCGAACATCTCGATGAAGCCGGACGCGCTCTGCGCATAGAACATCGCGCCGCTCTCGCCTGCGACCGCCTTGGCGAGCAGCGTCTTGCCTGTGCCGGGCGGGCCGTAGAGCATCACGCCCTTCGGCACCTTCGCGCCGAGCTTCTTGAATCGCTGCGGATCGCGCATGAACTCGACGACCTCTTCCAGCTCCTTGCGAAACTCGTCCACTCCCGCGACGTCGTCCCACGACGTCTTGGTGCGCGAATCGGGCGTCTCCACCTTGGTCTGCGTGCGCGGCATGGTCTTGAGCACGACCCAGATCAGGCCGCCGAACAGAAACAGCATGAGCACCGGCGCCCATGTGGCCAGGAACGAGGGGATGCCGGCGAGGAAATCGCGGATCGCGTGCGCGAACGAGGAGAGGATGTCATCCATGGGCGGGGGCATCGGCATGCGCGCGAAGGGGCTTGAGCGACGCGGGTTCGTGGTCCGTGCAGCGATCGAAGCATGCGGCGGAGCTGCGTCGGCGACCCGTCGGAGCAGTTGCGGTTTTCTGGAGATTTCATGCTCAAGTCGACGAGGTTTCGGGCCGATGGGGGTGGGGCAAGATGTCCACGGAACCGGCGTGAAGGCGCGTGTCGATGCGACGCGAACCGTTGCCGGAAGAATCGGAGGGGTACCGATGAGCGAGACGGCAGCAGATCGACTGCGCGCGCTCGAGCAGCTTCGCGAGGAGCTTCTGCTCGGCGGTCGCACGACCGAGGCGGAGGCGTTGAACGCCGCGATCGAGACATCGCGCTCGGCAGTCGTCGACGCGGGCGCTGGCAGCGCGACCGGCGGCGCACGCCAAGTTGCGAGCGGCGGCGCGCCACGTTCGCAAGCGAAGACGTATCTGAAGCTCAAGAAGAAGTACTACACGCCGGCCGAGGTCGCGCGTCGGGTGGGCGTCAGCCGCCAGACGATCGTGAAGTGGATCGAGCGTGGCGAGCTGGAAGCGGAGCTGACCCCTGGCGGGCATCACCGCATTCCTGCGAGCGTGTTCCATCGGGAGGGTCGCGGCGACGCCGTGCAGCTCATCCCGGTGGACGAGAACTAGGTCGCGCACGCACGACCAATCGAGTTGCGCCCTGCCCGCCCACAGCGGGGTGAGCGGCGACACGGGGAGGGGAGCCTCGGTCAGCCGTCACGCGCAGTGACACGGGGAGGCCCGGCGCCCACGCCGACGGCCTCCCCGGTCTTCTTCGCGGGATGCAATGCGGATCCGGGCCGGGGATCGCGCCGCGAACCGGGTTGGGAACTCACACTGCGCCTGCCGCGGCCTCGCGCTCGAGCAGCGTGGCGAGGGCGGCCTCGGCGACGTCGAGTTGAGCGCGGGACGGTTCGCGGGTCGTTGCGTGCGTTTGCAGTGCGATGCCGGCGCGGGCCGCGCCGCGCGAGAGTGGCGTGTCGAGACCGCGTTGCGCTGCGCGAAACAACTCCGTGGCGGCCGCAATCCCGAGGAATTGCCCCAAGGTTCGCGCGGTGCGCGGCTGGTCGGGCATGGCTGCGAGCGCGAGCTGCGTCGCGAGCGCCGAGAAGCCGAGCATCGGCAGCGCCAGCTGGGTGCCGCAGCGCGGGTGCTGGCGTGGCGTGTCGGCTGCGTCGATGCTCTGCTCGTACGCGCCGATCGCCTTGTGCTCGGCACCGTGATAGGCGGCGACCTCGCCGGTGCGCATCGTCGCAAGCGTCGCGGCGAGCGACACGCCGCCCGACAGCAGCTCGCCCGCCATCGCCGAACCACCGGCGCGTCGCAGCCGGGTGGAAAGGATCATGCCGCCGAGCAGCACGGCGAGCACGCCGCGCGATTCGAAGCCGAATCTGATGCGTGGCTCGGCGCGCCGAATCGTCGGCAGCACGAGCAGCATGTTGGCCAGCGCAACCGGGCCGCGCAGCAAGGGGATGCGCCGAATGAACGAGTCGCCGAACGCGGGTCGCCGACCGGACGCAGCGTGAATCGATCCGTCGTCGTCGCGCAGCGCGACGCCCCAGCTGGTCGGACCCAGCACCAGCACCCCGTTTCGAAGCGCCATCCCGGCGAGTTGCAGTCGTTCGTCGTCCTCGCGATCAGCCATGCTCCCAGTATGCCCCGTAGCGCGAACGGTGACGCGACTGGCATGCTGCACGCATGACGGACCTGTTCGATTCCGCAGCGGACGAGCGACGCGAGCGATTGGCGCCGCTCGCCGATCGCATGCGCCCACGCATGCTCGACGAAGTCGCGGGGCAAGCGAAGCTCGTGGGCGCAAACGGGCGACTGCGCCGCCAACTGGCGCAAGGGCACGTGCCGAACATGGTGCTCGTCGGTCCGCCCGGTAGCGGCAAGACGACGATCGCGCGACTCGTGACGCGCGAGGCTGACATGGCGCTGGAAGAGCTGAGCGCGGTCGCGGCCGGCCTCGCGGACGTGCGACGCGTGGTGGACGAAGCACGAACGCGGCTGGGCGCGAACGGACGCCAAACGGTGCTGTTCCTGGACGAGATCCATCGCTTCAACAAGGCGCAGCAGGACGCGCTGCTGCCGACGGTGGAAGCAGGCGCGATCCGCTTGGTGGGCGCCACGACTGAAAACCCGTACGTGTCGATCAATCGCGCGCTGTTGTCGAGGCTGGTGACGTACGAACTCGAGCCGCTCCACCCCACCGACTTGGAGATGCTGCTGCGGCGAGCGGCGGCCGACGAGGAGCGCGGGCTTGCACGTGGCGGCGCCGTGACGCTCGAGGACGACGCGATCGACGCGATCCTGCAACGCACGGGCGGCGACGCGCGCGGCGCGCTGACGCTGCTGGAGGCCGCGTCGCTGCTCTCGCCCGATCGCGTGATCACACCCGAGCGCGTGCAGGAGGCAAGCGACCGACGCCGCATCGATTTCGATCGCGCGGGCGATCAACACTACGACCACGCTTCGGCGTACATCAAGTCGATGCGCGCCAGCGATCCGGACGGCGCGTTGCGCTATCTCGCGCAGATGCTCGTCGGCGGCGAAGACCCCATGTTCGTCGCGCGACGGCTTGTGATCTTCGCCGCCGAGGATGTGGGTCCCGCCAAGCCGATGGCCCTCGTGCTGGCCACAGCAGCGCTCGAAACGGTGCGGTCGGTCGGCATGCCCGAGTGTCGCATCGCGCTCGCGCAGGCCACGCGCTATTGCGCGGAAGCGCCCAAGTCACGCCAAGCGATCGAGGACATCGACGCAGCGATGGACGCGGTTCGCGCCGATGGCACCGCCGACGTGCCGCTCGCGCTCACCAACAAGCGCGGCGCGGCCGCCGCTCGCGCCGCGCAGGGTCACGCGCCCAGCCCGCACGATTGATCCCACGAAACTTCGAATGCGTCTATTTTCGATGCACAGGTGCACGGGTGTCGCGTGTCAAGGTTTTTGGACACGTAGAGCGTAGTTTTCGGCATACTTGGCGGGGTCGCATGTGTACGCCTCGTAGGGGAGCCAGTAGTCGATCGCTTCGTGTGGGCGTTCGTGGTTGAAGATGTGGCGCCACTGCTGGAGTTGCTGGTGGAGATCGAATCCGGACTCGGCGTCTCGGCCGAAGAGGTACTCGTACTTGGCGGTCTGGAACGTGCGCTCGATGACGCCGTTGGTCTGGGGTGATCGGAACTTGGTGCGCACGTGGCGTAGGTACGGGCGCGCTTCGAAGAATTTGGCGAACTTGTCGCTCTTGAAGGCGGGTCCGTTGTCGGTCACGATGATGAGCGGCTCGAGTTCGCCGGTGTCGACGTCGATCAGGTCGTCTTCGATGTCCGGTAGATCGAGGACGTCGAGCGCTTCTTGCAGGGCTGCCTCGAGCGTTCGGATCGCGTCGGCTGCGGTTTGGGTGCCGTTGGCGTGAGCGACGAGGTTGTATTTGGTTGCATAGTCGACGATGCCGCAGATCTGCCAGGTGCCGCCGGCGAGGGTTTCGAACTCGGCCGCTGCCTCCGCCACGGGAGCAAGCAACGTGCCGACGATCGGCGACGGCCAGTGCCCGATCGTTCTACCTGCCAAGTGCGCCATGCGCCAGTGATACCACGTCGATCGCGACAGCCCGACAACTCGGCAAAACCGTGCGACGGACATCCGCGCATCGCGGCGGATCTCCTCTAGCTCCGTCCACGCTGGAACGGTTTCGGACCCCCCTTTTTGCGCCACACCCGGAGTTCCACCTGCGCCTCACCGAGTGCCATCGTGAGGTCGTCGACCTGTTCCTGCAGCGACTGCTCGCGTCTGCTCTGCGCAGTCGGCTTGTTCTCGCCGCGCGAGAGCCCTTCAACGCCCACATCCAGGAACTGCTGTTACCACTTCGAAATCGTCGTCTGCGACATCCCGAGCTGGCGCGCGACCTCGACCTGAGTCGTCTCGCCCTTCAGGACGCTCAACACGATCCGCAACTTCTCCTCTGGGGACTTGAACGGCTTCCGGCCCATGCGTCATCCTCTCACTCGGTGGATGAGGGGCAACTCCACGCGGGCGCGCGAGTCGGTAATCGAGACCCCTCAGGCAGTACCAGTCGGAACTGTCCAAGAAATCCTGAACCACCACAGGATCTCCACGCCCACCTCCGCTCCGTGTCAGATCCGTGTCATGCGACGTCTATCACGTTCGCCCGACGCTGCAGACGTTCGTGGTCGCGTTCGCGATCGTGGCGACGTTGCTGCTGCGCGTCGCGGGCTTCCACGACGCGCTCGGCAACGACGAGGCGGGCACGGCGGTGGTCGGGCACGCATGGTTGACGGGAACGCCTGGAAACGCCGGACCGTACGGCCCGTACTTTCTCGATCGCCCTCCCTTGCTGCCGCTGCTGTACGGAATCGCCGAAATCGCAGGCGGCACGAGCGGTGTGCGCGGTGGTGGTGGTGATCGCCGTCGCTGCGACGGCGCGAATGCTCGCCGGCCCGCGCGCCGCGGCGTGCGCCGCGCTGGTCGCCGTGCTCGTCGCCGCGATCATCGACGACGAGCAACGAGCGCGCTGGCTTGTGGTGTCTGGCGCGCTGGCCGCGTGTGGGGTCCTGTGCAAGCAATCGGCGTTCGACGCCGTCCTCGTGGGCGTTGTCGTTCTCGCTGCATCTTCTCGCCGCGCTTTGCTGGCGTGGCTCGCCGGCGCCGCTGGCGTTGCGGCGATGCTCGGCGCGTGGTCGCTGCTGGCGCGCACTGGCCCGAGCGGCGTGTGGGACGCGATTGTGGGCTTTCGACTCGACGTGCTGCGCGACGGATCGGCGGGCGACGCGACGCGTGACACGAACTCGCCGTCGTTGCTGCTGGCTCCGCTGCTCGCGTCGGGGCTTGCGGTCGCGATCGCCGGAGCGATCGCCGGAGTTCGACGAGCGCGCGGTCGAACACGACTGCTGCTCGCGACGTGGCTCGCGACGGCAACGCTCGGCGTGCTCGGCGGCGGCTACTACTGGGGGCACTACCTGCTGCAGCTCGTCGCGCCGACGGCGGTCGCTTTCGGCATCTGGCTGGCCGGTCGATCGCGGGCGTTCGCGAGCGTGATCCTCGTCTCCCTGCTCGCGCTGGCG
>JBDHZF010000070.1:0-13080 GCA_039811765.1 Thermoleophilia bacterium | reverse complement strand
GGCGTGTCGATCGGCACGTCTTCTTCGGAGTCCTCGTCGTCCACCAGCCACGCGGATGGGCCGTCGGCGAAGAAGTCCCCGAACGGGTTGTCCTCGACCGTGGGCGGCGGAACGAGCTCGTCCGGCAACGGCACCGGGCCATGCGATCCGAACGGCGGGAGCGCGGCGTGCAGCTCCGCTTGCAGCTCGGCCGCGCGACGACGCACGTCTTCGGCGTGCTGGTCCTCGGTCGTGGGATGGAGCGGCAACGGAGGATCGGGAACCGCGTGCATCGCGCCATACTCCGACGCGTGCGGATTCGCGGGAATCGCCCCGCCGCTGCGCGCGGATTCCTCGTTCAGGTAGACGACGTTCTCGCCCTCGTCGGCCGCCGTGCCCGGCGGCACCTGCACCACGTCGGGCGTGGTGTTTCCGGGAACGGTCGCAGCCGACCCGTCAGGGGGCGGCGCTGCCAGCCTCGCTCCGCACACCGGGCAGAAGTTCGCCGGGTGCAGGAGCTCCGTTGCGCAACTCATGCACTGCATCGTGCGAGGGTTCTACCCCGCTCGCGCCGATCGAATCGAGCGCGCGCTTCCAGCGTCGATCCGGCCAGCCGGCGATCATGCCCCCGAGCGCGGTCAGCGCGCCGGCCAGCCACAGCAGCGGCACCAGCGGATTGACGAGCGCCTTCACGGTGACGACCCCGTCCTCGGTGAGCCGATCGACCGTGACGAACAGGTCGTGCATGCGCAGCCAATCGTGGCGGATCGCCACCTCGTTGGAGACTTCGCCCGACGCGGGATGGAAGTCCCGACCCGCGGCCACCGTGCCCAGGTGGTCGCCCCCGCGCGTGACGTCGAACACCGCGCGCGTGCGCATGCTCGCTCCTTCGCGCTCGCGCACAACCTTGGTGTACTCGAGCCGGTAATTGCCGACCTTCAGCACGTCGCCGGTGCGCAGCTCGCCCTGGAACGTGGACGACCATGCCCCGCCCGCGATCGCCACCACCACCAGCGCGATGCCCGCGTGCGCGAGCCACGCGCCCCAGCGCTTGCGATTGCGGACGAGCACATGCTGGATGCGCGACCACCGCGCGTGCTCGGGATGCGCCGTGCGCCGACTGCGCAGCATGCGCGCGACATCCGCGATCACGCCGAACACGACGAGCGCACCGAGGCTGCACGCGGCCACCGCGGCGGGGCCGGCGCCGAGCGCGAACGCGATCAGCACGACGCCGAGCATGACCGACAGCGCGATCGGCACGCCGAGATGGCGTGCAACGCGACCGACCGGCGTGCCCTGCCACGCGACGAACGGCGCGAGCGCGAGCAGCGCGACGAGCGGCAGACCGAACGCCGCCGCGAAGAAGTTGTACCACGGCTGCTCGAGGCTGATGCGCTGACCGGTGAACGCCGCGGTGACGATCGGATAGATCACGCCCCAGAGCACCACCAGCGCGAGCGCGACGAGCAGCAGGTTGTTGAACAGCAGCAGCGACTCGCGGCTCACGACCGCGTCCACGTCGTGCCGTGCTCGAAGCAAGCCGCGCGAGCGATACAGCAGCAGCATCGAGCCGGCGAGCACCACGACGATCGCGCCGATGAACCACCAGCCCACGGAGCTCGACACGAAGGAATGGACGCTGCTGAGCACGCCGCTGCGGGTGAGGAACGTGCCGAAGATCGACAGCGCGAACGTGAGCGAGGCCAGCAGCGCGTTCCAGAAGCGCATCATGCCGCGACGCTGCTGCACCATGATCGAATGCATGAGCGCCGTCGCGGTGAGCCACGGCATCAACGCCGCATTCTCCACGGGGTCCCACGCCCAGTAGCCGCCCCAACCGATCTCCTCGTACGCCCAGCGCGCGCCGAGCACCAGCCCGAGCGTGAGGAACACCCAGCTCGCCATCACCCACGAACGCGTGGAAGCGATCCAAGCGTCGTCCTTTCGTCGCGCGAGCAGCGCGCCGGCGACGATCGCGAACGGGATCGTCACGCCCACGTAGCCGAGGTACAGCGTGGGCGGATGCACGGCCATCCAGTAGTTCTGCAACGCCGGGCTCATGCCGGAGCCGTCGCGCTGCAACTGGTCGACCACCGCGAACGGTCGGGCGACGAACGCCACGAGCATCGCGAAGAACGCGCTGACGACAAGCACCACGCCGGTGGCGTTCGCAACGAGCGCCGCCGGCGCCGCAGCGCGCCGCAACGACCGAACCATCAGCGCACCGGCCGCCGACAGCACCGTGAGCCAGAGCAGCAGCGAGCCGTCCTGCCCGCTCCAATAGGCGGTGAGGCGATACACGAGCGGCAGGTCGCGACTGGTGTGCGACTCCACGTACGCGAGCGTGAAGTCGTTTGCAGCGAGCGCGAGCAGGACCATCAGGGACGCGGCGAGCGAGGCACCAAGCACGATGCGCTGAGCGCGGACCGCGAACACCGTGCGCGAATCGAACGTGGTGGCGTCGGGGTCGCCCGCGAGGATCCTGCGACCGCCAGCGAACGCCGCGATCGCGCCGGCTAGCGCCGCGAGCGTCGCGAGCAGAAGCGCCGCTTGGCCGAGGATCGGAAGCGTCATCGCCGGCGCGACCTCACGAATCGGAGCGGCTGGTGCCGCCGTCGGACTCGAACTTCGACGGGCACTTCGTCACCAACGTGCCCGGATCGGCCTTGAACACGGGATCGCCGGTCTTCGGATCGGTCGCGAGCGTGCCGGTGACGATCACGTTTCGTCCCACGCGGAACGCATCCGGCACGCTGCCGCGATAGTCGACGAGCGTCGTGTGCTTGCCGTCGCGATCAGTGATGTGGAACTGGAAATGCTTGCCCTGCTCGCCGCTCATCGGACCAGCGGCGATACCGTCCACCTGCACCGTGCGCGAGGAGGCGAGTTCGCGTTTGGCGACGAGCTCCTTCGCCTGCAGCAACGGTTCCTGCACGTCGTTGCCCTTGATCGCCACGTACGCCATGAAGGTCATCAAGGTCACGGCCATGCCCAGCGCGGCGATCAATCGAAAGCGACGGTTCATGGTGGGGATCCTACTCCTTCGCCATGCGAAGACGCGACGGCCCCGGACCGAAGTCCGGGGCCGCGCGAGGTGTTACGTGCCGAAGGCGTGTGGATCGTGCGTTCGGCGGATCAGCCGATCGTCACGTCGACCGGGCTGCCGGTCATGTTGGCGATGGACTGGGCCGACGCGATGGCGTTGCCCACGCGGCCGCCGTATCCGTAGCCGCTGTAGCCGTAGCCTCGACCGTAGCCGTAGCCTCGACCGTAGCCGCTGTAGCGGTAGCGGTAGGCGTCGCGGCCCATCTGCTGGCCCACGTTGCGACCCTGCGAGTAGCCTTGGCTGAACGCGGCGGCCTGCGTTCGCAGCTTCTCGTACTGCGCGAGGAACTGCATTTCGGTGCGGCCTTGCTTGCGACCTTGGTTCCAACCGGCGTCGCGTCCGCGGATCTCGCCTTCGCGGCC
This sequence comes from Thermoleophilia bacterium, assembly GCA_039811765.1. GTDB lineage: Bacteria > Actinomycetota > Thermoleophilia > Gaiellales > SKUG01 > JAGQUL01. The sequence continues at coordinate 9,630 of JBDHZF010000070.1, read as the reverse complement.
TGCGAGCGCTTCGTAGCGGCGAAGCTCAGTCCAGCTCGGACCGAAACCCTTCCCGATTGCGAATCCTGCTGCCACGCCGACAATCGCGAGGACGATCGCTACGAGCGCGATCCCTGCTTTGCTGCCGCCGCTTTGTCCGCCGCCGGACTGGATGACCATCGGGGCGGGCGCCTGCATCGGCGCTGCGGCATATGTCGGCACGGTGAGCGCGGTCGAGTGCGTGGTGTGGTCGACCGCGTCGAGATGCTTGGTGTAGGGGGAGTTCACGTCGATCCTTCTCCTCGTGAAAGGCTGCCGGTCGCATCCGCTACCCGAGTGGGTGCATCCTCGCCGGCATTTGCTTCGGCACCCGGTTCATCGCCTCGGGGGGCGTCTCTTGGACCGAATTCACGGTTTCGTTGGCCGTCGCTGGCCGCCGGGGTGGCCGCTTTCGTGGCCCTCTGGCCCGAAAAACGGCATTCTGCCGTGGATTGGTGTGCATCGACGCGCGCGTGCAATCCGGCCACGTGCGGGTTTCCACTGACGCAATCGGCGCACGCCTCGACTACCATCGCTGGCGATGCGATCGTTCCTGTTTGGCCCGTACACCCCGCAACTGGTGCGCCGCGCCGTTGGCGTCGCGCTCTTCTTCCAGTGGTACATCGTGTTGTCGGGCGCCACCGTGCGCCTCACCGGATCGGGGCTCGGCTGCCCGAACTGGCCGACGTGCACCACCACGCGCCCCGTGCCCGAGCTCGCAGAGCACCAGATGATCGAATTCATCAACCGTATGGCGGCGCTGCCTGCGCTCGTCACCGCGTTCGTCGCCGCGTGGACCGCATGGCGGGTCGCGGGTCCCAAGCGCGTCGATCTACGCGTGGGCACGCTCGCCGTGATCGTCGGCATCCTGTCGAACGCAATCGTCGGCGCGTTCGTGGTGCTGCTGGAGCTGCCGCCCGAGATCGTGTCGGTGCACTTCTTCCTAAGCGTGTTCGCGCTCGCGGCCGCCACGTTTGCGTGGCACGCGGCATCCAGCCCCACGACAGTGCGTGTCGCCCCGCGCTTCACGCCACGGGTGACGGCGGCGGTCATGATGCTTGCGAACCTGCTCGTGGTGATCACCGCAGGCGTGCTCACCACCGCCTCCGGCCCGCATTCGGGCGCATCGGGCACGGGACAAGTCGTGGATCGATTCGGGATCTACAACATCGCGGTGACGTGGCACGCGCGTGGCGCGTTCGTCTTCCTCGCGCTGGCGCTGCTGCTCACGTGGCTGCGCTCGCAGCGACGCGTCGCCCTACGCGATCTCGGCGTGCTGGTTGCGATCATCGCGGTGCAGATCACACTCGGCGAGATCCAGTACCGATCGGGCTTGCCGTGGGGCGTGGTGCTCGCCCATGTCGGCGCTGCTGCGCTGATGTGGATCGTCGCGGTTCGCATCGCGGCCGACGCGGTGTTTCCCACTGCGGCCAATGCGCTCGACGAGCCCTCGACTCGCGCGAAGACTCGCGCGTACGATCTCGTCTCATGAACCTCTCGCTCGCCCCCGTCGCCGCCCAGATCCAGCTGAACACCCATGTCGCGCCCGGTTCCGAGATCGCCGAGCGCGTGCGGCTCGACCTCACCGGGGCAAACGCCCCCGTGGAAGCGTCGCGGCGCTCGTACGATCCGTATTGGGACGGCCCGATCGCCCAACCGAGCCAGCCTGGCGACTTCTCGGTGAAGACGACTGCCAACGCGAAGCCCGCGCTCGCGGCCGCCGCCAGTGCCGTTCGCGACGCGATCGTCGGCATCGACTTGTTGCACGCCGCGCCGTTCGATTCGAGCAAGAACGTTGATTCGTACGCCATGATCCACCTCACGTTCGCCGAGCGTCCGACTGGACTCGACCACCTGCGCCCGTTCCAAGACGTCGACGGTCGCTGGACGATCGGGCTGAACACCAGCACGGACGACCTGCTCGCGGATCCGTCGCTCGCATCCGTGGTGAATGCGGCACGTTCGGTGCTCGCGGCCGTGCCACGCGCCTGACGCTGCCGGTATCCTGCGGCGCATGACCAAATCCGCAACCTCCCCCATCGAGGTCGGCCACCTCGTGCCCGACCTGACGCTGCTCGACGACGCAGGAACCGAGGTGCGCCTGCGCGACCTCGCCGGACAGCGTGCCGTGCTCTACTTCTACCCGAAGGACGACACGCCCGGATGCACGACGCAGGCGTGCTCGCTGCGCGACTCATGGAGCGAGTTCGACGCGATCGACGACCTCGTCGTCTATGGCGTGAGTCCGGACGACGCCGCCAGCCACCAGAAGTTCCGCACCAAGCACGACCTGCCATTCCACCTGCTGGTCGACGAAGACCACCGGCTCGCCGACGCGCTCGGTTTCTGGGTGGAGAAGTCGATGTACGGCAAGAAGTACTGGGGCGTGGAACGCAGCACGGTGATCGTGGGAACGGACGGCACGATCCAGGCGATCGCCCACAAAGTCAAGCCGGGCGAGCACGTGGCATGGCTGCGACGCGAACTCGACATGTGATCTCGCGTGCGCGCACGGGCGCGTACGCGCGCGCGAGACGCGGTGCGGTGCGTGTGTTGATGCGTGCGAGTCATGTGCCGATCGTCAGACCATTCGCGCGCTTGGGCATGCGCGTGCTCTTCGACTCGATGGCCGGCGATTGGGAGCAGATTCGTCGCGACCCCACGTACCGCGCTGGGTTCGACGATGCGCTGAGTCGGCTTCCCCGTGGGTTCCTGCCACGTCGCGCGCTCGACGTGGCATGCGGCACCGGGATCGCATGCAGGTTCCTGCTCGATCGGTGGCCCGAGCTGGACGTGACGGGGTGCGACATCGCCCCGAAGATGGTGCACGCCGCGCGTGACCTCGTGCCCGACGCGTCGTTCGACGTCGCGTCCGTGCACGAACTACCGTACGGCGACGGCGAGTTCGACCTCGTCACCGTGCTCGACGGGCTACTCGATCCGCCTGAGCTGCTGCGGGTCCTGCACCCATCGGGACGACTGATGATCGTCTACTCGCGCTCGGGCACGACGCCTGTGTCGCGATCGCTGGACCAGGTTTCCGAACTGTTCGCCGAGCTCGGCACGCGTTGCACGCCGTTCACCGACGGCCCAGCGCACGTGCTCGAGGTCACTCGCCGAACAACGTGATCTGATCTTCGTCGTTCGCGCCGCGCCGCGTTCGCGAACGCCGCGCGCGATCGAGCGGCCTCGTCGACGCGTCGTCGTCTCGTGCCGAGGTGAATCGTCGCCGTCCGGGCGCCGTCACCCGCAGCGCTGGGCCATGCTCGCGCAACCACTCGCTCGCGTCCTCGTGCCGCGGGAAGCGCCGATCGAGCAGCGCCCAGAAGCGATCGGAGTGGTTGAGCTCGTCGATGTGGCACAGCTCGTGCACCACGATCGAATCGATCACCCATTCCGGCGCGAGCACGAGCCGCCAGTTGAAGGAGAGATCGCCTTCGTACGTGCACGATCCCCAGCGGGTGCGCTGGTTGCGGATGCTCACTTTGCCGTGCTGAAGCCCGAACGCCTGCGCCCACGCGTCGGACTTGCACTCGAAGATCTCGCGCGCGGCTTTGCGATACCACGCGATCAACGCGTCGTGAGGATCGTCGCCGTCCGGCACTCGCAGATACAGCGACAGCGCGCCCTCGTCGTCTTCTTCCAACTGCACGAGCGCCCTGCGCCCGCCGCGCTCCAGCCGCGTTGGGATCCATCCACCGAGCCAGCGCACCGGATCACCACGGTCGAGATCGACCTCGGTATCGCGAGACTTCAGCTCCATCCGCACGAGCACGTCGTGCAACCATTCGGCGCGCTCGCGAACGATGGCGTCGAGCCGTCGCGCCGCGAAGCGCGTGGGCACGGTGGCGCTCACCTCGCCCTGCTCGTCCACATGCAGGCGAACGTGACGTGATCGACGGTTGCGTCGCACGCGAACGCGAACCGATTCGAGCGCGGGATGGTCGAGCGAGACATGCCGCTCCTCGACCGTGGAATCGGTCGTGGAATCGGTGGATCGGGCGGCAACCATCGCCGCAAATCCTACCCGATCAGCGGCGTTCGAGCAGGCGCATCACGGTTTGCGCCGCACGCCGTTGCCGAGTGTCGTCTCGCCGTGCTTCGCCCACCCATCGCACGTACTCGCGACGGTGCGACGGCGCGAGCTGCTCGAAGCGCTCGGCCGCTTCCGGAGCGGCTTTCAGCGCTGCGAGCAGCTCGGCTGGAAGCTCACGATCGTCACGATCGCGCATGTTCACGTGGGCGGACCTCAGTCTTCGTCGAGCTGCTGCTTGCGCAGCTCACGATACGCCACGTGGAAGCCAGAAGGCGAGTCCATGTCGCGCCGATTCAGCCCTTCGAGCTGCTCGCGACCGCCCGCGCCGCTCAACAGCAGGATGCCGCCGGTGCCGGCCAGCAAGCCGAGCAGGATCGCAAGCGCAACGTCGCCCGGGCCGGTGAACGGCAGCTCCGTGCCGCCGCCCGGGGTGGTTGCCGTGGGAGTCGCGCCGCTCGGCGTCGTGCTGGGAATGCACTGGTCCGTGTCCGCACAATCGGGCGTGTCGGGCACGCAGCTGTCGGTGTCCTCGCAGTCCGGCGTGTCGGTCTCGCACGTGCCGGTGTCCGAGCAATCCGGCGTGTCAGGCGTGCACGTGGACGTGTCGTCGCACGAATCAGTGGTGGTGGAAGAGGAGGCGTCGGTGGTCGTCTCCGTGTCGTCTGGGGTCTTCGTGTCCTCGGTGGTCGGCGGCGAGCTGGTGTCGCCGTTGCCCGCGTCCGCCCACGCCGACGCGGCGGGGATCGCCAGCGCCAAGGCGAAGATCGCCAAGATGATCAGTATCCATCGCGTGCGCAACATCGGTGGGCCTCCCTGGCCGCTCTTGCTTGGTCTCGCAGTGCTCCAACTCCGTGGTACCACGGGTTCGCGAATCCGTGAAGTGGCGATTTCGCGCGTTGCGGCCACGCCCCGGCCGGTTGCATGACGTTTCCGACGACGCCGATACGCTTGCAGCATGCGCATTTCACTCGAACGCCAACGCGAGCTGTATCGCGAGCACGCCGACGAGGCCGCCGCGCGACTCGTCGTCGTGCTGCAGGAACGATTGGCCGAGCTGGTCGAGCTCGGGTTCGAGCGCGCGTTCGACACGGTAGGCGTGCACGAATACGGCGATTCGACGTACTGGAAGCACAACGAGCAGCTTGCCGACGAGGCGGACGCGGAGCTTGCGGACGCGATCTTCTACCTGCACATCCCCGTCGCGCGCGAGCACGCCTCGCTTCCGGCACCCGAGTGACGAGCTACAGCTTCGTGCCGGTGCTGCGCACGTGCGCCATGCGCGAGGGCGGGAAGCGGCGAGCCTGGATGTAGTCGGGCAGGCGCGAGCCGATCAGCTCGAACAGCTGTTCGGCGGTGGCCGTCTCGCAGGTGACCACGAGCACCCACGCCGGTCGGTCCTGCTCGTCGACCGTCTCCCAGATCTCGGACTCGATGAACGAGTGCTTGTTGGAGATCAGCTCGGCGACCTGCGTGGGGCCGCTCTTCTCGTTGAAGATGATGATCACCGTGGGCTCGGGCGTGCGCGAGCGCGGCAGCAGCGGCTCCGGCCCTTCGTCGATCGTGGTCACCAGCGGGGTCATCGTCTTCACACGATATCCCATGCGCCCGCGTGCATCGACCAGTCCCGGTAACATCCAGCCGAACGGACGAGCGCGGCAGCGGCGCCCTTCGCTCGTCCCCAGCTTGCGGGAGGCAGCGCGCATGGACGTCGAGATCGGACGAGGCAAGAAGGCCCGGCAGGCCTATGGATTCGATGACGTGGCGATCGTTCCGGGGCGGCGAACGCGCGATCCGGAGGACGTGGATCTCGGCTGGCGACTCGGGGACATCGACCTCGAATTGCCGCTGCTCGCGAGCGCGATGGACGGGGTGGTGTCGCCGCGAACCGCGATCGCGCTCGGCAAGCTCGGCGGTCTGGGCGTGCTCAACCTCGAGGGGTTGTTCAGTCGCTACGAGGACGCCGAGCAGCGGTGCGCGCAGATCGCGGAGCTGCCGAAGGATCAGGCCACACATCGAATGCAGGAGCTGTACCAGGCGCCGATCGTGCCCGAGCTGATGGTGCAGCGCGTGCGCGAGATGAAGGACGCGGGCATCGTGACGGCCGCGTCGCTCACGCCGCAGCGCGTGGAGCAGTATGCGGACGCGGTGCTCGACGCCGGGCTCGACGTGCTCGTGATCCAAGGCACCGTGGTGAGTGCCGAGCATGTGTCCAATCACGGCACGACGCTCGACTTGAAGGCGTTCATCCCGACGCTCGACGTGCCGGTGATCGTCGGCGGGTGCGCGTCGTACCAGTCGGCGCTGCATCTGATGCGCACGGGCGCGGCGGCCGTGCTGGTGGGCGTCGGGCCGGGTGCTGCGTGCACCACGCGCGGGGTGCTTGGCGTGGGCGTGCCGCAGGCCACCGCGATCAGCGACGTGGCGGGCGCGCGGGCGCAGCACCTGCTGGAGACCGGCGAGCGCGTGGCGGTGATCGCCGACGGCGGCATGCGAACGGGCGGCGACATCTCCAAGGCGATCGCCTGCGGCGCGGACGCGGTGATGATCGGTTCGCCGTTGGCGCGCGCGTTCGAAGCGCCCGGCAAGGGCTATCACTGGGGCATGGCGACGTTCCATCCCACGCTGCCACGTGGCGCGCGGGTGCAAGTGGAACAGGTGGCGAGCCTCGAGCAGATCGTGCTCGGCCCCGCGCACGAGAACGACGGCACGCTGAACCTGATGGGCGCGCTGCGCACGAGCATGGCGACCTGCGGCTATCAGACGATCCAGGAATTCCAGAAGGCGGAGATCGTGCTCGCGCCGGCGATTCAGACGGAAGGCAAGCACCACCAACGCTCCCAGCGAGTGGGGATGGGATGACCGCTGCTGCTCCTGCGCCCACCTCGATCCGCGAGCACCCGGTGGTGGTGCTCGATCTCGGCGGGCAGTACGCCCGATTGATCGCTCGTCGCGTTCGCGATCTCGGCACCTACTCCGAGGTGGTTCGCGGCTCGATCGACGCCGACGAGCTGCTCGCGATGCACCCGAGCGCGATCATCCTCTCGGGAGGCCCCGCGAGCGTGTACGAGCCGGGCGCTCCGCAGGTGGATCCGGACGTGTTCGGGCTCGGCGTTCCCGTGCTCGGCATCTGCTACGGGATGCAGTTCATGGCGAAGGCGCTCGGCGGCGAGGTATCGCGCAACGGCGTGGCCGAGTACGGCGGCACGCACCTGCACCGCGCCGACGATGGCGGTCGGTTGCTCGACGGGATCGGCGAGCGCGAGCAGCTCGTGTGGATGAGCCATCGCGACGCCGTCACCCGCGCGCCTGCGGGAGCGATCGTCACCGCGTCGACGGATCAGACGCCGATCGCGGCGTTCGAGGATCCCGCGCGGCGGCTGTTCGCGGTGCAGTTCCATCCCGAAGTCGTGCACACTGCCCACGGGGAGACGATCCTCGACCGATTCGTGCACGCGATCGCGCAGGCGCCCGCGAATTGGGATCCGGAGCATGTGATCGACGAAGCCGTGGCCCGCATTCGAGCGCAAGTCGGCGATTCGGGGCGCGTGCTGTGCGCGCTCTCCGGTGGCGTCGACAGCTCGGTCGCGGCGATGCTCGTGCATCGCGCGGTAGGCGATCGTCTGACCTGCGTGTTCGTCGACCACGGACTGCTGCGCGAAGGCGAAGCCGAGCAGGTCGTCGCGACGATGGATGGTCGTTTTCACGTGCCCGTGGTGCACGTGGACGCGAGCGATCGATTCTTGGAACTGCTCGCGGGCGTGGAGGATCCCGAACGCAAGCGCGTGATCATCGGCGAGACGTTCATCCGCGTGTTCGAACAGGAAGCCGCGCGCATCCAGCGCGAGGGCGATGGCGAGCCGGTTCGGTTCCTCGTGCAAGGCACGCTCTACAGCGACGTGATCGAGAGCGGCGGCGAAGATGGAGTGGCGTCCAACATCAAGAGCCACCATAACGTGGGTGGGTTGCCAGACGACATGGAGCTGGAACTCGTCGAGCCGCTTCGTCTGCTGTTCAAGGACGAGGCTCGACGCGTGGGCGAAGCGGTCGGGCTGCCTCCCGATCTGGTGTGGCGCCAACCGTTTCCCGGCCCGGGCCTCGGCATCCGCATCGTCGGCAGCGTCGACGCCGAACGCCTGCGCATCGTGCGCGCGGCCGACGCGATCCTGCGCGCGGAAGTGGCGGAGGCGGGGCTCGATCGATCGATCTGGCAGTACTTCACGGTGCTGCTCGCGGACGTTCGCTCGGTGGGCGTGCAGGGCGACGCGCGCACCTACGCGCACCCGATCGTGATCCGCGCGGTCACCAGCGACGACGCGATGACCGCGGATTGGGCACGAATTCCCTACGAGGCGCTTTCCCGGATCTCCAGCCGCATCGTCGGCGAGGTGGACGGCGTGAACCGCGTGCTCGTTGACGTCACGAGCAAGCCGCCGGGGACCATCGAGTGGGAATGACGACGTCCGAAGAGCTGGACGCGTTCGCGCGCCGGCATGCCGCCGAGCTCACCCGGCTCGGCGATGGCTGCGGCGCGCTCGCCGACGACATTCGCGCGTGGATGGTCGAGCACGGCGTGGTGTTCGCCGGCCAACCGATCCCGTTCGTGATGGCGCCGCACTGCCTCGACGGCGCGACGATGGCGCGCGTTCGCCACTCGGTCGAGGTGCTCACCCGCGTGCTCGACCGCTTTTGCACCGCGTTTCGCACGGACGAGGCGCTGCGCCACGCGCTCGACTTGCCCCCGGCTGAAGCAGCACTCATCCGCATCGAGCCGACGCTCGATCATCCGCTGCAGCTCTGCAGGCTCGACGCGTTCCTGATGCCCGACGGCGCGATCCAGTTCCTCGAGTTCAACGCGGAGAGTCCTGCGGGGATCGGCTACACGGACGTGATGTTCGACGGGTTGCGCGATCACTTCCCTGCGCTGCACGACCCCGATCCGGACGCGGTCATCAGCTACGAACGAATCACACCGCACCTGATCCGCACGGTACGCGACGTCGAAGCGCGTTGGCGCGCATGGACCACGGGCCCAGACGGCCCTGGCCGCGCGCTCGGCATCAATCCGGTGCGCGAGCAGCCGCGTGTGCTGCTGGTGGACACCGCGGGCAGTCCGTCGGTGCCGGAGTTCGAGATCATCTGTCAGTCGCTTCGCGACGCGGGCTTCAGCGCGCGATGGGCGAGCCTCGACGATCTGCATCGCCACGATGGTCGCCTCGTCGTCGACGGCGAGCCCGTGGACGTGGTGTATCGCCGCGCGCTCGTGGAGGACGTGCTCGATCCACACGCAAGTCCCGGCGCCGCCGCGCTCATTGCCGCGGTGCGCGAGGGCGCGGTGGCGATGCTCAATCCGTTCCCGGCGCGCGTGGCGAACAACAAGAAATTGCTCGCGCTGATCGGCGCGCCCGAGTTCGCGCACTTGCTCGTGGACGACGAGGAACGCCGCGTGGTGGCCGAATGCATCCCGTGGACACGCGTGCTCGCCGATGGTGGATCGTCGTTGCCGGACGGCTCGGCCGGCGATCTGCCCGGGTTCGTGAGCGCGCATCGCGAGCAGCTCGTGCTCAAGCCCGCGAGCG
>JBDHZF010000069.1:0-13119 GCA_039811765.1 Thermoleophilia bacterium | reverse complement strand
CGGCAGCGTGCGAGGCTGGAAGGCTATCCTCAACACCCTCTACATCCACTACGGCGACCGGATCGACCAGGTCCAGTCATGACAACGAGTCACGCTCAGACACAAAGAATCTGACAGACCCTCGAGTCGTGGATCGGTCGACGCGAATCGCTGCCGCCGAGTGACGCGTGTGTCGACTTTGGTCGTGCGATTCCAGTCGTGACTCCTGTCCTGCTCGTTCGCAGTTGAGCGTGTACACCAACGCTCGGCGCGGACGATCAGGACGATTGCGCCGCCGGAAAGCTTCGGCTAAGCTTTCGGCGTCGTCGAGTTGATCCAAGGAGACCTCTCATGCGTATCTGCCCTGTTCGCACAGTGCTCTCGATGCTCGCGACCTTGCTCGTCGCCGCCGCGCCAGCCAGTGCCGAGATCCGGGTACGCATCTCCGACGGCGGCGCGCAGGAGGGCACCGGACGGCTTGTGCTCGACCAGTACGGGACGTTGCCCAGTGGCTCGGTCGCGATCAATCTGACCGATCCGAACGCCTGGACCTTCAGCTTCAACTCGACCACGGACGTCGGGGCCGACGTCGGCGCGCTAGTGGTCATCGACCCGAGCGCAGCAGGCGCCTGCACGGCGAGCGACAGCGGCAACGGTAATCCCGAGGACAACCTCGCGACCTGCAACCTGGCCCTCGACGCGGCGTTCACGCTCGGCTCCCAGCCGCTCCTGTACCTCGGCGACGGAGCGACCTCGTCGACCGTCGTGATCGATCCGAGCGCGACCGGCGTGCGCATCTACGGCGAGCTGGGCAACGACGTGCTGACGGGCGACCTGGGATCGGACACGATCGACGGCGGCGGTGGCAACGACGACATCGACGGTGCGGGCGGCGGCGACACGCTGGTCGGCGGACCGGGCACCGACTCGGTGTACGGCGACGATCGCTTCGACCCGGCGGCCGGGTCGGGCAACGACACGCTCTACTTGCGCGAGAACGACACCGACTTCGCGTTCTGCGGAGGCGGCACCGACACGGTGATCGCCGATGCCGTCGCGCTCGAGGCGAACTCCCACTTCAATGGCTGCGAGACGATCGACCGCCCGGCGACCACCCCCGCGCCGCCGGTGAATCCGACTCCGACGACGCCGGTCGCCACGAAGGTCGGCAGCGTCGAGCTGCCCGACGCTCGCAAGGTGGACACGACCAAGCTCTTCACGTGGCCCGACACCCGCGGCTACAACGTGCTCGGCGTGTACCTCGTGCTCGCCAACCAGATGGGCATCCCGCTCAACGACTCGAAGTCGAAGCCGAAGATCGTGTACGGCACGAAGACGCAGATCGAGAAGAAGTACGGCAAGAGCCCGCGCAACAAGGGCGTCTGGATGGAGAACGACATCCTCGCCGACACGATCAAGGCCGACACGCCGCTCACCATCGGCGTGGGGCAGAGCGTCACGTTCAACCCCACCTACTGGGGCGGGCCGACCAAGGACACCTGCATCCAGGACGCCAAGGAGCGAGTCGACATGCCGTTCGACGACTTCGCGAAGTACATGGCGTCGGTCGGATGCAAGATCGACGACGTGAAGGTGGTGCTGCCGCCGAGGACCAACAACGGTGGTGAGAAGCAACTGACGAGTGGCGACCGCTGCGAGGCCACGAAGATGGTGCGCGACGGCCGGGCGATCGACACCACGCTGCAGGTGCCGAGCACGGTCGACCTGCAGGACCTTCGCATCAGCTTCGTGCCCACCGATACGGGCATCTCGCTCACGAAGGCCGGGTTCGTCTACCCCTACGCGGGCACGGGGACCAAGGCGTTCAACGCCGGGTTCTACGTGGTCGTGCACGATCGGGCAGGTCGACCGGTCAACGGCGTTCGGATCTTCGTCGATGCCTCCGCGGCCGGCGGCAACACGTTCGAGTCGCCGCGAACCGCTAGCCTCAAGGTCAAGGATCGTACCGGCAAGGTCCGCACGTTCCAAGGCGCGACGGTGGTCGACATGCTCAGCCCCAAGCGAGCCGGGCAGGTGCGGATCGCGGCGATCGGCGTCGGCAGCAACGGAGTCGCGCTGTGCGGCGGAGGCGCGCTCATGGCGCGCGCGCTGGTCTCGACCGTCGGCACCGAGATGACGACCGCGACGGGTCGTCAGTTCACGCTCAAGCAGACGGGCTCCACGAAGACGTGGACCGCGAGCGGCGCAGAGGGCAAGGTCGCCGCCCGGGCCACCGAGCGGGCGATCTGGGATGACTTCGTCAAGGCCGTGCTCGGGTTCCTCGGCTTCCGCACCACGAGCGACCAGGTGCTCGCCGGCGGGTTCCCCGCGCAGATGGCGCTCGGTCAGGTGGTCGGCAACAACCTGACCGCTGCGCGCATCGTCGCATCGGGTGGTGGCAACATCGTTGCAGGTGGTGCCGGCAACGTCCTGCACCAGGTGCCGGCTGGCGAGGCGAAGTTCGGGCCGGGCGCTGCGATCGTTGCGAGCGGGGGCGGCAATCTCGGCTACACGCTCGGCGCCGCGTCGCGCATCGTAGCGAGCGGCGGCGGCAACATGACCAACCAGCCGGTCGGCCTGATCGGTCCCGCGATCGACATCACCCGGTCCCCGGTCCTGCAGCTGCCGGGCGCCGGAATCGTCGCGGCCGGTGGTGGGAACATCGTCGCGGCCGGCGGCGGCAACGTCGTGGCTGCGGGTGGCGGCAACATCGTCGCGTCGGGCGGCGGCAACGCCGTCGCGGTGAGGGGCGCCGCGGCCAGTCTGCTCGCCAATGACGGCGCCGGACTGATCGGCAACGACGGCTCCGGCCTGCTCGCTAACGACGGCGGTGGCTGACCGGACCACTGCAGCGGTACTGGTTCATCGGAGACTCGAACTGCGGCGCGGGTTCGAGTCCCGTCGCTCCCGTAAAACCCCTGCTAACGCGGGGGGTTTTTTCATGGCAGTTCTCACCCCGTCAACTCAGACCTCCACTTTCCCCTGCAAATACGCAATTTCCGGGGAAAAGCCCGCCGCAGCAGGAAATCGGCCTCCAGATCGCCGCCTGTGACGATTGACGGTACGCCCCATGGTAGTGCGCGATTGCGACCCGTGACGTCGGTCAGATCGCCGGGGTGGATTCGCCAGCGTCGTCCACGAAATGATCACCGGTCAGACAGGTGCCAGTCGCACCCTAGGTTACACCCTAGTCTTCGCACGTTGAGCTGTTGCATACGAATGATCATGCGTACGATGCGCCGTATGAACCTGCGTCCGATCATCGCCGCAATCACACTCGCTTCCGCTCTCGTCATCCCCGCCGCGGCTCGCGCAGACGACGCGCCCGTCGGCAAAGTCATCGCCCCGACGGTGGGCACCAAGGCTACCCTGCGTGTCACGACCGCGCCGGATCTCGGCAGTGTCACAGTGGCCCTCGCGTGCGACGCCGTGAGCGAGGAAGTGACCGCCCCCGATACCGCCGGCACGCGCTGCGCTGGCGTCGTTCACGTCAAGGCATCCCAGCAGCGATGGTACTGGCTTGGCCAGTGGGAGGAAGTAGGTGGCGCGCCGCTCGACATTCCACTTGGAGCCGGTGATCTGATAGTCCCGACCCCGGGCCTGGCCGCGCTGCTGGAGTCGAAACAGACGCTCTACTTGAAGGCGACCTTTACGATGCCCGACGGCACGGAGGTGGAACTCTCCACACAGGATGACGCGCAGGGGATGCTGGGACTGAGCCAGCCGTTCGCGTCCGAGGCGAGCTGTGGGATTCCCGCTCGCTACTCGTATACGTCAACCAAGCGACCGGTGAAGGTGCTCAATCTCACCATCAGTGGTTTCGACGAACAGTTTGTGCGAACAGCGACGGTGTCCGATCCCTCCAAGCTCGACAAGCGATTCTGGTATCGCACGACCGCGACGACCACCGTGAAGATCAACGGGCTGACATATGCGCTGGAGAAGGGGGCGGAATTCGCCATGCAGTGTGCGCGTTCGACCAGTTCCAAGAACAGGCTCACGCCGGTGCTCTACCTGTGGCATGGAAAGGCGCGCGCGTCCGGCAAGCCAAGTGGGAAGTGGCAGGTCGTCGCAGGGATCATGGTGCCGCCAGGCCTCTTCTCTTCGGGGTCGCGAGCGGCCGTCGATTTCACGGCGACTTCGAACGGCAACGTCAAGCTCCGGCCCAACGAGAACGGGCTCAAGAAGGTCTTCGCGACGGTACGATCGAGAAAGGGCATCCTCACAGCCTACCAGCGGCTCAAGATCGATCCGTCGGCACACTGCACACCTGGAACCGGCGTGTACATGCGAATGGATGGGCTCACCCGGCCGCTTTGAGCCGGGAGCTCATCGGTTCAGTGCGGCGGCCAGCTCTCGGCGACCTAAGATGTCAAGCTTGCGGTAGGCGTGGCGCAGGTGCCACTCGATCGCCTTGACGGTGACGAAGAGCGCCTGAGCGATCTCGCGGTTTGTCATACCAGTGGCCGCGAGCTCGGCGACGCGCAGCTCGCCCGGCGTGAGCAGCCCGCGGGCCGTGCTCGCATCGAGGACCACGGTTCCGAGCTCGTCGAGCTGAGCGCGCATGAGCTCCGCAAGGGGACGACCGCCGCATTCGCGGGCGAGCTCGAGCGCGCGGGAGTAGTCGGCGACGACGTCACCGCCGGTTCTGGAGCGGACCTCGCCGCGTGCGGCGAGGGTCTTTGCGAGCTCCCAGCGCACGCCGCCGGCATCGAGCACCTCGACCGCCTCGTCGAGCAGAACGAGTGCCTCGACATCGTCTCGAGCGACCGCCGCGGCGACCGCGCGGAGCGTCATGCCGAGCGGGCGGGGACCGTTGAACGAGCGGGCATCGGCGAGCGTCGACGCTGCCAGCTCCCGGAACTCGTCGCCTCGTCCGAGCCTCGCGGCGATCTCGAGCGCGTCCTGCCGCCAGTCGGCGACCGTGACCGAGCCAATCCCCGCACGCCCGACCGCGCCATGGCCCGCGAGCAGGTGCGTCAGGGCGCCGTCGAGGTCGTCGTCGGCGAGGCTGAGCACGGCGAGAGCTGAGTGGGCAAACGGCGCGAGTGGTCCCCATGCCTTGGCGTCGCCCCCCGGGACGGTCGCGGCGACGAGCGCACGAGCCTGGTCGGCGTCGCCGATATCGAGATAGGCCTTCGAGCCGTAGTAACCGGCGTATGGGAGATAGGCGATCCAGCCGTCGTGGCGCGCCTCGATCGCCGCCTCGAGGTCGGCCGCGCCATGCACGAGGTCTCCCTGTCGAACGAGCGAGCCACCGCGGCAGAATGATGCGGAAGCGTGCCCAAGCACCGAGCCGCGGCGCCGCGCGTCGGCGACCGCCGCATCGAGCACCGGCAGCACCACGTCATAGTCATCCGTCCATGTCAGCGAGCCGGTCGCCACGTACAGCGCCTGGCCGTCGGCGCTCTCCTCCTCGAGCAGGCGCATCCCCGCCAGGGCTCGTCGACCCAGCTCACGCGCGAGGTCGGCGCGCTCATTCGAGAACACGTGTGCGGTCGCGAGGCTCGCGAGCAGCATGCGATCGTCGTAGTTGTCATCCGCAGGGTCTTCCGGGACGACCGCAGGCATGTCGAGGTCGCTGAACTCGGCGATGCCGGCGAACCGGCCGAATGCACGGGCCCGCACGTTGAGCATGCGGGCGCGCCGCTCGTGTCCGGGAAGCTCGATGAGCTCATCCGACGCGGCCTGGAGCGAGCGGCATGCCCCGTCGAGATCGGACGCCCCGACGAGCACGTTCGCGATCGCCGCGAGCAGGTTGCTGCGCTCCACGGGATCGGTGGCGACACCGAGCGCTGCCTGCCACTGTTCGAGCGCGCCGGGCACGTCTCCCGTGAGCGCATGGGCCTGGCCCGACAGCACCCATGCGCTCGCGCGGGCGTCCGGATCCTCGATCGGCTCGGCGATCGCGCGGTCCACGAAACGGATGGCGTCGGCCGGCGCCCCCGTGCCGATCGCCGCGACCGCCCCGTCGACGAGCCGAGAGCTGGTTCGGACGTCCCCGGCGATCGGCGCATCGAGCAGCAGCGACGCGACGGTCATCGCGTCGCCACCGTCGCGTGCGATGACGTCTGCGGCGCGTCCCGCCAGCGCTCGTCGCTCGTTGACGTCGACCGCTGTCGCGAGGCTCGCTGCGCGCAGCAGGGGATGACGGAACGTGATGGCGTCGCCGTCCCGCTCGAGCATCGTGATGGCGATCAGCTCATCGGCACAACGCTCGGCATCGCTGGGCTCGAGTGACGCGACGGCCCCGGCTCGCGCGATCGTCGCCCGGACACCGAGGATGGCTGCGGCTCCGGCGAAGCGCGAGATCGAATCGTCGAGCACCGCGAATCTTCGACGAGCATCGTCGAGAACGCGCGGCGGGATCGCGCCCGCATCGACGTTGACGGTGGTCGTCACGGTCCCCGCCTCGTGAACGTGACGCATGTACTCGGTGAGTAGGAACGGATTGCCACCGGCCTGCTCGAGCGCCCGCTCGACGGTCCGCTCGTCGGCGTGCGGCGCGAGGCGCCGGACGAGCCGCGCGGCACCGTCGTCGCTCAACGGCGACAGGGTGACGACCGTCGTCGGGGTCGCGGTGCGCAGGCGCGTCATGGCGGCCTCGTCGATAGATGCCTCGCTCGAGCGACGACCCGCGATTACCACGACTCGGAGGTCGTCGATCCTCGAGGCGAGGAACGCGAGTGCCTCCAGCGACGGCGCATCGGCCCAGTGCAGATCATCGACGACGATGATGATCGGTCGCTCGTCGGCCAGGTGGGCGAGGAGCCACCAGAGTCCGTTCGCGACCTGACCGGGAGCAATCGGCCCGGTCGCGGGCGCCATTCCGAGCGCCGTGAGCAGCGGCGCTGCGGGTGAGACCGTGACGGTGGCTAGTTCGTCCTCCCCGAGCTCCGCCAAGGTACGTCGAAGCAACTGCTGCAACACGCCGTGCGGGACCGTGCGCCCAAGTTCGTCCCCGCGTGCACGTAGGAGCATGGCATCTCCGTCGGCGCGGTCGGACGCGAACAGCTCGAGCAGCGCACTCTTGCCGACGCCCGGCACCCCGTCGACGACGATCGTGGCGCCGTTCCCGCGTGCCGAGTTGGCGGTCAGGTCCCTCAGGCAGGCGATGTCGGTCCGACGTTCGAGGAGTTGGGGCGTGGATTCTGGTGAAGGCATCATCGGTCGAAACGTGGATCGAACCCGGGTTGAAGCGGGCGAATCCGAGAATCCTAGGGTTTCACCCTAGTGAAACTCAACGATCGATCCGTCACGCTGGACGACTGAATCGCCCTCGATGAAAGGTTCCCATGCTCGTTCGAATCCCGTCGCGCCTCACGGCCCTTGCCTTAGTCGCGTGCATCACACTTCTGGCCCTCCCGGCGATCGCCTCGGCTGCCTACACGGTCGAGTTCGTAGATGGCGAGCTCACCGTGGCGAACGCAGCAGGGGCGAGCACCCTTGTGATCGGCTACTCCGACGTCGATGACGAGGACCTCGGGGACGATCGGTGGACGTTCACGTTCGACCAAGCCCCCACCGTCGCGTTCAGCGCACAGGGCATCTGCCAGCTCGCGGCAATGACCGTGGAGTGCGAGGCTTTCGACGGCTCGACGGCGAACGTCACGAGGCTGAACGTGTTCGGTGGTCCGCTCGCGGACGAGATCACCGCCAATTTCGGCCCGACCGGGCTTCCGCCCGGCGCGCGCTATCCGACTGAAGTTGGGCCGGTCGACCTCAGCTACTTCGGTGAAGATGGTGACGACACGGTCGTCGGATCGGTCGAGGCCGAATTCATCAACCCCAACGAAGGAGCAGACGAGGTCGACGCTGGCGACGGCCGCGACGTGGTCCGCAACTACGAGGATTTCGACGTCGACGACCTCGACGGCGGCGGCAACACGGGCATCGGCGGCTCGGCCGCCGACGGAGTGGACGTGCTCGACCTGAGCCAGAACCTCGGACCGTACGAGATCACAGTCGACTCGACGCTCGCCGTCGACGATGCAGACGGCGACACCTTCACCGGCTTCCCTGGCGTGATCGGCTCATCGGCTGACGACACGATCACGGGATCGAGCGGGGCGAACTACCTCGATGGCGGGTCCGGCGAGGACGACATCGAGGGCTCAGAGGGCGCGGACCTGCTGCTCGGCGGAGACGACGACGACACCCTCGATGGCGGTACCGGGACCGATGGCCTCGCGCCGGGGCGGGGTGTCGATGCGCTCGTCGCGGACTCGAGCGACGTGCTTCGCCTCGACCTCGGCGACTACTCCGATGGAGTGGTGCTCACCGTCGGCGCGGCGAGCTACGAGACCGAGGACGGCGACGAGCCGCTGCCCGCAGCCATCCACGAGGTGTGGGGTACCGAGCTCGACGACGAGATCACCGGCAGCTCCGCGGTCGACACGATCCGCGGCAGCGGTGGCAACGACGCCATCGACGGCGCCGGGGGCGACGACGACGTGTTCGGCGGCGACGGCAACGACGAGCTCGCCGGTGGTGCGGGCTCGGACGAGTTGTTCGGTAACGGCGGCAACGACCTGCTCCTGCTCCGCGATGGCGTTCTCGACGAGACCGCCTGGTGTGACGCAGGCACCGACGAGGCCGTCATCGACACGGGCGAGGCCACCGACGAGTGCGAGTCGGTCGACGAGCCACTGCCGCCCGGCATCATCAACGCATCCGCGCAGCTGCTCACCGCGCAGCCCATCGCGATCGGTGCCTCGGCGGTGCCCCTCGACTTCCTGATCACCATCAGCGCTCCAAGCACGAACGCGGCGACCGCGACTGGCCTCTCGTTTCCGATTGGTGTGCTTGGACACGGTCACACGTTCGTCAGCGCGTCGGGAGGCGGCACGTGCGGCCCGGTAGGGATGCTCGTGATCTGCAACGCGGGTGACCTCGCCGCCGGCGTCACGAAGACGATCATGGTGAGGACGACCGTAGCGACAGGGCATCCGCTCCCGCGCACGATCACGCTCGACTCGGTCATGATGAGCTTCGGCGGGATCGACGAGACGAACAACGGATCGACTCGACGCTTCGTCGTCAACGTCGACCTGGTGGCTGCATCAACCAGCGGCACGACCTGCCCGACCGGCCAGGTGGGGACGCCACCGAACTGCACCACGCCTGAACCCCCGAAGTGCGCGGCGACGGAGATCGGGACCTTCCCGAATTGCATTAAGCCCCAGGTGTTCACCGGTGGTGCTGCCAACAAGGTCTACAACGGTGGTGCAGCCGCTGACACCTTCAACGGAGGCAAGGGAAACGAGACCTTCAACGGCGGCGGTGGCAACGACAAGGCCAAGGGCGGCAAGGGGAACGACAAGCTCAATGGCGGTCAGGGCAACGACGACTCCGATGGCGGCGAAGGCAACGACGCAGTCAAGGGCGACGCAGGCGACGACAAGGGCAAGGGTGGCACGGGCAACGACACAGTCGACGGCGGCGCGGGCATCGACGATTCCCGAGGGGGCGCCGGCAACGACAAGGTCAGCTGTGGCGCCGGTGGCAAGGAGAAGGCCTTCGGAGATGCCGGCAACGACACCCTGAACTGCAAGGACGGCAAGGGTGGCGACACGATCAACGGCGGCACCGGCACCAAGGACAAGTGCATCGGCGACAAGCTGGACGTCTTCATCGGATGCGAGACCATCATCAAGCCGCGCTGAACGGACAACCGACTGATCGACACAGCAGCCTCGTACGGCAACGAGGCGGCCGTGGGGCGCGCGATCGCAGCGAGCGGCATCGCGCGCGAGGAGCTGTTCGTCACCACCAAGCTCTGGATTCACCGCCACGGCGGCGAAGGGGCGAGGCGACAGTTCGCCGAATCGCTCGACAAGCTCGGGCTCGACCACCTCGACCTGTACCTGATCCACCAGCCGCTCGGCGACTACTACGGCGAGTGGCGCGCGATGGAGCAGCTGCATGCCGACGGGCGCGCACGCGCGATCGGCGTGTCCAACTTCCATCCCGATCGGCTCGTCGACCTGATCGCCAACAACGAGGTCGTGCCGGCGGTCAACCAGATCGAGACGCACGTGTTCCACCAGCGCCGCGTCGATCACCGCATCATGCGCGAGCACGGCGTGCAGCACGAATCCTGGGGGCCGTTCGCCGAAGGCAAGAACGAGTTCTTCACCCACCTCGCGCTCGCTCCCATCGCCGAGGCGCACGACAAGTCGATCGCCCAGGTGGCGCTGCGCTGGATGATCCAGCGCGACATCGTGGTGATCCCCAAGTCCGTGAAGCCGGAGCGAATGGCCCAGAACATCGACGTGTTCGACTTCGAGCTCACGCCCGCGCAGATGGAGGAGATCGCATCGCTCGACGAGCGCCGGTCGCTGTTCTTCGACCACCACGATCCGAAGATGGTCGACTGGCTCGTCTCGCGCCGCGCCGACTGACCTGTCGAGCGCGCGTCGCACGCACGCGAAGGCCGATCGAGCCCCGCGTCATCGACGCTCGATCCGCGCTCCGATCTCGTGCTCGTCGACCGCTCCTTGCAGCAACTCGAACACCACGCGCTCCTCGTGTCGCACATGGGTGGCGACGAGCTCGCCCAGCGATCGAAGATGCGTCGCATCGGGAGACTCGCCCGCGTCGACGGTCGACCGCAGCTGATCCGCGCGGGCACGGATCGCGTCGTGATCGGCGAGCGCGCGCGCGATCGACCGGTCGAGCTCGCGATCGTTCACGTCGATCGCGCACGGGAACAGCTGCTGCTCCTCGTCGTGGAAATGATCGATCAACTCCGTCCGGTAGAAGTCGAGGAACGCGCGCGACGCGTCCACGCGACCCTCGGCGCCGGCGCTGCTCGCCCGAACCAGCCGGCGTGCCTGCGACAGCGCGTGATGGTGGTCGTGCGAGAACGAGACGAGAGGGGCGATCCGCTTCATCGTCAGTGGTGGCCGTTCGCGCCCGGGTCCTCGATCGCGCCGGGGCCTGGCTTGCCGTCGCCGGTGAGCAGCATGCCCACCGCGCCCTTGGCGGCGAGGTTGAACTGGTGCGTGACGAACGGGAACTGGCCTTCGCCACGGAGCACCATCTCGAAGACGCCGCTTCCGGAAGTGGGGATGCCAAGCGCCTGTCGGCCATAGGTCACGTTCCGTGGGTTGCCGTCGGTGAGGACGCGATCGAAGATCGTGCCGACCACGTGGAAGCTGCTCTGCTCGCTCGGACCCGCGTTGAGGACGAACAACCTGATCTTGCTGTCCGCGGGAAGCTTGATCGGATTGCCGATGTACTGGCTCGGGATGCCGTTGAACGCGACCGCGTCGGGTCGGTTCTCGTCGATGTCGGAGCTCGACGCGTACAGCTCGGACTGCGTGATCGCGAATTCCGGCATCGTGTCGCCGAAACCCTCCTTGGGCTGCACGATGAGCATTCCGTACATCCCCATGCCGATGTGGTGGAGCACCGGCGCCGTTGCGCAGTGGTACATGTACACGCCCGGCGTTTCCGCGGTGAAGGTGAACGTGCCCGACTTGCCCGGAGCCACCTGGACGTTCCCGCCACCGAGCGTCATGCGCGACGCGTGGAAGTCCACGCTGTGGAACATCGAGCTCTTCTTGTCGTTGCTGATGTGGATGGTGATCTTGTCGCCCTCGACCGCGCGCAGCACCGGTCCGGGCACGCTGTCGTTGAACGTCCACATCGTGTAGACCTTGTCGCCGACCTTGAAGTTCCGCTCCGTCGTCTTCAGGTCGAACGTCTTCGCTCCTGGCTTCACCGGCTTGGTGACCGGATCGTACGGCTTCATCGTCAGATCAGCCTTGAGCTTGGGCGCGTCGCTGGCCATGTCCATGCCCGCCATCGATCCCTCGCCGTAGTCGGCGCCGGCGCTGGCCGACGACGCCTGCTTGGAGCCGTCGTCCTGTGCGCCAGTGAACGCGATCGCGATCGCGACCACGGAGACGAGCAGCGACACGATGACCAGAGGCGCCAAGATGTCGAAGTCGATCTTTCGCTGGGTTTTCGAGGGCTCGCGGTCGTCGTGCCGCATGGTGGTCCTTCGCTGGCGCGCGTTCGGCGCCTGTGAATTCGTTTCTGCGAGTTTGTCATGTCGAGTTTCGCGCGTTGCGCGGACCCGCTCGTCAGTACTTGCCCGCAATCCTGCGCGCCCTCGGCGCAATTCGCGCGCTGGCTCAGGCGGTCGCCTCGAGCAGCAGATGCACCTCGCCCACGTTGGGGATCTCCGCCTCGAGCGACGCGTCGTCGCCGTCTCCCAGCACGAAGCGCAGATCGGCGAGCTCGCCCGAGTCCTCGACGATGCGAAGCTCGTCGGGCTCGTCCACGGCCACGGTGCCGCGACGTCGCAGCGGCTCGAACGTGCGTCCGCTGGCGACGAATTCGAACGTGTCTCCGGACCGCTGCATGCGCAGCGTCGCGCCGATGTTGAATCCGAACTTGCCCACCGAGATCGCGATCACCGCGAGGTCGCCGTCGAACTGCTCGACGTCCAGCGAGCCGGTGACGCCCAATCCGCCGGCTCGCGATCCCCGTACGACGCGGAAGCGATCGCCAGCGTGCAGTCGGATACGGGCAGGCGCGGTCATGCGGCGATCAGGCGTAGACGTGCACGTGCGTGCCGTACGTGGTGTGCTTCCACGTGAACGGCGCGGCCCAGTTCGGCTCGCGAACGCAGCCGTGGCTGGCCGGATACGCGGGCACGGGGTCGTAGCCGTGGATGCCGAAGTTGCCGTGGAACGCCATGAACAGGTACAGGTACGAGCCGCCGCGCTGGTAGATGCGGAACGACCCGACGGGCGTGTTGCCGGTCGCGCCGGTCGAGACCGCGAAGATGCCGAGCACGTGCGAGCCTTTCGCGACCGTGAGGATCTGGCGCGTCTTGTCGACTTCGATGTGGGTGGTCTTGTCGCTCGCGAAGCGAGGTCGAGGACCGGACTTGAGCGTTGCGAGCTTCGACCATTCGCGCGAACCCCACACGTAGGTTCGCGGCAAGCCGTATGCCTTCTGGAACGCGAGCGTCATCTCGCTCGTCGCGAACGTGTACCGCGTGCGCGTGCGCGGGATCAGGAAGCCGAGCTTCGCGAGCCGCTGCTGCAGGCCGGCGACGTCCGGACCAGATGCGCCCGAGCGCAACGTGCGTCCCGCGACCACGGTGGTCGTGGCCGCGGACAC
>JBDHZF010000068.1:0-13364 GCA_039811765.1 Thermoleophilia bacterium | reverse complement strand
ATAGCGCATCGCGGTGTCGATTACGGGCGCGCCCACCGTCTTCCACACCACGCCGCCCCAGCCGGCTTCGAACGCGATGCGCACCTGGCGCAACGAGTTTCCGGGCGGCCCAGAGGCGATCCAGAACGGGTTGGGCGAGTGGATGCCCGCAGTGTCGGTGGCGAGGTCAGCCATGGTTGTGCAACTCCTCTTGGATGTCGACGAGGATCGCCTCGAGGCGGCCTCGCAACGGTTCGAGCTCAATGCGGACGATGCGCCACACGATGTCGAGATCGATCGAGTCGTAATCGTGCACGATTCGATGACGGATGCCCACGATGTCCTTCCATGGCACGTCGGAATGTCGCGCCTGCGTGCTCGGGCGTAGACGATTGGCTGCTTCGCCGATGACTTGGAGCTGCATCGCCACGTGCGAACGAACCAGCACCGATCCGTCGTACGTGGCGCGATCGCTCGCATATTCTTGAATTGACGCGATCGCTTCCAACATATGGACGAGTCTGCGTCGATCGGTATCGGCGTCAGGCGTCACAGCGCGATCACGTCCCGCTCGATCCGATCCATGATGCGTCGAACTTCGGCATCGGTGCGAATGTCGACGCTGCGACCGAGCAGAGCGGAAAGCGTCCGCTCGGCGCGCATGATCTCGAACGGCCCGTGACCGTCCAGATCGAGGTCGGCAAGCAGGTCGACGTCACTGTCGTCGGTCGCTTCCCCTCGCGCGAAGGAACCGAACAGGCGCACGTTCGAGAGTCCATGGCTGGCGGCGATCCGTAGGATCTCCGCTCGATGCCGCTCGATCAAGTCGTCCATGTCCTCAGTGCGCCCGTCGACCGTCATCCGCGCACGTCCTTCAGATGCGCGCCGATCGCGTGCGCAGCATCGCGTCCCTGCGCGACCGCGTCGACGACGCTCAGCTCCTTGCCGCTCAACACAGCGTCGCCGCCAGCGAACACCATCGGGTCGGTGGTCGTGAATGCGCCGGTCAGCCGTGGACGCTCCCACTCGACTTCCAGGCCGAGCTGCTCGTACAGGTGCGTCTCGCGATGTTGGCCCGTGGCGAGCAGCACATGGTCGCACTCGATGACGAGCGGCTCGTCGGTCACGCGCGGCGCAGGACGCCCACCTGGGCCTTCGGACGGGCCATCCAGCGCGACGACGCGACAGTCCAGCCCGGCGACGTGCCCGTCCGGACCGGCAACGACCGACACCGGCTGGGTGAGCCACGCGAAGCGCACGCCGTCCTTGAGGCAATGCTCGTACTCGTTCGGGTAGCCGGTCATCTCGGCCTGGGTGCGGCGATACATGCAGGTGACGGTGTCCGCGCCAAGCCGAGCTGCGATCGTCGCGGCGTCCATCGCGGTGTTGCCCGCGCCCACGACGACCACGTTTCGCCCCACGGGCACGCTGGACGGCTTCTCCACTCGGATGCGTTCGATGAACTCGAGCGCGTCCTCCACGCCGGGCGTGTCCTCGCCGTCGAGCCCGATGCCGCTCACGCGCGCGCCGGCGCCGTTGGACAGGAATACCGCGTCGAAGTCGCGGCGAAGTTCTTCGATCGTCACGTCGCGTCCAACCTCGCACGACGTGCGAGCCTCGGCGCCCAGCGCGAGCACCTGCGAGGCCTCCCACAGCGCGACGTCGCTCGGTTCGCGCAGCGGGATGATGCCGTACATCGCCAAGCCGCCGAGTTGCGGCTGACGCTCGAAGATCGTCACTGCATGCCCGGCGATGCGCAATTGCGCGGCGCACGCGAGACCGGCGGGACCACCGCCAACGACCGCGACGCGCTTGCCCGTGTCGACGCCAGCATAGATGCCCGCTCGCTGGAATCCCTCGGGGTCGCGATACACCTCGTCGGTGGCGAATCGCTGCAGTCGCCCGATCTGGATCGGCCCCTCGTTGGGTTCGAGCACGCACGCTTGTTCGCACAGCTCCTCCACCGCGCACACGCGCGCGCACGAAGCGCCGAGCACGTTCTGCGCGAGGATCCGCTGCGCCGAACCCAGTCGGTCGTCGGTGGCGATCAGCTTGATGAAGCCCGGAATGTCGATGCTCGTGGGGCATGCGTTCATGCAGGGCGCGTCGTAGCAGTACAAACAACGCGACGCTTCCGCATGTGCCTCCTGATGGGTGAGCGCCGGCAGGCGTTCGCTCAGGTCGGCGTCGATCTCAGCAGCGGGTCGCCGTTCGGTCTGGAGGTTCGTCATGTCAGTTCCTGCCTCGAAGGGTCCGGCGCTTCGCGCCGAGCGAACATCGTCGTTCGGTCATTGGCGAGCAAGCTCCCCATGACTCTCGCTTCCTCAGTTCGTTGGGAAGCCGAGGTTCACGCCGCGGTGGCTGGGGTCGGGCCAACGCCCGGTGATCGCCTTCGCGCGCGTGAAGAACCGAACGCCTTCCATGCCGTGCATGTGCGTGTCGCCGAACAGCGACGCCTTCCATCCACCGAACGAGTAATAGGCCATTGGGACGGGGATCGGCACGTTGATGCCCACCATCCCAACTTCGACCTCGTGCTGGAAACGCCGCGCGGCGCCGCCGTCGTTGGTAAAGAGCGCCACGCCATTGGCGAACTCGCTTTGGTTCACGAGGCGCATCGCGTCGTCCCACGCGTCCACGCGCACGATGTCGAGCACGGGCCCGAAGATCTCGTCGGTGTAGATCGACATGTTCTCGGTCACGTGATCGAACAGCGTCGGTCCGATCCAGAACCCGTCTGGGTGGCCATCGACCTGCAGGGTTCGCCCGTCCACGACGAGCTCCGCGCCCGCGGCTTCGCCCTGGGCAACGTAGTCATGGATTCGATCGCGCGATTCGGCGGTCACGACCGGACCCATCTCGCTCGCGGGCTGGTTGCCCGGGCCGGTGACGAGCTTGGCCATGCGCTCTTCGAGCTTGGGTCGCAGCTTGTCGGCGGCGTCGCCCACCGCTACGAGCACGCTCACTGCCATGCAGCGTTGCCCGGCCGATCCAAACGCAGCGCCGATCGCAGCGTCGGCGGCGAGATCCATGTCAGCGTCGGGCAGCACGATCATGTGGTTCTTCGCGCCGCCGAGCGCCTGCACTCGCTTGCCGTAGCGCGTCGCCGTCTCGTAGATATGGCGCGCCACGGGGGTGGAACCCACGCTGGAGACGGCTGCGACGTCGGGATGCTCGATCAAGCGGTTCACCGCGATCGCGTCGCCGTGCAGCACGTTGAACACGCCGTGGGGCAGCCCCGCCTCGGCGAGCAGCTGCGCGAGGAAGTTCGCCGCGCTGGGATCCTTCTCGCTGGGCTTCAGCACGAACGTGTTACCGGCGGCGAGCGCGATCGGGATCATCCACAGCGGCACCATCGCCGGGAAGTTGAACGGCGTGATGCCCACGACCACACCGAGCGGCTGGCGAATCGACCACACGTCGATGCCGGTGCTCACCTGTTCGGAGTACTCGCCTTTGATCAGATGCGGGATCCCGCACGCGAACTCCACGACTTCGAGCCCGCGCGTGACCTCCCCCATCGCGTCCTCATGCACCTTGCCGTGCTCGCGGGTGACGATCTGCGCGAGCTCCGACTTGCGCGCGTTGAGCAGCTCGCGAAACGCGAACAGCACCTGCGCTCGTTTGGTGAGCGACGCGTCGCGCCACGCGGGAAACGCGGCCTTCGCCGCGGCGACCGCGCGATCGGCATCCTCGCGCGAGGCCATCGGCGCGCGCGCAACGACATCGCCGCTGGCTGGGTTGTGCACCTCGAGCCAACGCTCGGGAACTACCGCGTCCGCGGCGCCGTCGATCCAATGCGCGAGGCTGGCGGCAGCGTTCTTCGTGGCTGGGTTCATGCGTGCACCTCCGATGCGGTGGTTGCCGAAGACGGGGCAACTCCGTGCACGTCCGCCTGCACCGCGCGAAGCGCGTCCAGCAGCAACACGAGCCCCTCCTGCGCTTCGTCGTGCGTGAGCGTCATCGGCGGGGCCATGCGCAGCACGTTGCCGTTCAGGCCGCCCTTGCCGATCAGCAATCGGCGCTCCTTGGTGGCTTCCATCATGGCCGCGGCGGCGCGCGCGTCGGGCACGTCGGTGCCGGGCTCCACGAGCTCGAGCGCGAACATCAGCCCCTTGCCGCGCAGCTCGCCCACCATCGGCAATTCGCCGCGATCGATCGCTCCGCGCAGGCCGTCGATGACGATCGCTCCGGTGTCTCGCGCGTTGGACTGCAGGTCGTGGTCGAGCATGTAGCGCAGGTTCGCAAGCGATCCGGCCATCGTGAGCGGCGTGCCGCCGAACGTGGAGATCTGCCCGGCGGGCATCGCGTCCATGAGCTCGGCGCTCGCGATCACGCCGCCGACTGACAACCCGTTGCCGATGCCCTTCGCGAACGTCATCACGTCGGGCACGATGCCGTGCGCCTGACAGCCCCAGAAGTGGTCGCCAGTGCGCCCCCACCCCGTCTGCACCTCGTCGCTGATCATGAGGATGCCGTGCTCGTCGCACACCTGCTTGAACGCGCCGAACAACCCGTCGGGCGGCGTGGAGAATCCACCCACGCCTTGAATCGGCTCGAAGATCATCGCGGCCACGTCACCGCCCGTGCTGGTTTGGATCACGCTGCGCAGATCGGCCACGCAGTGCGCAACGTACTCGTCGGGCGACGCGTCGCGCCACGGCGATCGGTACTGATAGCCGCCGTGCACCCAGCTCACGTTGAACGGCGACAACTGCGACGCGCGCCAACCGCGGTTTCCGGTGATCGCGATCGCGCCGAAGCTATGCCCGTGGTAGCTGTTGCGAAGCGCGAGCACGTGGTTGGAGCGACGCGCGTTCGTGGCGAGCAAGAGCGCCATCTCGTTGGCCTCGGTGCCGCTGGGCGTGAAGAACACCTTCGCGTTCGGGATGCCGCTCACCTGCGCGATCTGCTCGGCCAGCTCGATCTGCTGTTCCACCAAATACAGCGTCGAGCTGTGCAGCATGCGTGCGGCCTGCTCCTGCACGGCCGTCACCACTTCCGGGAGCGCGTGCGCGGTGCTGGTGGTGAGGATCCCACCGAAGAAGTCGAGGTAGCGATTGCCCGCGCCGTCCCACACGTGTCTGCCTTCGCCACGCACGAGCTGGATCGGCTCGTCGTAGTAGAGCGCCACCCAGTCCGGCAGCACCTTGCGGTGACGTGCCAGCAATTCTTGCTCGTCGGCCATGCCTCTCCCCTTCGCGTCGGCATCGATCCGCCGCTCGCGCCTCCCCACGCGAGCACCGGCCGCTCGACCATACCGACCGCGCTCGCGACGCGCCAGAGCAAACTGTTTGGGGAGGCCGCCTAGTCGCCCAGGACGACGGGGACCACGAGCGGCGTGCGCCGCGACCGGTCGCTGCGAACGGCGTCTTCCACGGCTTCCTGCAGCATGCGAGAGAGTTCGAAGTCGTCGGTCCGCGTGCTCTGCGCTCGCGCGAGCGTTTCCTCCGCGGCGCTGCGAGCCTCGTCGAGAAGACCACCGTCGCCTTCGGCGAAGCCGCGAGCGATGACTTCCAGCGTGCCGCTGGTCTCGTGCGCGACCACGACCACCACGCCGTCCTCGCTCGCTTGCTGGCGCTCTTCGAGCACGTCGTCGAGGATCTCGTCGTTGCTCGTGCGATCCACGAGCTGTTCGCCAACCGTGACGAACTCCTCGGTGAGTCGCGCCTGCCCGTCGACCAGTTCCACCACGCTGCCGTTCTCGAGCAGCAGGATCCGATCGTCGTTGATGCCCACGGCCCGCGCCAAGTCGGCATGCGCGCGCATGTGGCGCCACTCCCCGTGCACCGGCGCGAACATGGCCGGACGAACGAGCTGCAGCAACGTGAGCAGTTCGGCGCTGGACGCGTGCCCGGACACGTGCACGTGCGCGTTGTCAGCGCCGAGGATGCGCGTGCCCACTTTGGCGAGACCGTTCTGGATGCGATGCACGCGTGTCTCGTTGCCGGGGATCGTGCGCGACGAGAAGATCACCGTGTCGAGCGAATCCGGCGTCAGGTGCGGATGCGTGCCCGACGCGTACCGGCTCAGCGCCGCCAGCGGCTCGCCCTGGCTGCCGGTGCACAACACCAGCACGGTGGACGGATCGCGATCGGCGAGATGTTGCGGCTTGAGCAGCTCCACGCCGTCGGCGTCCATGTAGCCGAGGTTTCGGGCGATGTTCGCGTTGCGGTTCATCGACCGGCCGAGGATGCAGACCGAGCGGCCTTCCTCCTGCGCGATGTCGATGAACTGCTGCATGCGATGGATCTGGCTCGAAAAGCACGTCGCGATGATTCGCCCCGGCGCGCGCGAACAGATGTCGCGCAGCGGTCCGGCGAGCGATCGTTCGCTGCGCGTGTGCCCTGGCACGTCGGCCTGCGTGGAATCCGCGAGATACAGCGCGACTCCATCGGTTCCGATCTCCGCGAAGTGCCCGAGATCGGTTGGCACGCCGTCGAGCGGCGACGGGTCGAGCTTGAGGTCGCCGGTGTGAACCACGGTTCCGTGCGGGGTGTGCGTTGCCACGGCGACGCAGTCCGGAACGGAGTGCGCGACGCGGACGAACTCGAGTTCGAAGCAGCCGATCTGAACGGGATCGTTCTCGGGGACGATCTCGACCCATTCGGTGCTGCCGAGCAGCCCGAACTCGTCCACCTTGCTCTTCGTAAGCGCGAGCGTGAATCGCGTGCCGAGCACTTGCGGAACCGCGAGTTCGCGCAGCAAGTACGGCACCGCGCCGATGTGATCCTCGTGCGCGTGCGTGAGCACGAGCGCGCGGATGCGATGCACGTTCTCGTGCAGGTAGGTGAAGTCCGGCAGGACGATGTCGACGCCGAACTGGCCCTCCTCGCGTGGAAACGTGAGACCGCAGTCGACGATCACGAGATCGTCGCCACACTCGATCACCGAGATGTTCTTGCCGATTTCGCCGATCCCACCAAGCGCGACGACGCGCACCGGCGGTGCTGTTGTCGTGGAATCAGGCATGGGTCACGAGCAGGTTGTTGCGTTCGAGCATCGCGCGGATGCGCTCCAGCTGCATGCCGGTGGCCTCGACCAGCGGCAAGCGCGGCGCGCCCACGTCGAAGCCGAGCAGCGCCATCGCCGCGCGGATCGGTATCGGATTGGGCGCGATGGCAAGCGTTTCGTAGACGTCGTCGAGCTGGACGCCGAGCTCGCGCGCAGCGGCTTCGTCGCCCTCGTTGAACAGCTCCACGACGCGACGCATCTGCGGACCGACCACGTGCGTGGCGACGCCGACCACGCCGACGATCCCTTCTGGAAGCATTGGCAGCAGCGAGGAATCGTCGCCCGCGTACACCGCGAGATCCGGCGCAAGCGATCGAATCTCGCGAAGCGTGGCGAGATCCGGATGCGCCTGCTTGAGCGCGACGACATTGGGGATCCGCGCAAGCTCGGCGATCAACTCCGGCTCGAGCTCGATCACCACGCGCGGCGGAACGTTGTAGAGCATGACCGGCGTGTTGCCCGCGGCTCGGGCGACGGCGGCGAAGTGACGCAGCAGCCCCTCGCGCGGTGGCTTGTTGTAGTAGGGCGTGACGACGAGCACGCCGTCGGCGCCGGCTTCAACTGCGCGATGCGTGAGCTCAACCGAATGCGCGGTGGAGTTGGTGCCCGTCCCAGCGAGCACCTTCATGCGGCCGCCGACCTCGTCGAGCGCGGTCTTGAGGATCGCGATCTTCTCGTCGTCGCTCACGGTGGGCGACTCGCCGGTGGTACCGGCGACGACCACGGAATCCGATCCGTTGTCTTCGAGATGGCGAAGGATTCGACGCAGTTCGTCGTGGTTCACCGCGCCGTCGGCGGCGAACGGAGTGACGACTGCAGTCACGATGGAGCCGAAGTCCGTGTACATGCATGAATACTACCCGCCACAGCGGGGTTTCCGGCGCGTTCGGCGTCGCGATCACGCCAAGCCGGGCGGCGAGGGCGGTTGCCCAGCAGCCATGCCGCTCGCGCCCGTGGCGTTCGACGTGTTGGCCGCCGTTGCCGCGGTCCCGGCGGGAACGCTCGGCGTGGCCGCGGCCGGGGCCGCCGCAGTGTTGGCTTGGGCATTCGCGTCGGCCGCGGCATTCTGCGCGCTCGCGTTCGCTGCGGAGTTCATGCTCATCGACGTGAGCAGCCCCACCATGCTCGACGCGAGCGAGGCAACGCCGCCCAGGCTGCTCGTGGCGCCGCCGCCACTCGTCGGCACCGCAGTGGTCGTGCCCGTGGGAAGCGCAGCTGGTTGCGCGCCCGCAATCGGAGTGTCGCCGCCGGTCGCAGGTGTCTGAATGCCAGCGAGCGCGGGTGGTGGACCCGACGCGATCACGTATTCCGGCGAACCGGCGCCAACGCCGATGCTTGCGATCGGGCCGCCACCGACCACGCTCGCGCCGACCGTGCCGCCGCCGGTCACGCCCACGTCGTAGACGTTGACGGGACCACCGCCGAGCACGCCGCCTCCGACCATGGCTGCGCCACCTATCACGCTCATGTCGTAGACGCCGACCGGGCCACCGCCCATCACGCTGGCGCCGACGGTTCCGCCGCCGATCACGCTCAGCGAATACGAGGGGCCTCCGCCCACCACGCCAGCGCCGACGGTTCCGCCGCCGATCACGCTCAAACTGCCAGTGGCGCCGCCACCGATGATGCCGGTGCCGACGCTCGCGCCCGCAACGGTTTGGTTGGCGAATCCGCCGCCGCCGACGATTCCAGGACTCGCGACGATCGACGTGCTCACGGGCTGCGTGGCGACGCCCGCGCTCGGATCCAGTCCTTGCATGGCGGGCGTGATCGTCGCATCATGCGCCGTCGTCACGCCCGGTCCAGCATTGATCGCCGCGATGGCCATCTTCGTCCCCCGATTGCCTCTGGGACCGCTCGCCGTCCATGCAAGCAGTCTCGTCCCTGTCGCCAGTGTGCACCGGAACTGCAATCGGCGCAAGAGGCGTTTCGGGCGACGCTGCGAGCGGCTATTCGGCGCGCACGGACACGTCGAGCTCGACGGGTTCGATCTCGCCGTTCGCGCCTCGAACGCCCTCGACGAGCACGCGCATGCGAGACGCGCCAGCGGGCAGCCACGGGCG
This sequence comes from Thermoleophilia bacterium, assembly GCA_039811765.1. Taxonomy (GTDB): domain Bacteria; phylum Actinomycetota; class Thermoleophilia; order Gaiellales; family SKUG01; genus JAGQUL01. The sequence continues at coordinate 4,308 of JBDHZF010000068.1, read as the reverse complement.
GAAGCCGATGTCGAGACTGATCGTGTCGGCGAGCGAGTATTCGCCGCAGACCGCGCTCGGCAGTTCCTGGTCGTCGACGAACAGCGTGACGCGCGGCCACGAAACGAACGTGTCGTCGTCGGCGCGGATCCCGTCGACGCGAAGCCGCAGCATGCCGCCTTCGTCGTACTGCTCGATGCAGGTGGCAACGACGACGACGTCGCCGGATCGCTGCCACTGCACGAGCGGCAGCACCGTGCGCAGGTCGAGCGGCGAGAAGTACATGGCGTCCGCGCCCGCGCGCGCGAAGTTCGGATCGGGAAGCAGGCTCGCCAGCTCAGCGGATTCCACGGTGGTCGCTTCCGCGTCGTCGATCGCGATGGACTGCAGTCGTCGCTCGTCGCCCACCACGGCCAAGAACCAGCCGTCGACCACGGTCGCGTCCACAGGATCGCCGGACTCGAACGACAACGCGACCTGAGCGCCATTCGCGGCGACACGCCCGCTGTACGCGCGCCGGGTGCCGAGCAGGTGCTCGTAGACGGTCACGGTGCCGTCGGTTGTTCGCCACGCGGTTCGCGAGCGCGTGCTGTCGCGCTCGTGCCACGGTTGTCGCACTCGCTCGGCCTGGATCACGGCCGTGTTCACCGCGGCGTCGGCGCCCTGCACGTCCTCCTCCGCGGGCCATGGAGAATCGACGTCGTAACTGAGCAACACGTACGCGTGATCGCCCACTTCGACCGCGTCGCGCACACGCACCGAATCGCCCACGACCGGCTGGTGCGGTCGCAGTTGCGACTCGCGGCGAACCCACTCGTCGATCAACGGTCGCCACGCCGACGGGGGGTGTTCCTGGCTGGTCATAGCAGGTGCTCCAGTCCTGTCTCGATGCCTCGCAACGATCCAACGTGCCGCGCCGCGACGAGCACGCCAGCAGCGTAGCTTGAACGGTCGATCGCGTCGTGCCGGATCGTCAACAACTCGCCGGGTGCGCCGAACACGACCTCCTGATGGGCGGTCGCTCCCGGCAGACGCAGCGCGTGCACGGGCACGCCCTCGATCGATTCGCCGCGCGCGGGGTCGACTCCTGCCGACGCTGCAGCAGGGTGCGGCGCCAGCCCGGCGGCACGACGCGCGTCGGCGATCATGCGAGCCGTGTGCGCAGCCGTTCCGCTCGGACTGTCGCGCTTGCCGTCGTGATGCGTTTCCACGATCTCCGCGTCTGGGAACCAGCGCGCGACCCTCGCCGCGAGCTGCATGGCGAGCACGGCGCCGATCGAGAAATTGGGGACGACAAGCAATCCGAGATCGTCGGCCGCGAAGCGCAGCCCCCAATCGGCGAGCTCCGCAGGGTCGATGCCAGTGGCGCCGAGCACGAACGGCACGCCGGCGGCGAGCGCGAGCGCGAGGTGTTCGCGCGCGGGTTCGGCGTGCGTGAGATCGACGATCACCCGACCGTTGTCGGGAATCGCGTCAAGCGCTTCGGCAAGCGACGCGAACGCGGGCACGCCGTCGGGGATGTGCCGCGTGGGCGTGCCGGCAACCGATGGCGCGACGACACCAACGAGATTCGCGTCGTGTCTGTTGGCGAGCGCGTGCGCGACGGCATTGCCAGTGCGACCGGTCGCGCCGCACAGGATGATCGGCGGGGACGAATCGCTCATGCCGGCAGCCCTGCCTTCTGCGCTTGCCGACGAACGTCGTCGGCGTCCTCGGCAACCGCCGCGAGCGACAGCCGTGCAGGGTCGAAGATCTCGCGCGCGAGTTGAAGCACCTCGTCCTGAGTGACTGCGCGCAGCTTCGCCACCACGTCGTCGAGCGGCTCGATCGGCATGCCGGTCACGAGCGACGCGCCAAGTCGATTGCCACGAACAGTGGTCGAATCCAGCGACAGCAGCATCCGTCCTTCGACATGCCCCTTCGCAAGTTCGAGTTCCTCTTCGCTCGGCGGCTCGCTGGTGATCCGGTCGAGCTCCGCGCGGACGACTTCGAGCACGGTGCGCACGCGGTCAGGACGCACACCCACGTAGATGCCTGCCTGGCCCGCGTCCGCGTGGCTGGAGAGGAACGAGTAGACGGAGTACGCAAGGCCGCGTCGCTCGCGCACTTCGAGGAACAAGCGCGAACTGGGCGCGTTGCCGAAGATCAGGTCCAGCAGCGTCGCCGCGTGCCGGCGTTCGTCGTCGCGACGCAAGCCTCGTCCGGCAAGGACGAGGTGGACCTGCTCGGTTTCCTTCTGGCGCAGGTCGATTGCGCGCACGAACGCGCCGGGGGATTCGGGGGTTGGCGGCATCGGCGCGTAGGAAGGTGCTTCCGACGCGGGCCCATTGGTCGATGCGACCCCTTGGAAACGATTTGCGACCTGCGCGACGAAGTCGTCGTGATCGATCGCGCCGGCAGCGCTGATCACCAGTCGGTCGCCGGAGTACGCGGCGCGGTGGAACGCGAGCATCTGCTCTGGCGACGCGGCCGCGATCGATTCGCTGGTGCCAACGATCGGGCGGCCGAGCGCGCTGTCCGCGAACACGAGCGCGTCGGCCATCTCGTGCACGACGTCGCTTGGCGAGTCCTCGTACATCGCGATCTCTTCAAGGATCACCTCGCGCTCGGCGTCCACGTCTCCTGGCTCGAACGCGGGCGCGAGCACCATCTCGCCGAACACGGCGAGCGATTCGGGGACGTTTCGCTCCAGCACTCGGGCGTGGACGACGGTGTACTCGCGCGTGGTGGCGGCGTTCGCGTCGCTGCCGATCCCGTCGAAGTAGCGGGAGATCCCGGCGGCGTCGATGCGCTCGTTGCCCTTGAACAGCAGGTGCTCGAGGAAATGCGCGTAGCCGCCTTGATCAGCGGTTTCGTGCCGCGAGCCCGTGCCGATCCACACGGCGAGCGACGCGGAACGAGCACCGGGGACGCGCTCCGTCACCACTCGCAGCCCGTCAGGCAGCGTGGTGATGCGGTGCACGTCCCCGGGGACGCTCATTGCGTTCGTGTCAGCCAACCGGGGTCAGCTGTCGTCGCCACCGCGAAGGCGGAACTTGAAGCGACGACCCTCCGGCTTGGACTCCGCTGCGGGAGCGGGTGCCGGAGCCTCGGCCTTCGGCTTCGGAGCCGACTCGCGCTGCGGGCGATCGCCGCCCTGTCGCTCGCCGCCACCGTTGCCGCTGCGGTTGCGGTTGCGGTTGCCGCCTTCGGAGCGGTTGCCACCGCCGCCGCCCTGACCACCACGGCTGCGCTGGCCACCGCCACCGCCCTGACCACCACGGCCGCGATTGCCACCGCCGCCCTGGCCACCGCGGTTGCCGCCACCGGAGCGGTTACCGCCGCCGCGGTTGCCGCCACGATCGCCGCCGCCCTCGCCCTTCGGGCGCTCGGGTCGCTGCTCGACCGCGTTGCCCTGCGGGTCGCGGATCAGCGTGAGCGCGATTCGACCGCGCACGCTGTCGACCTCGACCACCTTCACGCCGACCGTGTCGCCGACGTTCACGACGTCGCTCACGTTCTCGACGCGATCCGGTCCCATGCGGCTCACGTGCAGCAGGCCGTCCGTGCCGCGCTTGAGCTCGACGAACGCGCCGAACTCGGCGAGCTTGACGACGGTGCCGTCGAACTCCTCGCCGACCTCGATCTCCTTCGTCATGCTCTCGATCGCCTCGGCGGCGTCGATCGCGCTCTGCTTGTTGACTCCGTAGATCTGGACGGTGCCGTCCTCGCCGATGGAGATGGAGACGGTGTACTCCTCCTCCAGGCCGCGGATGGTCTCGCCGCCCTTGCCGATGACCATGCCGATCTGGTCCGGGTCGATCTTCACGACCTGGATGCTCGGCGCGTTCTCGTTGATCTCCTCGCGCGGCTCGGCGATCGTCTTCGCCATCGTGTCGAGGATCGACAGGCGGGCATCCTTCGCCTGCATGAGCGCCGAGCGCAGCAGCTCGGTGGTCACGCCGGTGATCTTGATGTCCATCTGCAGGGCGGTGACGCCCTCGTCGGTGCCCGCGACCTTGAAGTCCATGTCGCCGAGATGGTCCTCGGCTCCCTGGATGTCGGTCAGGATGACGTAGTCGTCGCCCTCCTTGATCAGGCCCATCGCGATGCCGGCGACCGGTGCCTTGATCGGCACGCCGCCGTCCATGAGCGCGAGGGTCGAACCGCAGATCGAGCCCTGCGACGACGAGCCGTTGGACTCGAGCGTCTCGGAGACGAGGCGGATGGTGTACGGGAACGCGTCGAGGTCCGGCAGCACCGGCACGAGCGCGCGCTCGGCGAGCGCGCCGTGACCGATGTCACGACGCTTCGGGCCGCGCATGAAGCCCGTCTCCCCGACCGAGAAGG
>JBDHZF010000067.1:0-14236 GCA_039811765.1 Thermoleophilia bacterium | reverse complement strand
TGCGGCTGCAGGGGCGTTGGAGCCTGCTGCCCGTCGCGCGCGCGAGCGACGACGAACGATCGGCGGCGATGGCCGACGTGCTGCTCGACACGTTCGGCATCGTCACGCGCACCGCGCTGCAAGCGCGACCCGTTCCCGGCGGATTCGCCTCCGTGTACCGCGCGCTGGCGGTGCAAGAGGAAATCGGGCACGTGCGTCGCGGCTGGTTCGTGGAAGGACTCGGCGGCGCGCAGTTCGCGCTCCCGGAAGCGGTTGATCGCCTGCGCGCGGCGCGCGAAGCGGGCGCCGGTTCCGGCACGCGCTCGATCGTGACGCTTCGCGCGAACGATCCTGCGCAACCATTCGGCGCGATCCTGCCGTGGCCACCGCACGCGGAGGAGGACATGCCCGCGCCGCGCCGCGACGCAGCCACGTTCGCGGTGCTGCGCGACGGGAGGCTGCTCGCGACCGTGTCGCCCGCGGGCAGGCGATTGCAGGTGTGGGATCGCGTCGCGCTCGCGGACATCGCGCTCGCCCTCGCGCGCCTCGTGGAGCAGCGGCGCGTGGACCGGCTCGCGATCGAGCACGTCGACGCGGGCGGGGTGGACGCCGACGTGCTCGCCGCGTTCGCCGACACCGGTTTCGTGCGCACGCCCCGCGGCGTGCGCGCCACCCCAAGCACCGTCGCGGAGGTTCGCGAGCGCCTGCGCGCGACGGCGACTCGCCGCGCACGCGAACGCGACGTGCAACTGCCCACGCACGGTCGCTACCCCGCCGATCCTCGCCCCTGACCATGCCCGAAGGCCACACCATTCACCGCGCCGCGCTTCGCCTGCGCACCGTCCTGCTCGACCAACCGCTCGAGCGCGTTCAGGCGCGCGGCGCAAAGCTCGTGGAGGCTCGTGCGGCGCCGAAGTTGGACGGCGCGATCGTCACGGGCATCGAGGCGCGCGGCAAGCATTTGCTTGTGCACGTCGATCGTGGTCTCACGATTCATTCGCACCTGCGCATGGACGGCGTGTGGCACCTGTATCGCGTGGGGGAGCCGTGGAAGCGTGCGCGCGTTCGCGCATGGCTCGTGCTCGGCAGCGGCGAGTGGGACGCGGTGAACTTCGACGGGCCGATCCTCGAGTTGCACCACACTGATCGGCTCGACCTCGTGCACTCGCTCGCGACGCTCGGCCCCGATGTGCTTGCCGACGAGTTCGACGGTCACGAATACCTGCGCCGTATGCGTCGCGACGATGCTCGCGAGATCGGCGATGCGCTGCTCGACCAATCGCTGGTCGCGGGGATCGGCAACATCTACAAGTCCGAGACGTTGATGCTCGCGCTCGTCGATCCGTTTCGACCCGTCGGTGATCTCGACGACGAGACGCTGCTGCGCATTCGCGAGACGGCGACGCGGATCATGCGCGACGGCGTGCTCGACGCTCGCGCGATCACGTGGAAGGGTCCCGGCCCGCCGGGGCGATGGGTGTACTCGCGCGCGGGCCAGCGTTGCCGACGCTGCGGCGGCCTGATCCAGTCCCACGCGCAAGGCGAGAACCAGCGCACCACCTACTGGTGCCCGCGCTGCCAGCGCTGACGCTACTTCGGGGCGGCGGCCTTCTGCGCCGCGATCTCGGCGCGCCTGCGCGCGGCGAACTTGCGACGTTGCTCGGCCGTCATCACGACTTTCGCGGGGGCTGGCGCGGCTGCTCCCGTCATCGCCACGGTCTGCGCGACCGGATCCTGGGGCTGCGCTTGCGCTTGCGATTGCAGCGTCGCGTAGCGGCGATTGCGGTCGGATAGTCCCTTCGCGAGTCCGACCATCGCGCCCACGCCCATGCCGACGAGACCGCCGCTGACGATGCCCAGCGGCAGGAACGGGATCGCGCCAAATGCAGCTCCGGCGGCCGCGCCGATGCCCGCGCCCTTGAGCACCGATCCAACGATGGAGGAACGGTCCTGCATGATCTGCGCGCCCAGCGCAGCCTGACCGCCCATTGCTTGCGCGAGCATCGCTTGCGTCACGGGCATCGCGCCAGCGGGAATCTGCGACAGCGACGATACGTACACCGGCTGCCCGAACACGCCGCCGTATGGCAGCGCTTGGTTCATTCCGTTCCACGTTGGCGCGCCGTACGAAAGCGGCATGCCTGGCAGCAGGATCGTCATCGCGGTTCCTCCGGGTTCTGTCGCCGCGCCGGCCTCCAACCGATGCCGCGAACTTCCTCCCCCGTCCATCCCGAATCGTGGTCGTGGTCGTCGCGCCCCACGGTATTCACAGGCCCTTGGCGGCCGCGCGACGGCCACGGGCGGCCATGACGAAGGGGCGCCGTCCGCGATGGACGACGCCCCTTCGAGAAGCAGTGATCGATCGAGCGATCAGCGCGAGAAACGCGCCGCGATCTTCTTCTCGACCTTCTTGAACTGCGGGTTCTTGCGCGCCTCGCTCAGCACCTCGTTGATGGACGAGAACATGTCCTCGAACACCTGCGTGAGGTCCTCGGCCACGCCCTTGCCGAGCGTCTGCGCCGAATGCACGCGACGCGACGCGCCAGCGATGCCCTTCGCGACCTGCTTGCGCTGCTTGGCGGGCAGCTTGCCCACAGCGGTCACCGCCGCGCCGACCGCGCGATCGGCGGCCTTGTTCACCGTGCGGCGTGTGGTCGACGAAGCCTTCTTGCTGGTGGCGGTCGTCTTGCGCTTGAAGCGGTAGTAGTGCTGCTGGATGTTTCCGGCAGTCATCTTGCGCTCCTTGGCCACCACCGCGAACGCGTCCTTCGCGGTCTTGCCCGTGGCGATGACCTCCTCGACGCGCTTGTAGACCTGCTCGCCCAAGCTCGCGCCCGCGGCCTTCGCGCGCGCGGTCGTGCTTGCCTTCTTGGCAGCGGGCTTCTTGGCGGCCGGCTTGCGCGTGGCCGTCTTCGTCGCCGTTGCCTTCTTGGCGGTCGTTGCCTTGCGAGCCGCGGGCTTCGTGGTCTTCTTGGCGGCGGGCTTCTTCGCTGCCGTGGTCTTCTTCGCGGGCGTAGCCTTCTTCGCGGCGGGCTTCTTCGAGCCCGTCTTGATGGTGGTCGACGCGCCCGAGGGCTTGGACGCCGCCTTTGCCGCGGGGCGGCGCTTGGCGGTCGTCTTCTTGGCTGCCGGCTTCTTGGCGGCGGGCTTCTTCGCTGCCGTGGTCTTCTTGGCAACCGTCTTCTTGGCGGTCGTTGCCTTCTTGGCTGCCGGCTTCTTGGCAACGGTCTTCTTGGCGGTCGTTGCCTTCTTGACGGCGGGCTTCTTCGCTGCCGGCTTCTTGGCGACTGCCTTCTTGACGGTGGTCGCCTTCTTCGCGACTGCCTTCTTCGCGGTGGTTGCCTTCTTCGCGACGGCCTTCTTCGCGGCGGGCTTCTTGGCCGCAGCCTTCTTGACCGGCTTCGCGACGGCCTTCTTGGCAGTGGTCGCCTTCTTCGCCACGGCCTTCTTCGCGGTGGTTGCCTTCTTTGCGACTGCCTTCTTGGCGGTGGTCGCCTTCTTCGCGGCGGCGGTCGTCTTCTTGGCGGCCGGCTTCTTGGCCGCAGCCTTCTTCACAGGCTTCGCGGCCGCCTTCTTCGCGACGGGCTTCTTCACTGCGGCCTTCTTCGCGACGGCCTTCTTCGCGGTCGTTGCCTTCTTCGCGACGGCCTTCTTGGCGACGGGCTTCTTGGCGACGGCCTTCTTCGCCGTGGTCGCCTTCTTGGCCGCGGCCGTGGTCTTCTTGGCGACGGGCTTCTTGGCCGCTGCCTTCTTCACCGGCTTGGCCGCCGCCTTGGTCGCGGTCTTCTTCGCGACGGGCTTCTTGGCAACGGCCTTCTTCGCGGTCGTTGCCTTCTTCGCGACTACCTTCTTCGCGACGGGCTTCTTGGCAACGGCCTTCTTCGCCGTCGTCGCCTTCTTCGCGGTGGTCGTCGTCTTCTTCGCCGCCGCCTTCTTCGCGGTGGTCTTCGTTGCCTTGGTCACAGTGGCCGCCTTCTTGGTGGTGGTCGACTTCTTCGCCGCCGTCGTCGCGGCAGCCTTCTTGGTGGTGGTTGCCTTCGACGCGGTGGTTTTCGTTGCCGAGGATTTCGCCGTCGACTTCGTCGCCACCTTCTTCGCGCCTGCCTTCACCGTCGCCTTTTTCGCGCCGGGTCGAGTGGTGAGCGTCTTTCGGGCCGGTGCCGCCGCGCGTGGCGGAGCGACTTCGGGACGAACGACGGGAGTGCCGTCCTTCCTGACCGTCTTCGGCGCCGTGGTCGCCAGCGGCGACCCGAGCGAGGTGCTGCCGCTCACCGGCAGCTGCTTCGCCTTGGCGTCTGGGAGGTTCGTCATGTCGGTTGGTGTCCTCGTCGTGGCTCGTGATGTCGGCGTCGACGGCGCAGTGCGTCCGCTTGCCCGATACAACCGCTTGCCTGCCCGGCGCACTTGCATGTCAAACGCCTGCAAACCGCTGTCAGTCGAGGACGATAGCAGACATGTCAGTCCGGGCATGTCAGGCGCGCCCCCGCGCGAGCATCGGCATCGGCCCGAGTTGCATGAGAGTCGATGCGGCAATTCGCGCGAGTTGCGACTCGCTACCGTGTGTCAGTCGCCGCCGCTGGAGGACGCGCCGCGCGCCAGCGCGGCGTCCAGCTCGGCCGCGTTCGTGGCGCGTGGCGCGGACGTCGAATCGTCCATCGCCACTGACTCGCCGCGACGGATCGCGTCATATACCGCGCCTTGGACGTCGGCCTCGCTCGCGCCGCGCGCGTGCAGCTCCGTGGCGATGCGCACGCCGACCACGTTGTTGTGCTCGTCCATCTGTCGCGCGTACTCGTAGTGCGCGCCGGCGAGTCGCGAATCGTTCTCGTGCGCTTCGCCCACCTCGAGCGTGAACGCGCTCGCACGTTCCGGCGACATGCCCACGTCCTGCATGAGCCGGAAGGTGATCAGCGCCGAGCCGTACGTGTGACGAAACGCGTCGGCGACGTCGTCGTAGCCGATCCGCTTTCCGTGCCAGAAGGTGTCGCGCTCGGTGAAGCGCGCGTGCCGCTCGCCCTCGTACGCGGCGCGCAGCGCTTGCGGTTGCAGCGCGTGACGCGCAGCGAATCCCAGGATGTGCCGATAGCCCAGGAACGCGCCGGTCACCGTGCCGTGCGGCGTGCCGCCTTCGGACACGCCCGCGTTGCGGCGGTAGCGCATCACGTCCACCGCCATGAACGCGCCGCCGGCGATGCCGGCCGCGAGCGCAGTCCGCTTTGCGATGGTGGCGAATCCCATGGTCGTCCCCTCGTGATCGTCCTGCCCACGTATCGGGCAGCGCGACGAGCGCGTTGCGGCGCGTGCCGATTCGGCACGGAAGAAGCGAAGCCCCCGCGCATGGCGGGGGCTTCGTGCCAAGTGGACCTGGCGGGATTCGAACCCGCGACCTCCTCGATGCGAACGAGGCGCGCTCCCAACTGCGCCACAGGCCCGTGGCAGAGCAGCAGTGTATCAGCTTCGACGACGTGCGACCACGAGGCCGAGCGCCGCGAGCGCGAGTCCGGCGATCGTGATCGTCCACCGCCTCGAAGCCGCTCCGGAACGGGAGTCGAGCTCCGCGTCCTGGAACGTCTCCATCGCGGTGTCGCTCTCCTGCAGCGCCGCCACCAGCGACGCTTCCGCGTCGCGCACGACCTGCTCGTCGAGCGTTTCCTCGTCGTGTCCGGACATCGTCAACTGCTCCCCCCGATCAGCGCTCAGCCAGCTTGCCGCATGCGCGCCAGCGCCGCGTCCGCGTCGACCGACATCTCGCTCGCCGAGCGCTGCGTCGTCGCAAGCAACGACCCCGAGCGATCGAGCGTCGCGCGGTCGAGCTTCGCCGCCGAGCCGGTCGCCGAGTCGACGCGCGCCTGCAGACGAGCGCCGAGCCGGTCGAACATCTGCTCCACGCCGTGCACCAAGTTCGGATCGAGCGGCGCGTTGCGTCGCAGCGCGTCGCGAACCTGGCCGATGCCGCCCATGAGGTCTCGTCCCGCGTTGCCCGAATCGAGCATCATCGTGCCGTTGATCGCGTCCTCGATCGTCGCGTCGAGCCAGCCGTCGGCAAGGAACCGTCGGAAGTCGCCCGTCTGCGTGTACGCCGCCTGCACGCTGGAGCTGAACGCTTCCTTCGCCGCTTGCAGCGACGTGCGGCCGACGATGTCGCGGGCTCCCGGCACGACGCCGGACTGCACGAGCATCATCACGGCTTGCTTCGCGGCGTCATAGCCGGCGTAGTACTTGCGGATGCTCGGCCACACGATGTCGACGGGCAGCTTGCGCGTGTTGTCGATCGCGTGGTCGAAGCTCAGCATCGAGCGAACGGCCTCGTCCAGGCGATTCGCGCCGTCGGTCGCCTTCACCGCTGCGGCGGCATGGGCCGCGGCCGCGACGCTGTGATCCTTGATGAGCACCCCGGCGGCGAACACCGACGGCACCAGATTCTGTCCCACTCCGAATTGCATTGTGATCCTCCTCATCACGCGTGCAGTCGCACGACCATAGCAACCAGTTCAACGTTCGTGCAGTGAATTGACCGTCGCTTCTCGACTCAAGGCGTCCCCGGCCGCGTCGAGTACCAGTGCATGAGCCTCCCCGTCCCTACCCAGTTCGCTCTCCGATCGCGCATGTTTGTTTCCGCCATCGCCATTGGAGCCATGTTCGTGGCGCTGCTCGCGACCTCGCGCCCAGCAATCGCCGCTCAGCGCACCGCCACGCGCGTGCCGCGTGCCGTCTCCGCCATCGACGCAGCCGAACGAGCCGAGGTGACGTTGATCAACCGCTATCGAGCGCGTCACGGCCTGCGCGCGCTGCGCGTCGACGGCACACTGTCGCGAGCGGCCGCGTGGATGGCGCTCGACATGGGCCGCAACAGCCGCTTCGGGCACGTCGACAGCCTCGGTCGCGACCCGTTCGCACGGCTGCGCGCGTTCGGCTATCCGAGCACCGACACATGGCGCGGGGAGAACCTCGCCGCGGGCAACGACGCGCCTGGGTCCACGCGCCAGCAGTGGATTGATTCGCCGCCGCACCGTGCGAACATGCTGGGCCGCCACTTCCGGGCGATTGGCATCGCCCGCGTGCTGGTGTCCGGATCGCCATATCGCTGGTACTGGGCGACGACGTTCGGATCACGCTGGACCACGACTGCGTGAAACGTCTCGCGAGTGTTCTTCGCGCGCGCGAGAGGCTTTGGTAGGTTGCGCGCATGCGTCGAATCATTCCGATCCTGTTGCTCGTGTCGTTCTCCATCGCCGTCGCCGGATGCGGCGCCTACGGCGAGAAGTACACGGGCGACGACTCGTCCAGCTCCACAAAGACGTCGGCCACAGGCGAGGAAAAGCGCGTTACCGACGAGCGCTTCGACGATGAATCGCGCGAGAAGGACGGCTGTACCGAGCTGAAGGAGTTCGAGAGCGAAGGAAGCACGCACGTCGACAAGGGCACGAAGGTCACGTACAAGCAGAACCCGCCCACCAGCGGCAATCACTGGAACGACCCGACCGCGCCCGCGCCCGCCGATTGGGGCCTGTATTCGACGACGCTTCGCGACGAGCAGACCGTGCACAACCTCGAGCACGGACACATCGTCATTACGTACAAGGGACTCTCCGACAAGGAGCGCGACGAGCTCTACGACCAAGCGCGAATCAATCGCTACCACCTGCTCGTCGAACCGCGCGAGAAGAATCCGAAGGACGGCGTGTACTACAGCGTGTGGACCGCGCAGATCTACTGCGAACGCCCGAGCAAAGCTGCGCTGCAATACATGATCGACAACTGGCGCGATCAAGGGCCGGAGCTGTATGTGGACGACAAGGGCGACGTCGACATGGGCGCAAAGGAAAAGAAGGACTGATTCCGCGCGGGCGGTCGAGGTGGGCCGCACCCGTGGCCGTCCTTGGCGCATCCTGCTCGAAACCCTCGCCGAACCTGCCCGGGTCGCTGCTACCATCGCGGCGGACACACCCCAAGCAACGCAGGGAGCGACGATTTCCATGAGCACAGCACGTTCGGCATTCACCGAGGCCATCGAAGAGCATCTCGCGCTGAAGAAGCAGAACACCATGCTCGAAGCGACGATGCCGTTGGCGCGCTACGACGTGGGCGATCCGCTTGATCGCTATCCTGGTGGTCCGGGCCGCGCCGCTGAAGGCACCGTCGTGATCACCGACGACGTGGCCGCACCCGTCGCTTCCGACGCATTCGATGCGCCGATCGCGTCCTCCCCGATGGTGGGCCCGTCGCCAGAGCAGGCGATGGAGGCCGCGACCGCGCTGGAGCCGGCGTTCGCCGATCGTCCGTTCGAGCCGCTCAACGGCATGGCGCCAATGCTGTCGCTGGTGGAAGACATCGAAGACGACGCGCCCGATGCGATCCAGTCGGTGCATCAGTACGCCGAGGAGACGAGCAGCGCCGACGTGCTGCGCTTCCCGGGCGGCGTCGGCCCGCGTGACGAGGCCGCGCCAGCCAGCGAAGCGCCGTCCACGGCCTTCTTCGACGAGCCGATGGCGCAGCCGGCCGCGCCGACCGAGCCGCCCGCGCCAGCCGTGTCGGACGAGGCGATCCTGGACGCGCCCACCGGCGAGCAGCCGGTGCTCGTGATCGACACCGACGAGCCGCTCGCCACGAGCGGATTCGACGAGCCCGTCGAGCCTTCGCGCCCGTCGCGCGCCTCCCGCACCAAGCCGCGATTCTTCGGCCTCGGCCGCAAGAAGAAGCGCAGCGGCGACGAAGCCGGCGACAACTGGTTCACCGACGGCCCCCGCGACTTCAACTGGGACTGATCAAGCAAGCGAGCGCCATCGAGCTTGCTCGGATGGCCGAGCGGCGCAGATCAACGGGAGGGCGTGGCCCGACTTCCTGACGCGCGTCAACTCGGTGCGTTCGTAAGGGAAACCGATACGAACGCGCCGAATGGAGTTCGGGCCGGGCTCAGCGTCGACCGAGCAACATGAACGCGTAGTACGCGAGCTGCGCGAGCGCGGCAAGCGCGGCAACCACGTACGTCATCGCGGCTGCGCCGAGCACTTTCTGCGCGCCTACCGCTTCCTCGCTGCCACTCGGATACAGCGACATCTCCTGCAGTTGGATCTTCGCGCGTCGCGACGCGTCGAACTCCACCGGCAGCGTGATCAGCTGGAACAGCACGCCGAACGCGAACAACACGACAGCGGCGATCAGCGCCCACTGGCCGAACACCTGGTTCGCGCCGTAGGCGATGATGCCGATGAAGAACAGCGGCATGAACGCGGCCGAACCGAACGACGCGAGCGGGAACACCGCCGTGCGCGCGGCCAGCGGCGCGTACGCCTGCTGGTGCTGGATCGCGTGCCCCACCTCGTGCGCCGCCACGGAGACCGCGGCCACCGAGTTCGACGAGAACACCGAGTCGCTCAGGTTGACGGTGCGCGAGCGCGGGTCGTAGTGGTCCGACAGCTCGCCGGGCACGTGCCGCACTTCCACGTTCGTGAGGCCGTTGCGATCGAGGATCGCACGAGCCGTCTCCGCGCCGGTGCGGCCGCTCGAGGAGCGCACCTTCGACCAGCGAGCGTACGTCCCTTTCACGTTGGACTGGGCCCAGAAGCCAAGGAGCATGAACGGGAGCATGAGAGCGAGGTAAATGATCATCGTGATCGCAGTTTGCCACGACCGATCGGACGGTTCACCTCGCGCGCGTGAATAGTGACGGAATCTATCGCGACGATTCGTCGCCCAGTCCCGCATGCCATTCGTTGATCGACTGAGTGCGGCGCATTCGCTCGACGAGCAGCCCCAAGCAGAGCAACGGCATCGCCGCGCATGCGACCCAGAACGACCAGATCGGCGCGTCGATGCGCTCGCTCAGTTCGAACGTCTCCTTGAAACCGATCAGCATCGCGCCCATCGACACGAACAGCCACGCGTTGGCGGCGTTCATGAAATCGAGCATCGCTTCGGCGTCGTCGTGAGGGAGTTGCTCGAAGAAGGCCGTTACCCGCTATCGTGCCGAACATGACTCCACGCCTCGCCATCATCGTCGGATCCACCCGCCCCGGCCGCAAAGGCATCGCGGTCGCGAATTGGCTCGCCGCAGCCGCGACCGAGCACGGCGCGTTCGATGTGGACCTCGTCGACCTTGCCGAGATCGACTTGCCAATGATGGACGAGCCCAACCACCCGCGCCTGCGCGACTACCAGCACGAGCACACGAAGGCATGGAGTCGACGCGTCGAGGCGGCCGACGCGTTCGTGTTCGTCACGCCGGAGTACAACTTCGCGATGACCGCGCCGCTCAAGAACGCGCTCGACTACCTGCATCAGGAGTGGATGTACCGTCCGTCGATGGTGTGCAGCTACGGCGGCGTGAGCTCGGGCCTGCGCGCGAGCGCCCAGCTCAAGCACGTGCTGCAGGCGGTCAGTTCGCCCGCGATCGCGCCGGCGATTTCGATTCCGATGTTCACGCAGTTCCTGCAAGACGACGGCAGCTTCGTGCCGAACGACATGCTGCGCGACGCGGTGCCCGCCGGGCTCGACGAACTCGCGCAATGGGAGCAGGCCCTGCGCCCAATGCGCGTCCGCGCCGGCGAACCGGTTGGCTGACGTTACTCGGCCGCGGCGATGCGCTCGAGCGCTGGGAGCGCCGCGGCGAGCGCGTCGAGCTCAGCCTTCGTGCACGACTGACCCAGCTCCGCAGCCAGCCACCCGTCGCGTTCGCGCCGCTCTTCCGCCAACGTCTCCAACCCGACTGGCGTGATCGAGATGAGCACGCGGCGCCCGTCGCTCGGATCGGCGGCCCGCGTCACGAACCCGCCCTGCTCGAGCTCGCTCACGATCTGCGCCATCGACTGCGGGCGCACCTTCTGGTCGCGCGCGAGGTCGCCGATGCTCGTCGCTCCGTCGCGCGCGAGCGTGTTGAGCGCCGCAGCCTGCGTGAGCGGGAACGAGCGCACGTCGCGCACCCGACGCAGCAGCGCGGAGACCACCAGCCGCAGCCGGCCGGCCATGTCCAGCAATGCATCGGGTTCGGGCGCCATGCGTCCACTATAGCGACGACCCGATCGCATATATACAGGTAACCTGTATATTGTGGGGGTGGACACCGACACGACGTGCCAATCATCCCCGCCCGACAGATACCGCTGGGTCGCGCTCTCCACCACGACGCTCGGGATGCTGATCGCGACGATCAACTCGTCGATCGTGCTGATCGCGCTGCCCGACATCTTCCGCGGCATCCGCCTCAACCCGCTCGAGCCCGGCAACTCCAGCTACCTGCTGTGGATGATGATGGCGTTCATGGTGGCCACCGCCGTGCTCGTCGTGAGCTTCGGCCGCCTCGGCGACGTCTTCGGTCGCGTGCGCATGTTCAATACCGGCTTCGTGGTGTTCACCGTCGCCTCCGTCGGGCTCGCCGCAACCTGGTTTGACGGCACCGCCGGCGCCGACTGGATGATCGCGATGCGCCTGCTGCAGGGCATCGGCGGCGCGCTGATCATGGGCAACACCACCGCGATCGTCACCGATGCCTTCCCGGTCGAGCAGCGTGGCCTGGCGCTCGGCATCAACTCCGTGGCGGCGCTCGCCGGCTCGTTCATCGGCCTCGTGCTCGGCGGCCTGCTCGCGCCCGTGAACTGGCGCCTCACGTTCCTGATCAGCGTGCCGGTCGGGCTGATCGGCACGGTCTGGAGCCTGTGGAAGCTGCAGGAACGCGGCCAGCGGCGCCCCGCCCGCATCGACTGGTGGGGCAATGTGACCTTCGCGGGCGGCCTTGTGCTGGTCCTCGTCGCCATCACCGAATCGATCACCCCGTACGGCGACCATGTGATGGGCTGGACCAACCCCGCCTGCTGGGGCAAGCTCGTCGTCGGGCTCGTGCTGCTCGCCGCGTTCGTCGTGATCGAGCGACGCGTCGCCGAGCCGATGTTCGAGCTCTCGCTGTTTCGCATCCGCGCGTTCACCGCAGGCAACATCGCCACGTTCCTCGCCGCGCTCGGGCGCGGCGGGCTGATGTTCATGCTGATCATCTGGCTGCAGGGGATCTGGCTGCCCCTGCACGGCTACTCGTTCGAGTCCACGCCGCTGTGGGCGGGCATCTACATGCTGCCGCTCACCGTGGGATTCCTCGTGGCGGGCCCGCTGAGCGGGGTGCTGAGCGACCGCTTCGGCGCGCGCCCGTTCGCCACCGGCGGGATGCTCGTGGCAGCCTGGGCGTTCGCGCTGTTTTTGCTGCTGCCCGTGGACTTCGCCTACTGGCAGTTCGCCGGGATCGTGCTGCTCGTGGGCCTGGCCCTCGGCATGTTCTCGTCGCCCAACCAGAGCGCGATCATGAACAGCGTGCCGGCCCGCCGGCGCGGCGTGGGCGCCGGGATGATGGCGACCTTCCAGAACAGCGCGCAGGTGTTCTCGATCGGCGTGTTCTTCTCGCTCATGGTGCTCGGGCTTGCGGCCACGCTGCCACACGAGATGCGGACGGGACTCGAGGCGAAGGGCGTGCCCGCGGCGCGCGCGGAGGCGATCGCCGACCAGCCGCCCGTGGGCGTGCTCTTCGCATCGTTCCTGGGCTACAACCCGATGCGCGAGCTGGTGGGCGACGACCTTGCCAAGCTCGACAAGGCCGACGCCGCGCAGGTCACCGGCCGCGAGTTCTTCCCGCAGCTGATCGCCGAGCCGTTCCGCGACGGCCTGCACAAGGCGTTCGGCTTCGCGATGGTGGCGTGCCTGGTGGCGGCCGGCGCGTCGTGGCTGCGCGGCGGCGGCGTGTACGTGCACGACGAACATCCGGGCGACTCGCACGCGGTGGAGGCGGCAGACGGCGAGCTCGCGCTGCCGGCCGAGGCGTGACGCGATAGCGTGCGCTGCGTGACGAACGTCGTCGACCAAACGATCGACCGCCTGCGCGTCGCGCTGGGGCCCGTGGACGTCGCGCCCATTCGCGGCGATCGTCAGGCGGCAGTCGCGGCGATCCTGCGCACGGCCCCGGCGACGGACGAGCTCGAGCTGCTGCTGATCCGGCGCGCCGAGCGCGCGGGTGACGTGTGGAGCGGGCACATCGCGCTGCCGGGTGGGCGACGCGACGAAGGAGATGCGGATCTCGTCGTCACCGCCGTGCGCGAGACGATGGAGGAAGTCGCGGTGGATCTCGCGGCGCCGGGCGCGACGTTGCTTGGCGCGCTGCCGTCGCTGCTCCCCGTGAACGCGTCGCTTCCGCCGATCGCCGTGCAGCCGTACGTGTGGTTCGTGGACGACATCGGCGAGCCGGGCACGAGCGACGAGGTCGCGAGCGTGCACTGGATCTCGCTCGCGCACCTGCTCGACGAGCGCAACCACGTGGAGCACGGAGGCTTTCCTGCGATCCACGTCGGCCAGGACGTGCCGCTGTGGGGCATGACTCATCGCATCGTCGGCACGCTGCTCACAGCAGCTCGAGGATGACTTCCACCAAATCGCCTTCGCCGACGTCCTCCGCCGTGCGGACGTCCTTCTTCACGGGCAGCACGTAGCTGCCGTCTTCGTCGGGAAAGATCGACGTGGTCCACGTGGTGTGGCCGATCGTTGCTTCGACCTTCAACGATCCCCAACGACCGCGCATGCGCGTACCGCCGGAGATGCGGTTCAGTTCCTCGCCCAGGTCGAGCGGCAGCTGGATGAAGTGCCACGCGCCGTCGCCCTGACCCGTCCAGATCTCGCCGTCAAAGGTGAACTCGAGCATGCCCGCAACATATCGCGCGCGCGAAGCCAAGCCGCTATGCTGCGCACCACATGGGGCTGTAGCTCAGTTGGGAGAGCGCGTGCTTTGCAAGCATGAGGTCGTCGGTTCGATCCCGTCCAGCTCCACTAAAACCCCCTGATTTGCAGGGGTTTTCGAAACCGGGTTTTTTCCCTTTGTGCAAAGCGCCTGCAAATGCGCCCATTCGCCCATTTGTAGTACCCGTATTCTAGCGTAATGCAGGGAAAACGCCACCCTCGGCCGCCTGAGCGCCGAGATCGCGAATTCCACGCTCGAGCTTCGCCCACGTCTCCGGCTTGAACGGCTGCTCGTCGTCGTAGGCGAGCATCTTGCCGAGCACGGTCGTGCAGATGCCGGAAGCTCGACACAGCGCAGGGCGGCCATGTGCGTCGATCGCGTGTCGCACTGTAGGTGCGTGGTCGCCCCAGCGAAGCATCCGTGCGCGTGACGCAGCCCAGGCTGCCTCTCGATGCTGTTGGCGCTCGGCAGCGCGATCCGGATCATGTGCGACGCAGTAGGTGCGGTCGGCGAGCGCCCAGCGCTTGCAGGGTTCGCCGCGGGTGTTCGTTG
>JBDHZF010000066.1:0-14523 GCA_039811765.1 Thermoleophilia bacterium | reverse complement strand
GGCTGTCGCTCGTTCGCGCGGCGTTCGAGGAGGCTCTGCGTTTGCGTGGCGGCACGTACATCGTTCGCGGCGCGCTCGAGGATCTGCCGCTCGACCATTCGGGAGTGACGATTCCGAAGGGGTCCGACGTGCTCTGTTCGATGTGGGTCACGCATCGCGACGAGCGCTGGTGGGACGATCCGCTCGAGTTTCGCGCGACGAGGATGCTCGACGAGGCCGCGTCGGCGAGCCGTCCGCGCTTCGCGTGGTACCCGTTCGGCGGTGGACGGCGCACGTGCATCGGCATGCATCTGGCCCTCCAGAGCGGCGTGCTCGTGCTTGCGACGCTGCTGCGCGACTGGACCCTCGAGCCGCGCGACGGCGACGAGCCTGTGGCGCCCGTGTCGAACGTGCTGGTTCGGCCCAGCCGGCCCATCGAGCTGCGCGCGAAGGCCCGCGTCGCTCGAGGATGAAACAAATTTGCGCGCGAACCCGACAATGGGGCGAGCGGGCTGCGGCCAACTCCTTGCGCGTCCGGACTGACCTCCCCGGGCGCACATGTGCGAGGGAGGGGGCTGGAAGGACCGTCATCCGCCAGCCCCCTTTCCTATGCCCGAAAGCAGCTGCTCGCAACGATCGTCACACCTTCCGCATTCCACACGGTAGGGTTATGGCACGCGACGACTGCTCCCGCTGCTGCTGGCCTTCGCTGCTGGCGCGCTCACCATCGCCACGCCCGCATCTGCGATCACCTACGTGCAGGGCAACCACCCGATCGAGCTGCTGAGCGGCTCCTGCTTTCCGGAGACGGCGCAGCTGATGTACGCCAAGCAGGCGGTGGCCGAGGATCCCGTCGTGGGCGAAACCTTCTGGGTGGGCGTCAAAGTGCACTTCGACGAGTCGTTCGCCTGCGCCGCGGACTTCTGGGCGGCCGAGTTGACGCTGCCGGCGAATCTCGCGCCGGCGATCTCGGCCAGCGCCGCGCCGATCTGCATCCGCACCGGCGTGAACAACCAAGGCACGGTGTTCACCGATCAGCGCGCGGCGAACAACTGTCCGACGGCGGCGGGCGCGACCGGCCTGACTTGGACCGCCGGGACCCGGAGGCTGCGAATAGGGCCGAAGCCGGCAGCCACCTCCCCCGACTTTGGCGATCCGACCAGTCGCTTCTTCCTGGGCCAGGCGAACGGCGAGAGCATCGAATACAAAGACATGACGGTCTGGGTGCCGGTCAAGGCAACCGCCGCGATCGCCGCGCAACCGATGACCGCCCTGGTGTGCAGCAACGGCATGGGCTGCAGCAGCACGTTCGGCGGCGACACGCCGGTGTTCACGAACGTGACGGTCACGTCGAACGCGCCACCTGCCGTCGACCTCAACATCAACCCGGACGTGTGGGTGTCGGCGACGGGCATGAACCTGCAGTACTTCCTCACGTTCAGCGGCGGTGGCACGCGCAGCATCCGCCATCACCTGTGGTACGACAACGGCGGCGGCGACACGTACGTCTGCGGATCGCCCACCGCGAGCAGCTACACCGATGCCCTGTTGCCGTCCAACGGCACGAACGAGTCGCACCTGTTCCTGTTCGGCAGCCTCGACTGGTCGTCACCCGAGGCCAGCCGCTGCTACCTGCCACCGGACACGCCGCACAAGGCCCGGATCTGCGACACCGGCACAGCGCTGTGCCGCGAGATCAGCTTCCGCACCTCGGCGGTCGTCACCGACTTCCAGCCACCCGCGCAGGACGCGACGGACATGCCGTCGTCGTCGCAGGTGATCGCTCGCGGGCGCGAGGTGATCGGCGCGCACCCGGCGGGCACGGCGTTCCTGCGGTACCGGCCCACGACCGGTGGCAGCTGGTCCACGACGCCGGGCGATGCGGTGGCCAAGAGCGACTCGGACGCGCCCGTGGCACTCGCCACCCGCACGATGTACACCGACTTCCCGTGGCAGCGCTACGAGGTGGAGTCGTGCTTCACCTACACGAGCCCCTTCACGAAGACGATGTGCACGCCCACGTCGCAGTTCACGGCGGGATACATCACCGCGCCCGACGACGCGACCGCCGTGACGAGCACCACGGCCACCGTGCGCGGCCTCCCTCTGTCGCCGTGGCCCGCGGCAACGCTGCTCGTTCGCGCGCGAACGGGCGCGGACTCGAGCGGCGACCCGGCCGGTGCTGAGTACGCCACGATCGGATCCAAGGCCATCAATGCGTACTTGACCACTTCAACCGGAACGCCCACTAGCATCGACCTGACCGGCCTTGCCGCGTCGACCACCTACCACTGGGCTGTGTGTTTCGACAATGCCGCCACCAGTGGCATCGAGGACTGCTCAGCGGTGCGCTCGTTCGTCACCGCGGCCGCACCCCAGAACGACGGCGGAAACGGCACGGGCGGAAACGGATCGGGCGGTGGCGGCGACACCACCCCAGTCGCCATCAAGCCGCGCAACACCGTGCGGCCTCGGATCGTCGGCGTCAAGCGTGTCGGCAAGACGCTCACATGCACGCGAGGCACGTGGACCCCTGCACAGGGAGTGACGTTCAGCTACCGCTGGAAGCGCGGGCCACGCTTCATCCCACGCGCCACGACGCGCGCTCGGTTGCTCGTGGGAGCCGACCAAGGAACGCGCCTCACCTGCGTGGTGACCGCGAAGATCGGCGCGAAGATGACGCTCGCCATGTCGCTGGCGACGAGCGCGATCCTTCGACGCGCCTGAGTCAGCCTCCAGCGTTCTCGGCCACGTACTTCGCCACTTCGGTGGCGTCGTCTCCCTTGAGCAACCCTGCCGGCATGCCACCGCCACCATTGACGATCTGGTCGTGCACGGACTGCTCGTCGAGCGTGAGCTTGTCGAGATCGGGACCGACCGATCCCGAGGTTCCCGCCGCCTTCATCGTGTGGCAGCCGCCGCACGCGCTGACGAACGAGTCCTTGCCGGCGCTGGACGCAGACGAAGAGGTCGAGCCGCCGGAACCGCCCGAACTCGAAGAATCGTCGTCGGAACCGCCACAGCCAGCGACGAGGAAAGCACTGACGGCGAGCAGCATGAGCATGTACATGACGGAGCGGGTGCGAGCAACCATGGTCGCCTTCTCTCCAGCAGCATCGTGCGCGAAACCTCGCGAACGAATCAGCGCACGAGCGCGTCGACGACGAGCGCGACGAAGACGATCGCGAGCCAGGTGATCGAACCGAGGAAGGCGTCGCGGGCGGCGAGACGACCTGCGGGATCGGCGCTGCCAACGAGCGGCGCGGCAATGGCCTCGTCCTCGCCACGGGCACGATCCACGCGCACGAGCGACCACATTCGACGCACGAGGTACACGTTCGCGAGCGTCGCGCCGACTGCGTAGGCGATTCCTGCGTCGCCGGCGACCAGCGGAACGTATGTCGCCGCAACCGTCACGATCGTCCATCGCCACGTGGCGCGCACCGTGGCGCGCTCGCCGCGCTCGGCGGGCAGCATCTTGAAGCCGGCAGCCGCGTAGTCGCGCTGGATCAGCAGCGACAGCGGCCAGAAGTGCGCCGGCTGCCATAGGAACATAATCGCGAACATGGTCCACGCCATGACCGAATCCAGGTTGCCGGTGATCGCCACCCAGCCCACGAGCGGCGGCATCGCGCCCGCCACGCCGCCAAGCACCGTATTGTGAATCGTCACGCGCTTGAGCGGCGTGTAGACGAAGTCGTAGAACGCGCCGCCGAACAGGCCGCACCACGCGGCCAGCGGGCTGACGTACATGCAGAGGATCGCGCCGCCGAGCGTGAACAGCGAGATGCCGAACGCGGTGGCTGCTCCGGCGCCGATCGTGCCGGCCACGACCGGGCGCAGACGCGTGCGCGTCATGCGCCGATCGAGATCGCGATCCAGCACGTGGTTGAGCGCGCTGGAGCCGGCGATCGACAGTGCAAGGCCGATCAATGTCCACGCGGTCGCGCCGAGCGGCGGCATGCCTTCGCTGGCCACGACCATCGCCGAAACACACGTCACGAGCATCAGCAGGATGATCTTCGGCTTCGTGAGCTCGAGCCACGCCTGCCACCCGGTTGCCGCTTCGGTGCGTGCCCGTCGCCGCGACTTCGCGGGTGTCGGCGCCGCCGCGCCGATTGCATGAGGGGAACCGGTGGTCATCGCCACCAAGGCTACCGGAAACTCCGGCTACTCGACGCAGCCCGAATACAGGTCGGCACGTTCGTCACGAAATCGTTACGGACGTGCCGACCCAGACCCGGGATTGGTTCAGAGACTGAATTGGAGCTGGTATTCGGCGCGATTGTTGTCGGCGGTCTTCTCGCCCGGGATCGGGCCCACGAGGATCTCCGTGTCGAGCACTTCGCCGAAGTTCGGCACCTCGTCCAGCGACACCTTCGCTGTGGCGGTCTGGCCGGGGTCCACCACGTCGATCACGCCGGTCAGCGTCACCGGATCGCTCTCGGAGCCGCGCATCGTGATCTTCACGGGAACTTGCGTGAGCTGCACCTCGCCCTGGTTGGTGAACGGCACCTCGAAGGTCACGTCGTCGCCGCCCTTGATCTCGGTGAGCTGGCCCGGAACGAGCGTCTGCCCGCTCGGGGAAACCGTCACCTGACCGGCCTCGAGCTGCCCGCCGCGGATCTTGCCGTCCTTCGGCGCCGCTGCTTGGCCGCTCGCCGTGGCAGTCGTCGCAACCGCGAGCCGGTCGAGCATCGACGACACGCTCTTGGGGCTCACCAAGTCCAGATCCTCCATGAAGGTGGAGTCCGGCACGGTGACGCCTTCCACGTCGTCCGCTTGGAGCTGCGATCGAGCGTCCACCGCGAACGAATCGGCCCAGACGACGTCGCTTGCCACGAAGCGCGCCAACGCCTGCGACACCGCGTCGACGCTCGCGTCCGCGTCCTTCGCATCGATCGACGCGCTGAGCGATCGCTGCACCGCGTCGAGCCCGTTCGCGCGGTAGTCGAGGCTCGTCTGCATCCACACGCTCGCGTCCTGCATCTGCTTCGGAACCTCGATGTCCTGCGCGTTCGCGGCGAGCTTCTTGGCTCGCGTCGCCAGATCCTCGACCCGCGCGATGCGCTCGCTGCGGTCGCCCGCGTCCGGATCGGTGAGGATCGAGTTCAGCTCGTCGCCCTGCGCCTCCGACTGCGTCGCGACCTCGCGCACCGATCGGTAGTAGTCCTCGTACGAGCCTTGTCGGCGCGCGTGCATGATCCCGGTCACTACGAACCACAGCACGATCAGCGCGATCACGCCCACGAACAGCACCGCGGCAATGCGATTCCAGTCCGGCGTGACGCGGATGCGTCCCTTCATCGACGGGCGACGCTTCGTGCGCGCTCCGGCCGCGGGCGCGTTGTCCTTCGCGCCTGAAACGCGCGGCATGCGACCCGTGCGCGACGGGGCGGCGGTTGCTTCGTCCTCGTCGTCCAGCAGGTGATCGAACTCGTCGAAGTCGTCGGCGAACGATGTGCCTGTGCTGTCCATGCCGTGTGCCTGTCTGTCGGTCGGTTCTCGAACGTGGCGGATCCGGTAGCAGCAGGCAATTCGCCAGCTCGCACCACATCCGATCGTGGTGTATGGTGCCGCCTCGATGCGGCCGAAGCCACAATCGGCCGCCGGGGGTACCCGGGATGCCCACGCACACGTCCCGTCGAGGCCATGTCACTGCTGCGCACCATCGAGACGCGACTCACCCGGATCGTCGAAGGAACCTTCGGCAAGGTCTTCCGGACCGGCGTGCAGCCGGTGGAGCTCGCACGCCGTCTCGTCAAGGAGATGGACGAACACCAGCAGCGCACCGTGCG
Source organism: Thermoleophilia bacterium (assembly GCA_039811765.1). Lineage (GTDB taxonomy): Bacteria > Actinomycetota > Thermoleophilia > Gaiellales > SKUG01 > JAGQUL01. The sequence continues at coordinate 8,746 of JBDHZF010000066.1, read as the reverse complement.
CAGCGTGTACGTACCCAATCGCTATGACGTCTACCTTTCCCGCGACGATCACCGCCAGCTGTCGCAATACGCGGCCGCGCTCACCACGGAGCTGTCGGAGTACCTCACCGAGCACGCGCGCCGCAATGGGTATGCGCTGCTCACGCGCCCGAAGGTGCACTTGAACTTGGATCGCGACTTGCAGCTCGGCCGTTTCGGCATCGCCGTGAAGATGGAGCAGGCCGAGGACGGGGACGCGCCGCCGATCGAAATGCCAGAGCCGATCGCCGACGATCCGGGCACCACCGTGATGCCGCCCGCCCCGCCTGCCGCGCCGGCCACGACCGGCGGGGCGTTCGCGGCGTTCGGGCCAGATGGTCCGTTTCCGCTCTCGCACGCGCGCGTGCGCGTGGGACGAGGTAGAGCCAACGAGCTCGTGCTGCACGACGCGTCGGTGTCGCGCGAACACGCGGAGCTGGTGCGAAACGACGCGGACGGTTCGTGGCGCGTGCGCGACTTGCGGTCCACCAACGGCGTGACGGTGAACGGCGAGAAGGTCACCGAGCATGCGCTCGCGCCGGGAGACATCGTCTCCTTCGGCACGTGCGAGGTGCGCTTCGATCGGTGGGACGCGGCTGGCGACGAGGACGACGGCTGATGGTGCAGTGGCTGCTGCTGGGCGGGCAGGCGCTGCTCGTGGCCCTGATCTACGTGTTCGTGTGGCGAACGCTGCGCAACGCGCACAAGGACCTGCTGCGCGGCGGCGGGGCAGGTCCGATGGCGGCGCGATCGATCGCGGCGCAGGAATCCACGATCATTCCGGTGGCGGACGTGCACGCCGCGCGACGCTCGGCGGGACTCGCCGAACCGCGACTGGTGGTGGCGGGCAGCGACGTGCTGCGCCCCGGCGTGCCGTTCACGATCGGCGGCGGGCTCACGCTGGGGCGAGCCGACGACAACGACGTCGTGCTCGACGAGCAGGTCGTCAGCAGCCACCACGCGCGCATCGTGGCGCCCGGCACGGTGGTCGACGCGGGATCCACCAACGGCACGCTCGTCAACGGGCGCGTGATCGATGGCCGCGTCGCGCTGCGGCACGGCGACCGCCTGCAAGTCGGATCAACGGTGTTCACGTTCGAGGTGACGCGATGAGCACGCTCCCACACGCAAGCGCGACGGACGTGGGTCAGCGCCGCGACCACAACGAGGACGCGGTGTTCCTCGATCCACCCGTGATGGTCGTGGCCGATGGCGTGGGTGGTTCGGCGAAGGGCGAGGTCGCGTCGCGCATCGCGATCGAGACCTTCGTGCGCGCCGCCGGCGACGTGCTCGCCGCGCGCGGATCCGATGACGCAGCGCGGGCGATGGAACGCGCCGTTCTCGCGTCGAACGCGGCAGTGCACGACGCGCAGCTGGTGGACGACTCCCGGCGCGGGATGGCCACCACGATCACCGCCGCGATCGTGCGCGACGGCGGCGAGGTCGTGGTCGGCCAGGTCGGCGATTCGCGCATGTACGTGCTGAGCGCCGCGGGCGCGCGCCAAGTGACCGAGGACCACTCGGTGGTCGCGGAACTGGTGCGCTCGGGACGAATCTCGCCCGACGACGCGCTCGTGCATCCGCAGCGCAACGTGATCACCCGCGCGCTCGGACCCGAACCCGAGGTGAGCGTCGACGCGTACACGCTGCACGTCGGCCCCGGCGACTGGCTGCTCGCCTGCAGCGACGGCCTCACCGAACACGTCGCCGACGACGAGCTCGCGCACATCGTGGTGGGCTCCAGCGGCGACCCCGCCCGCGCCGTGCGGCAACTCGTGGACCTCGCCAACGAGCGCGGCGGCACCGACAACATCACCGTCGCGATCGTGCAGCCGGTGCCGAGCGACGTCAGCGGCGAATTGTCGATCGAAGCCATCGACGCCGCCGGCGAATCAGGAACCTTTCCCGTGGTCGTCGCCGATACGCCGGCCGAGACCAGCGGCGAGCTGCCCGTGCTCGAGCCGATGCACGCCGCCGAGGACGACGGCTGGACCAGCTCGCCCGAACGACGCAGCGGTTCCCGCCTATGGATCGCCGCGACTCTCGTGCTGCTCGTCGCGATCGTCCTGGTCGCGTTCACGTGGAGCCGGTCCTACTTCCTGCTCGTGCGTTCGGACGGCACCGTCGGCATCGATCGCGGCTTCCCGATCGCCGGATTGAGCACCACGCATCGCACGACCGACCTCGACGCGGACACGCTTGATGCGTCCGAACGCGAGCGGCTCGTCGACTCGCATCGCCTGCTCGATCGCGACCAGGCCGAGCAGGTGCTCGAGGACCTGCCGCGCCCGCTCGACACGTCCGACGCCGCCGACGAGGACGACTGACATGCCGCGCGCGCGTTCTCCTCGCGCCGTGGAGGCGATCTGGCTCGCGATCGTCGGAGTCGCCGTGACCGCCGGCTACGGAACGGTCTGGCTGTCACGTCAGAAAGTCGCCTCCTGGGAGGCGCTTGGCTGGGGCGCCGCGTTCCTCGCGCTGCTGCTCGCCGCCCACCTCGTGGTTCGCCGCGCCGTGCCACTCGCCGATCCGTGGCTGCTGCCGCTCGCCGGTATGCTCACCGGCATCGGCATCATGATGACGTACCGCATCCGCCCGGATCTCGCCGGCAAGCAGACCGCATGGTTCGTCGTGGCGCTCGTCCTGCTCTGCGCGCTCGTGCTGCTGCTTCGCGACCACCACTCGCTCGAACGCTACAAGTACGTGATCGCCGCCGTCTCCGTGCTCGCGCTGCTGCTCACGATCAGTCCGCTGGGCACCACCGTGAACGGGTCGCAGCTGTGGATCCGAATTCCCGGAGTGATCCAGATCCAGCCCGGCGAGTTCGCGAAGATCGGGATCGTCGTCTTCCTCGCCGCGTATCTTCGAGAGAATCGCGAGCTGCTGGCGCTGCGCTTCTCGCCCAAGCACCTCGGCCCCTTGCTGCTGTTCTGGCTGCTGAGCCTCGCACTGCTCGTGGCGATGAACGACTTCGGCACCAGCCTGCTCTTCTACGGCTCGTTCCTGCTGCTCGTCTACGTGGCGACGGGTCGCGCTTGGTACCCCGTCGTTGGCGGCGCTGCGTTCGCGGCAGGCGCCGTGATGGTCTATCGCGTCGCGGCGCACGTGCGCTCGCGCTTCGACATCTGGCTCGATCCGTGGGCCGATCCGTCCGGGCGCGGCTACCAGCCGCTGCAGGCGCTGTACTCGATCGCGGACGGCGGGCTGCTCGGGCGCGGCCTCGGCCAAGGCTACGTCGTGCTCGCGAACGGCAACACCGTGATCCCGGACGCGCAAACCGACTTCGTCTTCGCTGTGCTCGCCGACGAGCTCGGCTGGGTGGGCGCCGTGGGCGTGCTGCTGCTGTACGTGGTGTTCGCGTGGCGCGGCTTCGCGATCGCCGCGGGCTGCCGCGACGGCTTCTCGAAGCTGCTCGCGTTCGGCCTGAGCGCCGTGTTCGCGATGCAGGCGATCATCATCGTCGGCGGCGTGGTTCGCCTGTTGCCGCTCACCGGCCAGACGCTCCCGTTCGTCAGCTACGGCGGTTCGAGCCTGCTCGCGAACTGGCTGCTCGTCGGCTTGTTGCTGATCGTCTCCCACCGCGGCGCGGCGGAGCGAATACGCGAGGCGGCGCCAGCATGAATCGACGCATCGCACGCGTGTTCGCGGCGCTCGGCGCCGGCTTCGCCGCCATCGTGATCATGCTCACGTGGTGGCAGGTCGTGGCGGCCGGCGAGCTGCGCCAGAAGGACGCGAACAACCAGACGCGCTACTACGAGCAGCGAGTGGCGCGCGGGTTCGTCACCACCAGCGACGGCGTGCGCATCGCAAGCCGCGTGAAGCACGTTGGCGACAACGGCGACACGCTCTGGTCGCGCCTGTACCCGAAGGGCACGCTCGCCGCGCATGTGCTCGGCTACGACACGCCCGGCCATTCGCGCGCGGGCGTGGAACGCGCGATGAACGACTCGCTCACCGGCTCTTCACGCAACCTCGGCGCGGTGGTGGGGCTGCTCGACGGCGACGACACCCCCGTGGGCGACGACGTGCGCCTCACGATCGATTCGCAGGCGCAGCAGATCGCGCAGGACCAACTGGACGGTCGCAAGGGCGCGGTCGTGGCGCTCGAGCCATCCACCGGACGCGTGCTCGTGTCCGCGTCGTCGCCCACGTTCCGCAACCAACAGGCGATCACGGATTTCGACGCGATCACGCGCAGCGGCGGATCGTCGCTGCTCAACCGCGTCACGCAGGGCGCGTATCCGCCCGGGTCCACGTTCAAGCTCGTCACGGCGACCGCAGCGCTCGAAGACGGCGTCTCCCCCGATCGCACCTTCAAGGGCGGCACGTCCTTCCCCACGCCGGGCGAGGACGTGCACAACTACTTCGGCGAAGTCGCGCCGGCCGGCCACACGTTCGCCGAGGCGCTGACGCACTCCTACAACACCACGTTCGCGCAGCTCGGCACGGAGCTCGGCGACGCGAAGCTGCGCGAACAAATGGAGAAGTTCGGCTTCTTCCAGCGTCCGCCACTGGAAGCGCTGCCCGTGGACGAGGTGCGCGCGAGCGGCCTCTACGGCACGAACGGCAAGCAGCTCGCCGAATCCGACGCGGTGGACGTGGCGCGCGTCGCGATCGGGCAGGAGCGCCTGCTCGTGACGCCGCTGCAGATGGCGCTCGTCACCGCCGCGATCGCGAACGGCGGCGATGTTCCCAAGCCCACGCTGCTCGACGACGTTCGCCGCCCCGGCCACGGCCGCGGCACCCGCAAGGGTCGCCACGAGACGTGGTCGACCGCGATGAGCGAGCAAACTGCGGACGAACTCACGGAGATGATGGAGCACGTGGTCGAAGAGGGCACGGGCACCGCGGTGCAGCTGCCGGGGATCAACATTGCGGGCAAGACGGGTACTGCAGACGTCGGCAACGGTCGTCTCGTGGCATGGTTCGTGGCGTTCGCGCCCGCGAACAACCCGCGGGCGGCGATCGCAGTGGCTATTGAGGACGTGCCCAGCGGTGGCACGGGCGGCACTGTTGCAGCACCGATCGCGCGAGACGTGCTGGAATCGTTGCTGCGCGCGGAATGATTTGGAATCGAGACGTCGAACGGGTAGGCGGAGCAGAATGACGACGATGAACGACCCACTGGTTGGCACCACATTCGACGACCGGTACCGCATTGCAAAGCGCATCGGTACGGGCGGCATGGCGAACGTCTACCTCGCCGAGGACGAAACGCTCGGCCGCCGCGTGGCGATCAAGGTGCTGCACCAGCGCTACGCCGTGGATTCCCAGTTCGTCGAGCGGTTCCTGCGCGAGGCCAGCGCCGCGGCGCGCCTCAACCACCCGAACATTGTGCAGGTCTACGATCGCGGTCACGCCGACGGCACGTACTACATCGCGATGGAGTACGTGGACGGCATGACGCTCAAGGATCTCGTGCGCCGTCGCGGCGGTCTCACAGAGCAGGAAGTGCTCGCCTACGGGCGGCAGGCGCTGCACGCGCTTCGCTTCGCCCACCGCAACGGCATCGTGCATCGCGACGTGAAGCCGCACAACATGATGGTGGACACGGACGGGCGCTTGAAGATCGCCGACTTCGGCATCGCGCGCGCCGCCGAGGACGCCGAGAAGGGCCTCACCGAAGCCGGCTCGATCGTGGGCACGGCGCAGTACCTCTCGCCCGAGCAGGCGCAGGGCCACGACGTGTCGGCGTCCAGCGACCTGTACTCGCTGGGCGTGGTGATGTTCGAGATGGCGACGGGCCGCGTGCCGTTCGACGGCGAGAGCCCCGTGAACGTGGCGCTCAAGCACGTGAAGGATCCGGTGCCGCGCCCGTCCGCGATCAATCCGAACGTGTCGCCGCAGCTGGAGAGCATCATCCTCAAGGCGATGGAGAAGGATCCCGCGAACCGCTACCACTCGGCCGACGAGATGCTCGCCGACTTGGATCGCGCGCGCGACGGTGGCCAGACCACGGCGATGACCCGCGTGGTCGCGAGCGCTGCGGCCACCACTCCGCTTGCGCCGAACCCGGTGCACACCTACGAGACGCCCGTGCCGCCGGAACCCGCATGGCCGGAGGACGACGAGGACGACGAGGACGGCCGCTCGGCGTGGAAATGGATCCTGCCGTTGTTGGTCGTGCTCGCGCTCGCGGGCGCGGCGGCGTACGTGCTGCTGAGCGGCTCCGGCGAGGACGGCGTACAGGTGCCGGACGTGGTCGGCAAGCAAGTGGCCACGGCGCGCGCCGAGGTCATCGACGCCGGCTTCGAGGTGAAGGTCACCGAGGAGGCGAGCGACGAGGACGAGGGCACGGTGGTGGACCAGTCCCCGCAGGGCGGCGACGACGCCGACAAGGGCTCCACCGTGGAGCTCACCGTGAGCAGCGGGCCGGAGCAGGTGGCGGTGCCGGACGTGACCGGCAAGCGTCGCCAGGTGGCGATCGACGAGCTCGAGCAAGCCGGGTTCCGGTGGCGCGAGGGCACGCGCCAGTCGAGCGACACGGTGCGCGCTGGATTCGTCATCAGCACCAATCCCACGCCGGGCACGGACGTGGATCCGGGCGCGCAGATCACGCTGGTGGTCAGCAGCGGTCCGCAGCAGGAGACGATGCCGAACGTGGTGGGCCAGACGCTCACCGCGGCGCGCTCCACGCTGCAGGCCGATCCGCTGAACTTGGTGGTGAAGGTGGAGACGGTGGATTCGTCGAAGGCGTCGGGCACGGTGCTGGCGCAGTCGATCGACGCGAACTCGAATGTCGCGCCGGGCGCGTCGGTGACGCTGCAGGTGGCGTCCGGCAACAACGCGGTGCCGGACGTGGGCGGCGATTCGCAGGCGGACGCCACGTCGTCGCTGCAAGCGCAGGGCTTCCGCGTGAGCGTGCAGACCGAGCAGACCGACGACCCGTCGAGCGTGGGCGCGGTGCTCTCCACCAATCCCACGGCGGGCACCGTGACCACGGTCGGTTCAACGGTGACAATCACGGTGGGCGAGGCCGCTGCCGCAACGGGCGACGACACCACGGGCGACGACACCACGCCCTGAGCGCCCCGCCCCTGGCCGATCCACCCATCCGCAATTTCCTTCACCTGTTGGGAGAAAAAGCGGATAGGTCCGTACGCGTCACGACTCGTGCGCGACTCAAACCGAGCAACGCCCTAAGCGAGGCCCACCGCCGAATTCGTCACGGCTTCTCATGAAATTCGTCACACATTTGTTGCATTGTGCGCGCAACGCGTGACATTTCCTCCGAGATGCTGTTCCCAGCCGGCGCGGCGACGCCGGCGAGACGCGCAGGGCCCGTGGTGTAACGGCAGCATCTCGGTTTCGCCAACTCGACGGTGCCGGTTCGATTCCGGCCGGGTCCACGCGTCGTCGTCATTTCGCTATCCTGTGGCGGAACTGGCGAGTTCGATGTACGTGGCGGCCCTCGGGCCGCCACGGGCGCGTCGGCCGCACCCGCCCGCTATGCTCAGGCAGAGTTGGCGAAACCGGCCGTGTGGCGACCCGAATCGGGTCGCCACACGTGTCTTTCGGATCGCGGAGGGACGAAGCGGCCATCCGCGCCGGCAGGACCTCGCCGCGTGCGCGTCGAAACGGGTACCCTTCCCCGGGTCCCACGATTTCGAGGTAGCCGCCCGTGCGCAAGCTGAACGTCGCCATCCTCGCCGGAGGTCGATCCTCCGAGCACGACATCTCGCGCCTGAGCGCGCTCGGCATCATGGAGGCGCTCGACGGCGAGCGCTACACCGCGGTGCCGGTGCTCATCGAACGCAGCGGCGAGTGGCGACTCACCACCGCGAAGAAGCTCGCGCTGCCCGAGGCTGCCCCGCGCCCCGCGCACGACGACGCGGACGAGCCGAGCGCCGACGGGCGCCCGATGTCGGTGGCGCGCCGCAGCGAGGTGCGCCCCGCAACCGTCACGAGCCCGTCCAACGCCCTGAGCGGCGTCGACGTGATCTTCCCGGTCCTGCACGGCCCGTTCGGCGAGGACGGCACGATCCAGGGGCTGCTCGAAACGGCGGACGTGCCGTACGTGGGCAACGGCGTGCTCGCGAGCGCCGTGGGCATGGACAAGGCGATCTTCAAGGCCGTGCTGCGCGACGCCGGGATCGAGGTGGCGCCCGAGGTGGTCGCCCACAAGCGCGACGACGTCGATGCGATCGTCGCGCGCTGCACGAGCGAGCTCGCCTTCCCGATGTTCGTGAAGCCCGCGCGCCTGGGCTCGTCGATCGGAATCAGCCGCGCGACCGACGAGGCATCCCTGCGCGACGCGCTCGCGCTCGCGTTCCGTCACGACTCCAAGGTGCTCGTCGAGCAGGCGATCGAGGGCATCGAGGTCGAGTGCGGCGTGCTCGGCAACGACGATCCGATCGTGAGCGTGCCGGGCGAGGTCGTCATCGCCGACGACGCCGAGTGGTACGACTTCGAGACCAAGTACGTGGAGGGCCGCATGACGCTGCGCGTGCCCGCCCGCATCTCGGACGAGGCGGCCGCCGAGGTGCAGCGCGTGGCGCTCGCCGTGTTCCGCGCCGTCGAGTGCTCGGGCCTGGCGCGCGTGGACTGCTTCGTGACGCCCGACGGGCGCGTGGTGGTGAACGAGCTCAACACGATGCCCGGCTGCACCCCCACGAGCGCGTACTCCAAGCTGTTCGCAGCGAGCGGCTACTCCTTCAACGACGTCGTCGACCGCCTCATCCAGCTCGCCATCGAGCGCCACCGCGCCGCCAGCGAGCTGCAGCACTGA
>JBDHZF010000065.1:0-14972 GCA_039811765.1 Thermoleophilia bacterium | reverse complement strand
AGAGCGGGTAGCGGGAATCGAACCCGCAATTAGAGCTTGGGAAGCTCTCGTGATACCACTTCACCATACCCGCCGGTGCTGCAGCGATCTTACCTGATCACGCACGAGGGGCGCACCCGGATGGATGCGCCCCTCGCGTGAATCCGTCGAAGCGAGCAACGGGCTCGTTCGCCGGTATGTGTGTCTGGCTCAGACCGCCTGAACGTCGGTCGCTTCCGGGCCCTTGCGGCCCTCGCCGAGCTCGAACTGGACCTGCTGGCCCTCCTCGAGCGATCGGTAGCCGTTACCGGAGATGTTGGAGAAATGGACGAAGAGGTCCTTGCCGCCGTCCTCGGGTGTGATGAAGCCATACCCCTTTTCGCCGTCGAACCACTTCACCGTGCCACGTGCCATGTTGCTTACCGCTTTCTGAGTGTGAAACTCGAACGCCCTGATCGAGCGTTCGTTCTATGTCCGGCGCGCGGGCGCGAGCCGTTACCCGCAAGCATACTTGGAGTACCGGAGCGATTCGACTCGCATGCGGTGAGGATTTCGGCAGGATCGAGCGACGATTGCTCGCCGATCCCATACGCAACGATTACTTCCTGGTGCACGATGGATGCCGATGGACTTTGGGATGGGCGGGAAACCCGAACGGGACGATCCATCGACGGCGCGCGACAGCAGCTTGCCGGTCGATGGTGGCGACGACAACGCGATGGCGCGTGCCACGCGCTGTTTCGCGTTCCTCCGATCAGTGCCGATTCTGTTCGAGATCGACGATTCCGCCCTGTGGGACTTGGCGCAGATCGCCGAGCAGTGCGATTTCGACCCCGGCTCGCGAGTCGTCAGCCAAGGCGACGGCGATCAGCAGAACGATCGCCGCTTCTATGTGATTCGATCCGGCAGCGCGGACGTGCTGCGCCGCGATCGTTCGGGAACCCAGCGCGTGGTTGCGCGCCTTGCGACCGGATCGTACTTCGGCGAACTCGGCTTGCTCACGAATCAGCAGCGCAACGCGACCATCCGCGTGCACGGCCAGCTACCGCTGCGAACCTACGCGTTCGATGCGCTCACCTTCCACAGGCGTATCGCGGAACAAGTGCTCGTCTTTCGAATCTTGCGCGATCGGGAGCTGCTTCGATCCGACAACGGCGCCCGTCGCGCGCCGCGCGAAGGCCGCGGGAGGCTTCGCATCAAGGAACTCGGCCTGCTCGATCGCCTGCCCCGTGTGGACTTGGAGTTCGTGCTCGATCACGCCGAACAGCGGTGGTTCCCAGAACGAGCCGCCATCATCGAACAGGGCGATGCCGGCGATCGGTTCTACGTCCTGCTCGAAGGCGAAGTGCGGGTCATGCGCAACGGCGAGCAGGTCGCGCAGCTCGGCCCCGGCGATTTTTTCGGCGAGACGGCGCTGCTGCTCGACACGCCACGCAACGCGACTGTGGAAGTGAGTCGACACGCGCTCACGTGGTCGATCACGCGCTCCGCGTTCCAGCGGCTCGTCGGGGGCTACCTGCTGTCGAATCCACGCACTCAGCAGGAGATCCTGCGGCGCATGCGCACCGCGCTGCCCGACGCGGATCAGTAGTCGACGTCGTCGTAGCCGAGGCTCGCCGAGAGCGGCGTGGTCGACCCGATGTACGGCGTCGACGAGTTCGCGCCGTACCCGTACGCGTCGTACGCGCTCGTGCCGAATCCGGCCGCGTCGCCACCGAACAGGCCCGCGGCGAGGACGTCTGAATAGTCGGCCGCCGGATACGCCCCGCTGCCGCCGATCCCAGCGGTCGAATTCAGATACGCGTCGGGATCGCCAGCCTGCGAGCGACCAGCGGCATATCCAGCTGCGTAGCCCTCGCTCTTCGCTTGACCACGAGCCGCGGAAACTTGGGTGCGAACGCGAGCGGCAGCTTGGATCCGCCCCTGCTTGGTGCCTTGCGAAATGCCCAGTGCCTGCCCTCGCTGCAAGCCTTCCTGCGACGCGAGCGCCGCGCTGCGCTGCACATCGCTTTGGCTCGGCGAATCATTGCGCGCCAACGCCCAACCAGCGAACGCGCAGACGGCGGCGACGATCAGCGCGACGAGCGCCCATGCGGCCACGTCATGTCCTTCCGAGCGAGCGGGAGCGGGAACTGCGGTCTGGTACGTGTTCATCTTCGGACGGCCCTTTGGTCGTTGCGAGGCGTGCAATCGCGACCACGATCGTATGCGTCGAGCGCCACCCGTCGTCCACGTTCCCGTGCTCCGTGGCCGCGCTCGGCCGCTCCCTTGGCCCGCACGCGCCGCACCAACGGAAACGGGGCCCGTCGCCTCCCCTGGTCGACGGGCCCCTCCGTGGCGCGCTCATAGGCGCCAAGTCATGTGCGCTGCGCTCTTGTTTCAGTCGCGGAAGCGGCGATTCCACCCGCCGTCCACGAGCGCGCGCAACCGCTCGAATCGGTCGTTCGTTCGCATTGCCACCACCGACGAGCGCGCGTCCTCCTCCAAGAACGCCGGTCGAAGCGGCGCGCGAACGCCCTTTTCGAGATCTCTACCTTTGAGCACGTGACCAAAATATCGGCCGTCGCGCTCCATCACCGCGGCAGCGCCAACGCGTTCGCCGCGAGTCAGCACCCCGAGCTCGAACAACGCGTCGCGCATCGTGGCGTATCCATCGACCGCCCCGATCCGTCCTCCGGCGACGAGTTGCAGGTGGGACGTGAACGTCACGTCGTCGTCGCGATCAAGGAAGCGCACATGCGCTGTTCCCAACACGCGATTGCCATCCGCCAAGCCTGACGGAGCAAATGCAGCAACGCCGCATTGTTCGACAATCCTTGCTCGATCGATCTGCATGCGTGGCGTCCTTTCCACGAATCGCTGTCCCACAGGCCTCGTCCCACTCCCAGTTGGAGGCCGCACTTCTGCGCAGCGAACCGTATCTGCCGCATGACGATAAATCCAATAATGGTAGCTAACATGTGGCATAATCTAGTTTATACCTAGCTGGCGGGAGCTCCACAGCCATGGCCGACATCCACCTTCTGCGCACGTTCCTCGCGGTATACCGAGCCGGCACGTTCACGCGCGCGGCAGCCGATCTGCACCTCACCCAACCTGCCGTCAGCGTGCAGATCCGCTCGCTCGAGAGCCAGCTCGGCAAGCCGCTGTTTCGACGCGAACCCCGCGGCGTGGTCGCGACCGCTGCAGGACGCGAGCTCGCACATGCCGTGGCACCGCACGTCGACGCGCTCGAAGGCGCGCTCGGCGGCAACACGGACGGCGACGATGAAGCGATCTCCGACACGGTGCACTTGGGCGGGCCGGAAGAATTCCTCGGCGTTCGCGTCTTTCCCGAACTCGCGCCGATGATGGACGACGGCCTTCGCGTGCGCATGTTCTTCGGCGTGGACACCCCCGTGCTGGATCGCCTCGCCGCCGGCGAACTTGATCTTGCAGTGCTCACGATCGACACGATTCGGCGCGGCATCGAGACCCAACCGCTGTGCTTCGAATATCTCGAGCTCGTCGCGTCGCCCGAATGGCGCGAACGAATCGGCACGATCACCGAGGACGCCAATGGCGCGGCACAGCTGGAACAGGTGCCGGTCGCAGCCCACGACGAGGAGTTGCCGCTGATTCGCATCTACTGGCAAACCGTGTTCGGCGTGCCGCCGCACCTGCACGCGCTGCTCGTGGCCAACTCGCTGCGAGCGACGTTGCAGTTCGCACAACGGGGCGTGGGAATGACGGTGCTTCCGGCGCACACGACGGCGTGGTCGATCGGGCGCGGCGAGCTCGCTCCGCTGATCACGCCGTCCACGCCGGTTCGCTCCCAACTGTACCTCGCTTGGCGATCGGGATCCCTGCGTCGACGATCCGTCGCGCGGGTACACGAACGCATCACGGCCGCGGCGCGAAATTGGTGAACCGATCTGGCGCAGCGAACCAGCAGGGGGCATGGACATGTGGAGCATCGGCAGCGAGGACTCATCGGCGAGCGGCGCGGCGGCGCGGCCGGATTGCCCTGGCTGCGGCGAGCCGGACCCGCACGGCGACGACTTTTGCCACGAGTGCGGGCACTCGTTCGCGCACTTCAGCAATGTCGACGGCGACGTGGACGATGCCGAGAGCGGGTTGCCGTGCCCGATGTGCGCGAGCGGCCAGCTGTCGACGCTCGAGTACGGTCGCACGCAATGCGACGCGTGCGGCTACACCGTGCGGGACGAAGGCTGACGCGGTCGGCGGCGCGTCACGCGCCGCCGTGGCACTTCTTGTACTTCTTGCCCGAACCGCATGGGCAGGGATCGTTGCGACCCACCTCCGACGCTGGACCGACGGGCACCAGCTGGGGACCGTCCTCGTCCTCGAGCACGGAGTGGAATCGCCATGCCCCGTTGTCGCGTCGAAAGTGCGCTCGCTCGACGTGGTCGACTTGCTGGGACTGGACCTTGTATCGGGCACGGAACGTGACCACGCCCTCGTCGTCGTCGGTTCCACCGTCCTCGGTCGAACGGATCTTCAGGCCGAGCCACTCCGAGCCAGTCGCCCATTGCTCGACTTCGTCGCGATCCACCTCGCCGACGGTTTCCGGATGATGGCTGTCGATGATCCAGTCGATGGCGCCGATGGCGAACGCGCTGTATCGCGAGCACATCAGCTCCTCGGCCGTGGCGGCTTCGCGCTCGCGTCGGATCACCGGTTGGCAGCACTCGCTGAATTCGCGGCCGGAGCCGCATGGGCAGGGTTCCATGGTTTCGACACTAGCAGGCGCATTCCTCAAGCCCCTCGCAAGAATCGCCGATGGACAGGTCGTACGCCCGCCGCCCACAGGATCGTCGTATGCCCGAACACACCGATCACGACCGCGCCACGACTCGCCTGGAACAGGGATTCAGCATGATGGAGCTGATTGTCGTGATGACGATCGTGGCTATTCTCGGAGCGATCGCGATGATTGCGTTCCACGGAGCGAAGGCCTCGGCGTCAATGAACGAAGCAAAGTCGACCGCGTCGTCGTACGCGCAGGCTGTGTCGCAGTACCAGAACGACCATGGGCGCAGAAATCCTCCCGACATGGCGGGAAACAACGGCGATGTGCAACAGCGTGGCCCGAAGAACTTGGTCGGCGCGTATTACTTGCGCAGCGTCTCCGATTCGGTGACCGCCGGTCGCGTGGGCGTGACATGGGTGTCTTCGCCTGCGATGAACGGCGCGTGCGCTAGCGGCGGGAAGCCCTCCCCAGCAGACGCGTCCACCCAGACCGGGTGGGTCACGATTTGCCTTGGCGCCGATCCGGCGTATGCCGTTCGCGTGAGCGCGCGTGCGAATTCGTCGGCGAGCTGGGCAGACGAGAAGTCGATCTCGTGCTTCACCGCCGGGTCCGGCATCGAGCGCACACCTGCATGCTGACGATAACCGCTTCGCGACAACCGTTATGGCCGACACCGGACCATGCAAATGGCCGCTTACGACACAAATTGAGCGGTTTTGCCGATGCTTTTCTTTACCTCAGCTTGTTTTCGTGTAAATATTCCGGAAGTTCGATTCAGCGCGTTCCAAACAGGAGCTTCCAGCCATGATGACCGCCACTCGCATCAACCAGCCGCTCCCGGTCCAGCCGGTTGAGCCAGTCGTCGCGAACATCCGTTCGATGCTCGCTCGCCAACAGTTCGACGACGCCGATCGCGGCTGCTTCTTTCCGCGTCCCACCCCGACCCTCCCCGAGACCGTCGACTTGGTCGATGCGATCCGCAACGCCGCGTTCCAGCAGCTGCTCGAACGCGAAACCGTGCGCTGAGCCGCGCCGGGCGGTCGATCCCACCGCCTACCTCGCGGCGCGTCCCACACGCGCACATACCTCCCCGCCGATGGCTGCCACTCGTCCCTGTGGCAGCCATCGACTCTTCTGGCAGGATCACATGGTGCAGTTCGAACCGCGACAACTCGCTGCCGAGGCTCGTGACGCGCAGCCCCTCGCCGCCGATCCACGCCCCGGCACCCGACCACTCGCGGATACCGTGCTCGGCGCGCTCGGCATCGAACTGATCACGTGCGACGCACAGGCAGTGGTCGTTCGAGTCGAGATCGACGAGAACGCTTCGCGGAATGCGTTCGGCATGCTGCTCGTGGCGGGCGAATCCGCCGCGTCGACCGCGGCGAACCTGTGCTGCGGCAGCGACAAGCGGGCATTCGGCGCGGAGCTCGACGCAGCGAACCTTCGGCCGGCGGCTCCCGGCGCTGTGATCGTCGTTGCGACGAACGTGGCAGCGACCGACGAACGCCAAGTGTGGCGAATCACCGCGTTCGACGCGCTCGGCGATCAGGTGTTCGAGGGGCGATGCACACTGGGCGTGGTTCCGACGCCACGCTGACGCGGCTCATGCCTCGTCGCGACGCTCCATCCGATCGGGTGCGCCGACACCCAGCAGGTCGAGCGCGAGCGCGAGCGTCGATCGTGTGGCGTCTACCAAGTGGAGACGTCGAGCGGTCAGCTCCGGCGCGATGCCGTCGCCCATGACGCGACAGTCGCGGTAGAACTTGGCGACGTCGCTCGCGAGGTCGCGCGAGTAGTGATGCAAGCGATGCGGAGCGCGCCGCTCCGCAGCGTCCGCGACCACGAGCGGGAACTCGGCAATGCGCTTGACCAATCGTTTCTCGCTGTCGTGCAACGCCTCGCTGCATTCCGCTGAATCGCCACCGGCGAGATCCGCGTCCTCGACCTTGCGTCGGATCGAGCACATGCGCGCATGTGCATATTGCACGTAGAAGACGGGGTTGTCGTCGCTCTGCTCGGACGCTTTGTCAAGATCGATCTCGAGCTGCTGGTCGTGGCTGCGTTCGAGCATCCAGAAGCGAACTGCGTCCGCGCCGATGCGATCGAGCAACTCCTGCGTGGTGACGAAATCGCCGCGTCGCTTGCTCATCTTCTTCTGCTCGCCGGCTTCGGTGAGCGTGACCATCTGCATGATCACGATCTCGAGATGATCGGCATCGTGACCGAGCGCCTGCGCCGCGCCCTTCAGCCGCGCGATGTAGCCGTGATGGTCGGCGCCGAGCACGTAGATCAGGCGACCTGCTTCGCCCGTGCGCGCGAACTTGTCGTCGATGTATGCGATATCAGCCGCGAAGTAGGTGGGAATCCCGTTGGCGCGTCGCACCGCGCGATCGCGATCGTCTCCCCACGTGGTCGTGCGCAGGATCGTCGCGCCATCCTCGTCGAACGTCTGCCCCGCGGCGGCGAGCTTCTCGATGCCGGCGACCACTGCGCCTGCTTCGTGCAACGCCTTCTCCGACTGGAATCGATCGAAGTGCACGTGCATGCGATCGAGCTGCTCGCGCATGCCGCCGATCATCGCGGCGACGCCAAGTTGGCCGAGTTCGACAGGATCGGACTCGGCGGTGACGCCGAGCTCTGCGGCGAGATCCCGCACGTACTCGCCTTCGTAGCCGCCTTCGGGCACCTGACCACCGGTCGCGCGGGCCAACAACGACTCGCCGAACAGATCCACTTGGCGACCGGCGTCGTTCACGTAGAACTCGGTGCGCACCTCATGGCCGGCATGCCGAAGCACGCGCGCGAGCGCGTCGCCGTACGCGGCGTGGCGCGCGCTGGCCGCAACGAGCGGACCGGTCGGGTTCGCGCTCACGAACTCGAGCAGAATCGGTTCGGACGTGGCGGCGTTCGATGCACCGCGCCCGAAGTCGGCGCCGGCCTCCAGCGCGGCGTCCACCGTCTCGAGGAACCAGGAGTCGTCGAGTCGCAGGTTGATGAACCCGGGTCCTGCGACGTCCACCGCGTCGACGCCCGGCAGCGCACCCACCCGATCGGCGATCTCCTGCGCGACCTCGCGCGGATTGCGGCGCAGCACCGGCGCAAGCATCAACGCTGCGTTCGTGGCGAAATCTCCATGCGCCTCTTCGCGGGGACGTTCGAGCTCGACGCGAGGCGTTCCTGGGGCATCGCCAGCTCGAGCGATCTCGTCGACGATCGACTGCAACCCATCGTGCAGTCCGCGCAGCGCAGAGTTGGAGAATCCGGTAGACGACATGCCGCCAGCCTACCGGCTCGCGGCCATGCCACCCACCTTGGGTCGAACAAGGACGCCGAAGGAGCCGATGTGTGGCGGATTCTGCTCGCTGAGCGGACGAAACCCGCCACACATCGCGACCATGGAACGCTCGTTCCGTGTCAGAAGTGATA
Source organism: Thermoleophilia bacterium (assembly GCA_039811765.1). Taxonomy (GTDB): domain Bacteria; phylum Actinomycetota; class Thermoleophilia; order Gaiellales; family SKUG01; genus JAGQUL01. The sequence goes on along the minus strand of JBDHZF010000065.1, from coordinate 6,811 downwards.
CGGCTCGTTGCGTGCGATGCGGAAGCTGCGGTAGAGCTGTTCCACGAGCACGACACGGGCGAGCTGGTGGGGGAGCGTGATTCGGCCGAACGCGACGAGCGACGACGCGCGGCGACGAGCGCAGTCGGGCAAGCCCATCGTGCCGCCCACCAGCAGCACGAGATGGCGCGCCGCGAGCCAGCCCTCCGCGAGTTGCTCGGTCGTGGGTTGCTGGCCGCGAGGATCGAGCGCGACGATCGTGCTCGGATCAGCGACCTGTCGTTCGATACGGTCGAGGGCGTCGTCGAAGCGGGCGCCCTCCGTGCGCAGCACGACCTGCTCGCCACGCGCGGTTGGCTCGGCCTTCAGCTCGTGCACATGCAACTTCACGTATCGCCCGATGCGTCGTTCGTAGTCGGCGCACGCGACGGCCAGGTCGCTCGACATCGAGCCCACGGCGACGACGTCCACGCGTGTGAGGTGCACTTCCACGATGCCGACACTACGCATCCGGACCGCTGGCAGGTAGGCTGCCTCGCATGGAAGACACCCCTCGCGAACGCCACCTCAACATTCACACCTCGCCAGAGATCATGGCGGGGCACTACTCGAACTTCGCGAACGTGAGCCACTCCGACTACGAGTTCACGATCACGTTCGCGCGCGTCGACCACGAGATCGAAGCTGACGAGGTCCCCGGCGTCGTGGTGAGCCGCATGAACATGAGCCCTCGCTTCGTGCGCGAGCTGATCGACGCGCTCGAAGACAACTGGTCCAAGTGGGTGACGCGCGAGGGCATCAAGAACCTCCCGGAGACCGACGAGCGCTGACATGATCGCGTTCATCAGCGACGTGCACGGCAACCTGCCGGCGCTCGAGGCGGTCTTCGCGGACATCGATGCTCGATCACCCGACGCACGCATCTGGTGCCTCGGCGACACCGTGGGGTATGGCGCCGATCCGGCCGCGTGCATCGATCTGATTCGCACGCGCTGCGAAGTGGTGATCGCCGGCAATCACGATCTCGCCGTAGCAGGGGACGCTCGATGCGCCGAGCACGTGCAACCCGGCTTGTGGCAGGGCGGACCAGGCGCGGGCATTCAGCACGCGCTCGCAACGATCGGCGACGAACGGCTAGCTTGGTTGCGAACGCTCGAACCGATGCGACTGCTCGACAACGTCGAGCTGCACCACGGTTCGGCGCGCGATTCGGTGTGGGAGTACGTGCGAACCGTCGAGTCCGCGGGCGCGCACCTTCGCCTGCAACAGCGCGAGCTCGGTGCCGTCGGCCACACGCACATGCCGCTGCTGTGGGAGCTTCCCCCCGGCGCCGAGATGGTCGTCGGCGGACTCATGCCCGGTGGCTCGAGCATCGTGCTCGAACGAGGCACGCGCCGCGTGTTCAACCCCGGGAGCGTTGGACAACCGCGCGATCGTGATCCTCGAGCCGCGTGGGCGATGCTCGATGCGGGCACGCTCACGTTCCAACGCGTCGCCTACGACGTCTCGCGTGCGGAAGCTGCGATCACTGCCGCAGGACTGCCATCCGAGAGCGCCGAACGGCTCGAACTCGGCTGGTGACGAACCACGGCCATCGGCCGCGCCGCTGCCGCTGGATCAATGCGTGTGCGGCAATGCCTCGTTGACCGCGGCAGTCGTCGCGGCCGCAGGGGTCGCCGTCATGTTCATGCCCGCGGGCATCGCCGGCTGCGAGCCGGTGGGCGCCGTGGTCGTCGCGGTCGTCGCAAGCGCCGGTGTCGTGCCGCCGCCCGCCTCAACGCCCTTCTGAGTCGGACCGCCGCCGAGCGCGCCACCGCTTGCTTGCAGCGCCGCCACCAATTGGTTCAGCACGTCGATGAGCTTCGTCAGCGCTTCGATCAGCTGCGGCGTCATCGCCGACACGCCTTGCGCTGCGTCACCGGCGCCACCTGCGCCCGGAACTGCGCCGCCGCCGGAAGCGCCCACGAGTGCATCGGCTCCACCGCCGCTCGCTCCTGCAACCTTGCTGGGGGCGCCGCCCGCGTCTACTTTGCCCGGAGCGCCACCACCGTCGGCACCTGCAACCGCGGTCTGCGTCGGCACCTGCTGGACCGGCGAACCGCCGCCAATGCTCATCCCCATGATCGTGCTCCGTCCCATCGTGTGCGACGCGACCAGTCCGTGGCCGCATCGCGAGTCGTCGTCCTCCCCAGTGAAGCATCGAACCGTCGAACTGTGAAGCGTGAATTCGTCCAGCCACGTCGAGAAGCGGCCACCTCCGCGGCCGCTCTCGCGTGCATGGGACAATCCGCGCATGAGCGATTCGACATCTACCGACCAACCGCCGTCGCACGCCGAGCTGCTGGCGTTGCTCGATGCTCCCGATCTCACTGCGCGCGAACGGCGATCGCTGCAGCGCGCTGCACGATTTCAGAAGCGCGTGGAGACGTGGGAAGATCGCCGGAGCCGTCCGACGCCTCGCACGCCGGTCCGCACGGCGGTGACGCTGCTGTTGATGGCGGCATGCTTGGGAGTGCTCGCGCTGATGCTCTTCGTTTCGCCGCCCGCCTGACGATCAGCGTCGCGTCACGAGGGACGAGCCGCCCATCGTCGACGGCGGCGTACACTCCAGCAAGTCGAGCACGGTCGGAGCGACATCGGCCAACCGGCCGTCACGCACGGACGCAACGACCCGAGCGTCGGCGGAGACCGTCTCCACGACGATCAACGGCACGAGGTTCGTGGTGTGCGCCGTGTGCGGCGAGCCGTCCGGCATGAGCATCTGCTCGGCGTTGCCGTGATCGGCCGTGACGAGCAGCGTGCCGCCGCGCGCGGCGACGGACGCCACCACGCGCGCGAGGGCCGCGTCGACCGCTTCGATGCCCGCCACCGCGGCCGGAATGACGCCTGTGTGCCCAACCATGTCCGGGTTCGCGAAGTTGACGACTGCGAATTGCACGCGCGGATCGGCGAATCCGTCCTCGAACAGCGTCGCCACTTGCGCGGCGGCCATTTCGGGCTTGAGATCGTAGGTCGGCACATCGCGCGGCGAGTCCGCGAGCGCGCGATGCTCCTCCGCGTGCACGGCCTCCACCCCGCCGTTGAAGAAGTAGGTGACGTGCGCGTACTTCTCCGTCTCCGCCACATGCAGTTGCCCTGCGCCGTGCGCTTCGAGCACGTCCGCCAGCGTGTCATGCAACTCGTGCGCCGGGAACGCCACCGGCAACCCGAAAGTGGCGTCGTACTCGCACATGCACACCGCATGGGAGATGGGACGGTACGTGCGGTCGCGTTCGAATCCGGTGAAGTCAGGCAATGCGAGCGCCGGCACGAGTTGGCGCATGCGATCGGGGCGGAAATTCGCGAACACCACCACGTCGCCGGGATCGATGCCGGTGTTCGCGTCCTCGATCCCGACCACGAACGGCTCGACGAACTCGTCGGTCGTGCCTTCCTCGTGGCTGATGCGCACCGCGTCGCGCGCGCTCGCCGCGCGACGGCCCTCGCGGTGCACGAGCAGGTCCCACGCGCGCTTGGTCCGATCCCAGCGATGATCGCGATCCATCGCCCAATAGCGTCCGATGACGCTCACCACCGATGCGCGGCACCCATCTTCGGTCGCTTGGACGTCGCCGAGCTTGTGCTCGAGCCATTCCAAGTCGGTGAGCGACGCGGTGGGCGACACGTCGCGCCCGTCCGTGATCGCGTGCACGCGCACTTCGCGCACGTTGAGCCGGGCGGCCATCCGTGCGATTGCCACGACGTGCTCGAGGTGCGAGTGCACGCCGCCGAACGAGCACAAGCCCACGATGTGCAGCACGCCTCGGCCAGCAGCGGCGCGTGCGCAGGCGTCCACGAGCGCGGGCGCGTCGTAGAAGCTGCCGTCCGCGATCGCGCGGTCGATGCGCGTGAGATCTTGATAGACCACGCGCCCCGCGCCGAGGTTGAGATGCCCGACTTCGCTGTTGCCGATCTGCCCGTCGGGCAGGCCCACGTCGAGCCCGCTCGCCTTGAGCGTGGCATGCGGATGCGCCGCGTGCAGCGCGTCGAACGTTGGCGTGGACGCGAGCGACACGGCGTTGCCGGGACCATCGGGCGCGAGCCCCCAGCCGTCGAGGATGACGAGGGCGACCGACGGTGCGCTCAGGAGCGGATCCGTCATGTCAGGCGCTCGCGACGGCGACGAGATCCAACCCGGCGGCAATGATGCCGCTGAAGCTTTCGACCTCGAGCGCGGCTCCACCCACGAGCGCGCCGTCGATGTCGGCCTGCCCGAGCAGCTCCGCGGCATTCGCCGGCTTCACCGAGCCACCGTAGAGCACCGGGATGCGCTCGGCGACCTCGTGGTTGAAGACGGATCCGAGCACGTCGCGGATCACGTGATGCATCGACTGCGCGGTCTCGGCAGTGGCCGTCTCGCCCGTGCCGATCGCCCACACGGGCTCGTACGCCACGGCGAGGCCGCTGCTCGTGGCCTTGACCGAGTCGAGGTCGCTCAGCGCGATCGTCAGCTGCTCGCGCACCACGTCTTCCGCTCGACCGTCGTTGCGCTCGTCGAGCGTCTCGCCGACGCAGAGCATCGGGCGCAGCCCGAACTCGGCTGCGGCCACCACCTTCTCGCTCAGCGCCGCGTCATGCTCGTTGCAGTACTGGCGGCGTTCGCTGTGGCCGAGCAGCACCCCGTCGACGCCCAGGTCGCGCAGCATCGCGGGGCTGACCTCGCCGGTGAACGCGCCTTGGTCGGCTTGGTGCATCGTCTGCGCGTAGATGCGCGCGTGCGGTGGACGATGCTCGACCGCGAGCTCGAGGCTCGTGAACGGCGGCGCGACCACCACCTCCACGCGCGTGCCCAGTCCGTGCGGGTGCTCGTCCATCCACGTGCCGAGATCCTCGAGGTACTCGAGCGCCTCGCTGCGCAGCTTGTGCATCTTCCAGTTCGCGGCGATCACGAGGGGACGGTGCTCGGACTTGGTGCTCATCGGAAGCCTTTCACGAGGGAGTGATGTCGACTTGCATCCTCGCACAGCCGCTTCAGCGTCGTGCCCGACGTGCCGATGATGGGGCGCATGCAGACGACGTCCCCCCTCACTTCGGTGCTGCTGTTCTACCGTCGCAACCTCCACGCGAGGTTTCGGCTCACGAACCTGGTCCGCGGCGTGGTCTTGCTCGCCGCGCTCTGGCCGTTGTGGCACGTGTTCGGCCGGGACGGGGACCCGTCGATCTCGAACGCGCGCGCCACGCTGCTGCTGCTCGCGACGTTCGCGCTCGGCGGTGGCGGGGCAGTGTCGCTCCTGCTCACGCTGACCGGCACGCTGGTCCAACCAAGCGAGGAACGCGTCGTCGACGTCACCGAGCGCGCGGCCGAGGCCGGGGTCTCGACCGCGACGGGCATCGGCTCCAACGCGGCGCTCGTCGGCGCGTCGAACGACCTGCTGAGCTTGGCGAACGACGGCAACACCGACCCGGCGGCGGACTCGTTGTTGGTGGGGTCGACCTTGGCGGCCGCAGGCGGACTGGTCTGGTTCCTGCTCTTGTCGATCGATGGCGTGGTGGATGCGCTGCACGCGATCGCGGATGTGCCGCGGGACCCGACCGGTGGACTTGGAGTCGTCGCGCTGATGGTCCCGCCGACGATCTTCGCCGCGACCAAGATGATCCGCGCGCGACGTCGAACGCACGACTGAAACGTCACGTCGACATCGTCGCCGAGCTACTGCGGCGCGTCGCGGATCGCTTCGATTCCCGGGAGCTGCTCGCCCTCCAGCAGCGCGAGCGACGCACCGCCACCCGTGGAGATGTGCGAGATGCGGTCGGCCACGCCGAACGCGTTGGCAGCCGCCACCGAATCGCCACCGCCGATCACGGTGAAGCCGGGGTTGTCGGCCACTGCTTCCGCCACGGCGCGGGTGCCGTCGGCGAACTCCTCGATCTCGAACACGCCCATCGGGCCGTTCCAGAAGATCGTGTGCGAATCGGCGAGGTGCGTGATGTAGAGCACGCGCGTGCGCGGCCCGATGTCGAGCGCCATCAGGCCGTCCGGTACGTGCTCGGCGGGCACGACCTGCGTCTCCTGGCCTTCGACGAGCTGCTCCGCGACGACGAGGTCGATCGGGATCAGCAAGCTGCACCCTTCCTCGTCGGCCAGCTCGATCACGCGCCGAGCAAGCTCGACACCCTCGCCCTCCTCCACGAACGACGAGCCCGTGTCGGCGCCCTTCGCGCGCAGGAACGTGTTCGCCATCGCACCGCCGATGAGGACGGAGTCCGCGATCGTCACGAGGTTCTCGAGCACGCCGATCTTGTCGCTCACCTTGAGCCCGCCCACGATGCACGCGAACGGCCGGTTGGGCGATTCGACGAGGTGGCCGAGCTGCTGCAGCTCGCGCTCGAGCAGGAAGCCGGTGACGGCCGGGATGTACGCCGCCACGCCCGCAGTGGAGGCGTTGGCGCGGTGCACGGTGCCGAACGCGTCGTTCACGAAGATGTCGCCGAGCCGCGCGAGCGAGCGCGCGAACTCGGGGTCGTTCTTCGTGTCGGCCGCGTGGTAGCGCGTGTTCTCGAGCAGCAGCACGTCACCCGGCTGGGCGTCGCGCACGGCGGTCTCCACGTCGTCGCCCACGCAGTCGTCGACGAAGCCGACCGGCCGCTCGAGCAGTTCGCTGAGCCGATCGGCCACGGGGCGCAGGCTCATCGACGCGACCCGCTCGCCCTTGGGGCGACCGAGGTGCGACATCAGCACGACGGTGGCGTCCTGCTTCACGAGGTACTCGATCGTGGGCAGGGCCGCTGCGATGCGCGTGTCGTCGGTGATCGCACCCGAGTCGTCAAGCGGCACGTTGAAGTCGACGCGCAC
>JBDHZF010000064.1:0-15460 GCA_039811765.1 Thermoleophilia bacterium | reverse complement strand
GCGGCCTCCGCGAGCATCTGGCCGAGGACGGTGGGTGGCACCGCGCCGGGGACGGCGATGGCACGGTCGGCGACGAAGCACGGGACGCCGGTGATGCCTAGCTCGCGGGCCGTGGCGATGTCGGCGTCGACGCGCTGGGCGAGGGACGGGTCGTCGAGCGCGCGCTGCACGAGGTCGGCGCCGGCGATCTCGCCCAGCGCGTCCGCATCGCCGATGTCGACGCCGCGCTCGAAGTTCGCGGCGAAGATCGCGTCCATCGTCTCCTCGCGTACGCCGGCGTCGTCAGCGGCGGCGAGCACGCGATGCGCGAGATGGGTGTTCGCCACGACGCGCTGGCGGTCGAAGCGAAACGCGATGCCGAGCTCCTCGCCGAGCGCGACGAGATGCTCGCGCCCCTCCTCGAGCCGCGCGAGGTTGGCGCCGAAGCGCTGCGCGAAGTACGCCTCGGCGTCAACGCCGTCCTCGGGAATGGACGGATCCAGCTGGTAGGCGCGCCATGTGACGACGGGCCGGTCGGGTTCGTCCAGATCGGCGATCGCCACCTGCAGGTTGCGGCGTCCCACGTAGCACCACGGGCACGCAACGTCGCTCCACACTTCCAGCTGCACCGCGTCGTCGTCCATGGACGCATCGTATCGGTCGCCTCAACGATTGGGCGCGCCGCGCCGATACGCAGCCCATGAAATCGTCCCGCGGCGTCATGCTCGTCTTCCTGCTCGTCGGCGTCGTGCTCCTGATCGTGGGGTTCTCGGTGCGCGCGAGCCATGAGAAGTTGGTGGACGAGGGTGCGACGGTGACGGGCACGGTCGTGTCGGTGAGCCAGAGCACGGACTCCGACGGCGACACCACGTACGCGCCGATCTACGAGTACCGCTACGAGGGCGCGCCGTATCGACACGAGTCGTCGGTGTCGTCCTCGTCGCGGCCGACCGTCGGATCGACGGAGACGATGTTCGTCGATCGCGCCGAGCCGTCGCACGCGATGGCGGACACGTTCCTCGAACGCCACTTCGTGCCGACGCTCCTGCTGGGCATCGGCGCGCTGTGCATCGCGATCGTGCTGACGGCTTCGCTGGTGGGCTTCCGCCGCTCGCGCGCGACGGCAAGCGCGCTGGAAGGTCCAGTCGCGACGCCGACGATGCCTGCGACGTCCTTCGACACCTCCTCGAGCGCGTCGACAGGACCATTCATGTCAGGCCGCTCCAAGTCGGATTCGCGGGGCCCGTTCTTGTGACGCGACGACGGCCCGAGCGCGCGACAACGCCGCCGCGGGGGTCGCGCACGTCATTTCGACCGCGATCTCGCGGATCGACGGTGAAACCAGGCCATCGCGTGGCCCGATAATCTTGCGTGGACACGGAATTCCCCGATCCCCCGCAGCGAAGGGACTGGCGCCTGCTGCGCAAGCGCGCGCTCGTTGCTTCGCTGCTCGTGGTGGCGCTCGTGTCGCTCACCGCGGCGAGCATCGTCGCCGCCCGCTCGCTGACGCCCGACGGCCTCAGCCGCGATCGTGCAACCCAGTGCGCCACGCCAAAGACCTATGCGACGCACACGCCCGTCGAGATCGAGGACTGCATCACGCGCGTCGTGCGCGCCGACATGGCCAGCGACGGCGTGCTCCCCACGCTGATCGACCTCCAGCGACAGGCCAACCGCAATCCGATGCTCAAGGGGTTGTGCCATCTTTCGCTGCACGTGCTCGGGCGCGACTACCAGCGCTCGGGCGTGGACGTGATGGAGTTCGACTCCCCGCTCACCCGCGACGCGAACTGGAACTCGATCTGCGTTGGCGGATTCCTCCACGGATTCTTGCAAGGAATGAGCGAAACCTCGTCGTCGTCCGATCTCGCGCAGCTGGCGCGGACCTGGTGCACGCGGCTCGCCGATCAGAATCGCGAAGGTTGCGCCCACGCGGTCGGCCACGGTCTGTCGCGCTTCTTCGACAACGATCTGCGCCAATCCGCCGACGTGTGCCACGGCCTGCCCGACACGGTGCGCAACGACTGCCTCTCGGGCGCGATCATGGAGCTCAACTTCGCCGACCCGAAGATCGCGAATCGCCTGCGTCGCAAGGATCCCGACCTCGGCCCCACCCGCGACATCGATTGTCATGTCGTGAAGGCGGACCAGCGCAACTGGTGCCGCGCGTTCCAGCTCAAGGGCGTGGGACTCGTGACCGAATTGCAGACGGTCGGCTGATCCGTGCCGCATCCGTCCATGCCTGATCTCGCACAGTCGCTCTCGACGCTCGAAGCCGGCCCGATGTCGGTGTTGCTCGCGTCCTTCCTGGGACCGTACGTGTTCCCTGCGGCCGGCGAGCTCGCGGTGGTTGCGGCGATCGGGCTGGGGATCGACGTGTGGCTCGTGCTCGTGCTCGGCATCGTCGGCTCGGTGATGAGCGATCAACTCGGTTATGGCATCGGGCGCGCTGGCGGATCGCCGATCGCCGATCGGATGTTGCTGCCGAGCAAGCGCGAGGCGCTCGAGGAACGCGTGCATCGTCACGCCACCAAGGCGCTGATTCCTGGTCGCTTGTTGCCGGGCGTGCGCACCTGGATCGCGATCCTCGCCGGGATCGCGCGGATGCCGCATGCCCGGTTCTCGACGCTGAACTTCGCCGGTTGCGTGCTCTGGAGCGTCACGTTCACCACGATCGGCGTGGTGTTCGGCGCGACGGTGGACGTGGAAGCAATCGTTGCGTCGATTCGCCACTGGGAGGTGCCGATCTTCGTCACGATCTGCGCCTTGTTCCTCGCACGGATGCTGTACGTGCGAATGGCTGCGCCGTCGACCGAGTGACGCTCGCCTCGCGCGTCACATCCAGAATTCGATGCGCTTCTCCAGGCGCTTGGGCGGCACGCCGACTTCGCCCTTGAGCCGGTGCTCGCGAAGGAGTTCGATCGACCGGTGGATCACGTCGGCTTCGGTTCCGAAGAACCGTCGTCGTCCGAACTTGCCGAGCGTGGAGGTCTGGACCTCCATGATGTCGACGTCCTGATTGATCACGACGCGCGTGTACCACGGAAGGAACAAGCGCGCGATCGGATTCAGGAACCCGAAGCGATACGCGATCGAGGTGAACACCATCGCGCGATCCGGGGAGATCGGCGTGATGGTCGAGCTGATGACGAAGCCGCGACGCTCGCCCCACATGTAGTCCACGCGCGTGGTGTTCGGCATGTAGAAGCGATCGGTGTGCGTCATGGGCGCGCCGTCTGGATTGATGAAACGCTCGGAGAAGCCGATCGAGTCGTCGTCTTGGTGGTACGTCACGTGCACCGCATCGTGCGTGCGAACGACGTCGGCCTCGGCGCGCTTGGGCTCGTGCTTGGATTCGCTGCGGAACCAGCCGGCGTGCACGAACGCGGTATGCGGAACGTCCATGAAGTTCTCGGCCAGGTCGGTCACGTCGCCATCGAACTCGGTGTACATGTAGTAGTGCTTCCAGCCGTCGGCGCCGCCGATCGGCATGCGGAACGGTTCGACCTGCTCGGCGCGGTCGGGATCGCCCATCCACACCCAGACGAGCCCTTCCTGTTCGCGCACGGGAAATCGCTCGGCGCGCAGCTTGCGGGCGCTCACGGCGCCCGGTCCTTCGCTGGGCACGCGAACGAGCGTTCCCTCCGAATCGTACGTCCACCCGTGGTACGGGCACGCGATGCAGCCGTTCTGCACCTTGCCGGCGCTGAGCGCGGCGTTGCGGTGCAGGCAACGGTCGATCAGCGCTGTGGCGACTCCATTCGAGTCGCGAAAGAGCACGACGGGTTCCTCGAGGATCGTTCGCGCGAGCGGCGTGCCCCGCTTCAGATCCTTCGATTGGCACGCCGCGTACCACGCCTGGTGCAGCGTGCCGATCTGCCAGCGCATGATGTCGCGCTGCTCGGGATCCGCGCTCGTTCGACCACGCGTCACGCGTCGCGCGTCGCTTTGCTCCTCGGCGCTCAGATCCGGATCGACCACGTAGTCGCCGACGTGCGCGTCGACCGTTGTCGCGGACTCGGAATCTGGCGATGCGCTCGTCGGCGATGTGTCCATTTCAAGTTCCTTCCCGAGCGGCAGAGTCGGCGAACCCGTCACCCGATCGATGCGATGAGCGCGTCGGCGAGTCCCATGCGCGAATCCAAGACGCTGTCCTTGCGGGAACCTGCTCGTTGACCACTGGCGACGGCAACTCGCTCCCACGCGGCCGTGCTGTGCTCGACGCGCAGCGCGAAGACGGGTCCAAGTTGGCCAAGCCGTCGGCACAGCGCATAGTGGTGTTGCGCGGCGAGGCGGGCATCGAGCGCGGCCGCGAGGGCTTCCGACGCGTCAGTGGAGATCGTCGCCGAGTCGAGGACGAGCACGTACGCCGGAACGGTCCCGGCGACTGGGGCGAGGAACGCGCCCGGCGGCGCGCCGATCTCGTCGAACGCCGCTTCCACGGTCTCGGGCGTGAGCTTCTCGCCGGCGATGTCGCTCGCATGATCGGACCGGCCGACGAATCGCACGAGCGGCGTGTCGGTGCCTGCGACTCGACCGACGCACTCGACCAGGTCGAAGGTTCGATAGCGTGTGAACCCGCCAGCGGTGGTGAGCAGCACCTCGGCGATCATGCCAGGTTCGAGCTCGTGCGCGCTGCGCGCGCTCGCGCCGTCGATCGTCGCGTCGCGCGGCGGGCTGGATCCGCGAGCGTCGACGGGGAGCAGCTCGATCACGTGCGACGCCACCGCGAGCACTGGCGCATGGTTCGCGCCCCAGGGGATGCTGGTCACGCCTTCGGTCGACAGCAAACCCTTCGGCTGGATCTCGACGGTCGGCACTCGCTCACGCATCGCTGGAAGCGCTCGGGCGGCATTCGCGTCCGTCCAGCAGGAAATGAGCGAAAGCCTCGGCCACACTGCGCCGAGATCGCGTGGCGGCGCAGCTGCGCCACAGGATTTCCCGAGGCGTCGTGCGCGCGCCGGTTGCGCACCGATCGCGCGCTGGAGTTCGCGCCGAAGCTCGTCCGGGAGATCGATGTCGGCCGTGATCGTGCCGCGTGCGAGATCCTGCATGAGCGTGGACCAGCGTCGATCGAGCGCTGCGAACGCGAGCGTGAGGAAACTCGGACTCCACACGCTGACGAGCGCGAGATCCTCCATCGCGAGCAGCGCGAGCAAGGTGACGTAGCGAGACGCGTCGAGGTCGCGAATAAGCGACACGCCGCGAGGCAGCCCGAGCATGCGGTCGACGATGCGCGCCAGGAGCGGTGGAAAGTAGTCGGTGTCTGCTTCGAGCCCGATTGCGACGCCGCCAGAGGTTCGTTCCTCGATCCGGCCCGGGGGCGAGACCGCCCAATAGGCACGACCGCCCCGAAGGCGCGGGTATCGACGCAGGAGGTCGGACACCCACGGTGTGGTGGCGGCGGCGAACTCGTCGAGCAGCGCAGCGTTGATCGGAACCAGCTTGTCGTCGCCACTCGTTCCGCCCGTCGGCTCCATGCATCGAACGGGCCCTGGCGCGAGCACGTCGTGCTCGCCGCTGGCGATGCGCTCCACGTAGGGTCGATGATCCTCGTAGGTCGCGATCGGCACACGTTCACGCCACCGCTCGATCGAGCCGTCGCGCGTCGGATCGATCCCGAGCGCTCGCCCGCGGGCAGTCGCCGCGACGCGTTGCGCGGCCTCGATGCGCATGGCGTCCTGCGCGCCGATCGGATCTGCGACTGCCGCAGCGAAGCGTTGTGCAGACCGGCGCGCTCCGATCTGCCACGCGGTCGTTGCGACGCGCGCGCCAAGCCCCATCAGACAACGCTCTCGTTGGCATGTCCCTGCGCGTCGGATCGCGCTGCTGAACGACGAGACCGTGCGGATGGGCGAACGAGGCGAATGGTCGCTGCGATCGACACGCGCCCGGTCTCGCGCAGCATCGTCCACAAAGTCATGTCGGCGATGCACGCGAGCTCGTCGCCGCGCGCGTAGTTCGGATTGCGCTGCGCGAACAGCGCTACATGAGGATTGCGCTCGATCAGAGAGCGAGGGATCTCGCTCATCCCTTCGCGCACGTGTTCATGCCGCTCCGCTTCGCTCCAGCGCACCAAGCCTGCGACCGGATCGTAGTGCGCGCCGAAACGCTCGGTGGCCACCAAGTCGAGCATCCGCTGCAGCCGCGGCGAGGCCGGTGCGTCGTGACGCGGAATCGCGTGCTTTGCGTGGTTCACGACGAGGAGGTATGTGCGATACCCCTTGCTGATGAGGAACCAGTACAGCGGCTTGCGCGGGTGCCTGAGCTTGCGCCGCAGCAGCAACATCGAGAATGCTCGTTGCAGCTGCTTCTGCCCCCAGTAGTCGCGGTGGATCACCGTGTCGCCGCTGAACAGCACGGTGCAGCGTCGATCGTCGGCATCGCGTCTGTCGCTCATGTGGATGGTCGAGAATCCGCGCAACGATCCGTCACGCGCGTCTTCGAGCACGATCACGAGCTGCTTATCTTCGAGGTCGCGCTCGAACCGCGCACGATCGGTTTCCGCGTAGTGCTCCGCGAACAGCGCGTATGCGGTGTCCAAACGCTCGCGGAATGTCGCGACCGGAACGATGCGCGAGCGAAGGCGCCCGCCTCGTGTCGACGACGACGTCAGCGGACGTATCCCTCCGTGGCGAGCATCTCGCCCATCTCGTCGTACGCGCCGCGCGGCGGCGTGAACGCGCCAAGACCATCGACGTACCGATTGAACATGCAAAACGAAGCCGCGACGAGCACGGCGTCGTGGATCGCCTCTTCGCTGGCGCCCGCGCTCTTCGCGCGATCGATGTCAGCCTGCGACACGCGATCGCCACGTTCGCGCACGAGGTCGGCGAGCTGCAACAGCGCCCGCATCCGGTCGTCCAGGCCGGCCGAGACCCCGTTCTCGGCGACTTCGTCCACGACACCCGACTCGTCGCCGTCGAGGAGCGAACGCGCAGCCGCGGCATGCGACCACTCGCAGAACTCGCATGCGTTCCCTCGCGAGACGCGAACCGCGATGAGCTCGCGCTCGGCGGGGGTAAGCGGCGAATCCCCGCGCAGCAGCTGCTGCGCGAGCGCCGAGAGCGCGGCTCCACTGGCCGGTTTGAACATCATCAGCGCTCGGATTCCGGGCAGCTGCGGATCAACATCGATGTATGGCACCCATGTCCTCCATCACGTTTGGGACTGATTCCGAGCCACTACCCGCGACGCGCGCAATCAATACGCGGCGGATCAATGCTGCGCCGAGCAGGGGATCGGGCGAAGTCGCGACGCGAGCGCCACAGGTTGATCGCCAAGATCGGATACCCGATCGCGACCACCCACTTCGTGACGGTGATCAGCCGAGCGTACTGCGGCGAGTCGTCGGCGAAGAACACGCCGTCGGTGGAAGGGTCGTGCAGACGACGAAAGCCAACCGCAAAATAGATCTCGACGAGCAGCGCCGCCACCGTGAATCGTCCGAACTCGACCGCGCGATCGTCGCGTCCTCGCTCGAACGAATCCGAGTCGCGAACCAGGAGCGTTCCGAGCAGCGCGACAGCGGCAAGGTCGTGGCTAATGCCGTATCGCATCTTCCAGCTGCGAGTGACGTAGACGAGGTACATCTCGACAACGCTTCGTGCCGCGAAACCGCCGAACGACAATCCGAGCATGCGCTTCGCCGCAGGACTCGCATTGGATCGACGCCACCAGATCCCCGGCAAGACGACGAACGTGTTGATCGCGAGGTTGAGCCAGAGCACCTTGGACCAGTGGATTCGACCACCGATTCCCGGGCGCCGATTCTGAAGCAGGCCGAACGCCGCGGTCCCTGAACTCGTCAGCAGCGCAGCTCCAATGGCCGGCTGACGCATCATTGCTCGTCGCTCGCAGGAACAGGCGTGCCCGCGCCACGCCGCAGCACGCGCTCGCCGCGCGTTGCAACCGTGAAGCGTTCGCGCTCGCGGCCGCACCACCGAACGACGACGTTCACCGTGGCTCCGGCGTCGGGGCCGAGTCCGACGTGCATGCGGCTGTCGCGCTGCGCCTCGAAGCCGTTGATCGCCTGCTGCTCGATCCGCTGCGTGCTGCCGTCCGGCAATTCGACGCGAACATCCGAACCCCACGCATCGCGACTGCACGGTGCGCTGGTCGACGCCGCGGAGGTCCCGCCCGGCACGTCGCCGACGAGCGAGAGCCCAACCCAACCGTTCGTCTTCGCGCTCGCGGTGGGATGCGTGCGGTAGACATACGGTGCCTGATGCTGCGCGGTCACGACCATGTCCATCCACCCGTCGTTGTCGAAATCGGCGAGCACCACGCCGCGACCTTCGGTTCGAGCGTCGAGACCCACCAAATCGGCGACGTCCACGAATTGCGGCTTCTCGTCGGCGCCACGGTTCAGGTACGCTCGTTGCGCCTCGTTCGCCCAGATGCATCGCCCGCGCAAGTCGCCCCACTTGTCTGCGTACGTGTGGATCTCCGGCCCGGCCTGCATCAGCTTCTGGTTGACATACCAGTAGTCGGGACAGCTGCCTTCTTTGTCGAGCTTGGGATCGTGATCGAGGCGATTGCCAACCATGCCGTTGGCCTGCACCAGATCGAGCCAGCCGTCGTTGTTCAGGTCGACTGCGTCGGCGCCCCACCCGAATCGCGCCTCGTTGAGCGCGCCTCGTCCGGTTGCTTGGTCCCGCAGATCGGGCGCCGGCCATTCCTTCGCGCTCTTGGGCGGATCGTGTTCGCTCGAGCGCTTGCCGACGCCCTGGTTCATCCAGAGCAGCGACCCTTCGGCTTGGAGCGGCTGGTGCACGTTCGACACGTACACGTCGAGCTCGCCATTGCGGTCGAAATCCGACGCGGTGGCGTTCATGCCCTTGTAGGTGTCCTTGCCCACGTCGCCGAAGAATCGCCCTTGAACGCGGCGGAACCGCTTTCCACGTTCGTTGATGTACAGGTCGTCGCGCCCGAAATCGCTCGCCGAGTACATGTCGGTCCAGCCATCGTCGTTCACGTCGGCGGTCGCGACGCTGATCGAGTAGTGCGTCTCCGGCATGCCGAGGTCCTTGCCGGCGATCCGTTCGAACGTGCCGTCGGATCGGCCGTGGAGCATCACGTTGGCGCCACCGTTCGTGGCATTGTCCCAACTTGAGTGCATGAACTTGAGCGCGCGTCGATCGCCGTCGTACTCGGCCTTGGGAAGGTCGAACACGTTCAGCCGCGGGTTGGGGCCGTCATATCCCGAAAGGTGCTTCGGCAGGATTCCCGCTAGGTAGATGTCGAGGTTTCCGTCGCGGTCGTAGTCGAGCACGTTCGCGGTCGCGCCGAGGATGTACTCCCCCGCGTGCGCGCGCTCGGTGAGGTCGACGAACTTCACGTGCCCGGGGGTGGAGTCGTTGCGCAGAAGTTTGGTGGTGCTGAACGCCACCATCATGAACAAGTCGCGATCGCCGTCGTGGTCGTAGTCGATCAGCAGCGGGCCGGTGGCCAGGCCGACGTCCTTCGGCTCCCCAGTGAGCTGCTCGTGGAACGCTGGCACGTCCACTCGCTCGAAACGGAAGTCGCCCGTGTTGAGCAGCACCATCACTCGGTCTCGTGGCACGGCAATCGGGTTGGTGAGCACGAGATCTTGGAGACCGTCGCCGTCGAGGTCGCCCGCCGCTCCCGCCGCTCCCACGCTGAGCACCCACTTCGCCACGTTCTGCACGCGTGGATCGACTTGAGTGAACACCTCGCCCGAGTTCTTGACGTGGATTCCGGTGCGCTCGGGGGACATCGCCTCCACCGTGAATCCCGCGTCGTCGAGCACGACGTGCGGGCGAATCACGTGGGTGTACACCGTACCGCCGACGATTGCCATCGCCCCGACGACCGCCACGGATCGCAGCCATTGGCGCGACACGGCGACACGCAGCCGAGGACCGATGCCTTGTTGCCGCAGCAGCGAGACGTGCGCCCACACGAAGCGGGCGGACGCGACCGTGAACGCCGCATAGAAGATAGTGAACACGCTGTAGCGGGTGTGGAACCACAGGTCGACGAGCGCGAGGAAGAACGCGACGGTGATCTGGCCGCGTCGAGTCGGGGGACTCGTCGCCGGATCGGTGATCATGAAGAACGTGAACAGGAAGAACGGTGGAGTCGTCATGCTGCCCACGAACATCACTTCAGCGGGCACGTGATAGCGCATGAAGTACGCGCGGACCGCCGTCGTGACGATGTAGAAGCCGATGAACGAAAACACCAGCCACGCGCGATCGATCTTCGTCACGAAGAGCAGCACCGCCGCGATGGCCATGAACGGCGACGTGTACCACCAGTCTCCCCACTGGTATGCCGGCGCCGCCGTGATGAGCGTGCCCGCCACGAGCAAGCTCACGACGATCGCCAGCAACGAGGGGTTGAAGGCGTGCCGGCCTCGAACGGTGAGCACATACTTGCCTGCGATCGCGATGAACACCGGAAACATGGTCACGAACAAGTCGTGGCTGTAGTTGAGCAGCAGCGTCAGCGAGCAGCAGCTGATGAACGCGCTCAACGGAAACAGCAGCTGTCGTGATCGAAGCAGGAAGTGCAGCAGCATGTCGAGCGCGCATCCAGCGCCGACGATCACGACCATCTGCAGCGGACTGCGGTTGAATCCGAACAGGAGCGTTCCTGTGATCGCGTACGTCGCGAGCAGCATCGCGAACGGCACGCGTGGGTCGCGCAACGTTGGCACGCCCGTCCATCGCCCTTGGGCCCGACGGTTCGCATGGTGTGCTGGCACGCCGACCGCGGCGAGCGCGTCGTCGACTCCAGCTGCATCGTCGTGGTCAGGACGAGCCGGTGCGCGTGGTGGTGTGCTGGTCATACGAGCGCCATTTCGAATCCGATTCGCTGCGCCTCGGCGAGATTGGGCGCCAGCGAGCCGCCAGCGGGCACGACGGCGTACACGTTGGCGGCGAGATCGTTCACTGTGAAACCTCGGTACGCATCGGAGTTCGCTTCGGCAACCGGCGCTCGACAGCTGAGGAACACGTCGCCTCGGTTCGAGTCCCGGACTGCTCTCCAGGCTGCGTACAGCAGCGCGCGGAGCGCTTCCGGCTGGTCGGCGACACAGGCCTGATGCGTCGCGTATGCGTATCTGAGCGGATCGCCCGGCTTCGGAAGACGCGGAGCGCCGAGCAGACGCGCCGCGGTGTCGTACGCGCGGCGAATCCATCGCATTCGACCGCGGTACGCCGTCACGATCGTCTGCTTGACGGGCGTTGCGTCCCACGGCGCGACGCAGCCCACCAGCGCGCCAGTAGTCGCGTCGTGCACCAACTGGAAGTCCTCGATGCGCAGGCCTGGCCACGCGGCGAGGCTCGCTCGAAGGCGTCGTTCGTCCATCGGCATGCCAAACGCACGTGTTCGCGCGTCCTGATCAAGCAGCTTCGCGATCGCCGCGACGTCGTCGTCGGTCGCGGCACGGGCAGGCCACCGGTCGCACATTGCGCGCGGCGGTCGAGTGGCCCGGATCGTCTGCAGCGCACGGATCCGAAAACGCTGGAGCAGGTGGTATGTCGGGATTCCCAGCTTCGCGGCGTCAGGCCCGGTCAGGGCAGCCATGGCACGGGAGTTCGACGCGATCACCGCTGTAAGGAACACCGCGACATCGTGTCGCGCCGCGAAGTCGTCCAACACCGGTCCGTAGAGCGTCGCCAAGATCTCACGACCTCGAATGCGGGGATCCAGACGCAGATCGCCCAAATACCCGACGCGTTCCACTGCACCGTCGAGATAGCCATCTCGAACGAGCAACGCGCCGAGCCCGACGAGTTCGCCGTCGAGTTCGACGACCCACGTCTCCCACGCGTGCGTGTCCTGCATCTCGTACAGCGCGAAGAACGACGGCTCTCGATCCACGCGGAGCGAGAGGTCCGCGTCCATCGTGATCGAGCTGAACAATCGACGAAGCGCCGGTTCGTCACGGGGCGTGGCCAGCCGCACGTGCAACGTCCCTGCAGCAGTTTCGACCACGTGCTCGCGTGGTTGTGTGTCGGCTGGTCGCGTCACGTGGAAAGTCTCACCGCGAGTCGATGATTTGGAACGTCCTGGCGAACCTGCGCACCCCCGGTCTGCCGAAACAAGACCGCCACCGTGTCCGGAATTCGGGTTCTCCTGTCACATGTGCGGGTCGGCACTCGGTTGGGATGCGCACGTGGTGCGCTCCGGTCCTGGCCCGACGACGCCCCGTCCCCGATCGAGGTGCACCCAGACGACCATTCAGGGCACGCTCAGCGCACCTCGGCGCAACGACGCGCCGGTCTCGCGGGCAATTCGGCACGGTCGTTACGGCAAACGATGGCGAACGTGCCGAATTGGTTTCGCGCCATCCAACGCGCGGACTGTTCTTGGAGCGCCGCGATCGGCGCGGGCATCCTTGCCGCCGGCGTGGGCATGTCCGTGGGCGCGATCGTGTCGAATTGGACGCACTGACGCGCCCCGCGCCGGCAACGCACGAATCACGACGACGGCCCCGCCACAAGGCGGGGCCGTCGCGTCATAGCCGTCTTCGTGCAGCGCCGCTGGCTCAGAGGCCGAACGGGTTGTCGAAGTCCGGGTTCGGCACGGAGACGCCGACGCGGTCGTCGTCGCTCGTGCCGAGGTCCAGGCCGGACAGGAACTGCTCGGCTTCGTAGAACGTGCGCGGGCGCTCGGCGGGGCCGAACGTCAGCTTCTGGTACCGGCTCAGGCCCGTGGCCGCCGGGATCAGCTTGCCGATGATCACGTTCTCCTTGAGGCCGACCAGGTCGTCCTGCTTGCCTTCCAGCGCCGCGTCGGTGAGCACCTTCGTCGTCTCCTGGAACGACGCTGCGCTCAGGAACGAGTCCGTCGCCAGCGACGCCTTCGTGATGCCGAGGATGACCGGCTCGAACCCGATCTCCGTCTTCGTCTTCAGCTTCGCCAGCCGCACGTTCTCCTGCGCCACCTTGTGCGCGTCCGCGAGCTCGCCCGGCAGGTACTCGCTGCTGCCCGCCGTGAGGATGCGCACCTTCTTGAGCATCTGGCGCACGATCAGCTCGATGTGCTTGTCGTGGATCTCCACGCCCTGCGACGTGTAGACCTTCTGCACTTCGCCGACGAGGTAGATCGCCGTCTCGTACGCGCCGCGCAGGCGCAGGATGTCACCCGGGTACTGCGAGCCCTCGGTGAGCGGCGCGCCGATCTCGATCTCCTGATCCTGCGCGACGATGATGCGTCGGCCGCGCTCGATTTCGATCGACCACACGTCCTCCTCGCTCCACGCCTTCGGCGCCTTCTTCGGAACGATGATCACGCGCGTGCCGCGATCGAACGGCTCGAGCGACACCACGCCGCCGCCCTTGTACGCGCTCACGAGCTCGTCCTCGGGATCGAACAGCTCCGCGGCGCCCTTCGGGTTGCGCGCCTCGAAGATCTCCACCACGCGGGGGAGACCCGTCGTGATGTCGCCGCCGGCGACGCCGCCCGTGTGGAACGTGCGCATCGTGAGCTGCGTGCCCGGCTCGCCGATCGACTGCGCGGCGATGATGCCCGCGACGTCGCCCAGCTCGCTCATGCGACCGTCCGCGAGCGAACGGCCGTAGCACGCTTGGCAGATGCCGTGCTCGGCCTCGCAGTAGAGCACCGAGCGCAGCGTCGCGGTGAGCGGCGCCTTCGGGGTCTTGCCCGCGTAGCTGTCGGCGATGCGCTTCACGGCCTTCGGCGTGAGCTCCTCGCCGATCTCCACGACGATCTCGCCGTTCTTGTCGACGATCGGCTCGGCTGCCACGCGACCATGCGCGTTGACGTTCGCGTCGGACATCGCCTCGTCGTTGAACAGCGGCAGCGTCACGTAGTTGGTCGTGCCGCAGTCGCGCGTTCGCACGATCACGTCCTGCGCGACGTCCACGAGACGACGCGTGAGGTAACCCGAGTCCGCCGTGCGCAGCGCGGTGTCGGCAAGACCCTTTCGTGCGCCGTGCGTGGAGAAGAAGAACTCGAGCACCGACAGGCCTTCCATGAAGTTCGAGCGGATCGGCTGGTCGATCGTCTCGCCCTTCGGATTGGCCATCAGGCCGCGCATGCCGGCAAGCTGCGAGAGCTGCTTGGCCGAACCTCGAGCGCCCGAGTCCGCCATCATGAAGATCGGGTTCTCGGGATGCTCGGCGAGCTTCGTGGCCATCGACTGCGCGACCTCCTCGGTCGCCGTCTCCCACAAGCTCACCACGCGGTCCTTGCGTTCGCTCTCGGTGATCAGGCCACGCTCGTACTGCTTGCGGATGAGATCCGTCTTCTCGTCGTAGCCGGCGATGATCTCCCACTTGTCGTCCGGGATGACGATGTCGTTCTTCGACACCGTGCCGCCGGACTTCTCCGCGTACTCGAAGCCGAGGTCCTTGATCGTGTCGAGCAGCATGGCGACCACGCCCGTGCCCCACTGGTCGATCAGCTCGTTCACGTAGGTGGTGATCTGCTTCTTCGTGAGCGACGCGTTCATGAACGCGTGGTCGGCCGTGTCGAACGTGTCGCCGATCACGAGCGCGAGCTGGCGCTCGATCTCGTCGTGGAACACCAATCGACCCGGCGTGGTCACGATCCACTCGTGCCACTTCTCGTCGTCGCGGCGACGCTCGAGGCGCACGAGGATCGTGTCGCGCAGCTTCACCTGATCGTTCGCGAGCGCGTGATGCACCTCCTCCGCGTTGCCGAAGCGCTGCGGCAGGTTCTCGCCCTTCTTGTCGTCCTTGAGCAGGTCCTTGAGGCTCGACCCGATGCGCTCGTCGCCCGACCACGTCAGGTAGTACAAGCCGAGCACCATGTCCTGGCTCGGGATCGCGAGCGGGTTGCCGTGCGCCGGGCTGAGGATGTTGTGCGCGCTGAGCATCAGGATGCGCGCTTCGGCCTGCGCCTCGGCGCTGAGCGGAAGGTGCACGGCCATCTGGTCGCCGTCGAAGTCCGCGTTGAACGCCGAGCACACCAGCGGGTGCACCTGGATCGCCTTGCCCTCCACGAGCTTCGGCTCGAACGCCTGGATGCCGAGGCGGTGCAGCGTGGGGGCGCGGTTGAGCAGCACGGGGTGCTCGGAGATGACCTCCTCGAGCACGTCCCACACCTCGGGGATCATGCTCTCGACCATCTTCTTCGCGGCCTTGATGTTCTGCACGCTCTTGCGCTCGACGAGGCGAGCCATGATGAACGGCTTGAACAGCTCGAGCGCCATCAGCTTCGGCAAGCCGCACTGGTAGAGCTTGAGCCCCGGACCGGCGACGATCACCGAGCGGCCCGAGTAGTCGACGCGCTTGCCGAGCAGGTTCTGGCGGAAGCGGCCCTGCTTGCCCTTGAGCATGTCGCTCAGCGACTTGAGCGGGCGGTTGCCCGGGCCGGTCACCGCGCGGCCGCGGCGACCGTTGTCGAACAGCGCGTCGACGGCCTCCTGCAGCATGCGCTTCTCGTTGTTGACGATGATCTCCGGCGCGCCGAGGTCGAGCAGCCGCTTGAGGCGGTTGTTGCGGTTGATGACGCGGCGGTA
>JBDHZF010000063.1:0-15589 GCA_039811765.1 Thermoleophilia bacterium | reverse complement strand
ATGGGTCGCGCCCGGCGTAGCCGCGTGCAGCGCGACGAGGCTCAGGCTGGTGAGCGCCACGCCGAACGCGAACAGCGCCAGCCCTTCGACCTGGCTGCGTGCGGCGCCTTCGCGCCCGCGGATGCCGAACGTCACGCGCCGGTTGGCGGCGGTGTTCGCGATCGCGGTGGCGAGCAGCGCCGTGATGTTGGACGTCTGCGCTCCCATTCCAAGCGAACGCATCAGCAGGAACAACAGCGCATAGGCGACGGTGGACGCGACGCCGATCGCCACGAATCGCGTCAAGTGCGTTGGCAGCGCCTGCGCGTGCGTCTGTTCCGTCGAGAGGGGGCCGCGGCCCAGCTTGCGCCGGACCTCGTCCACGGGAATGCGACCGCGCATCAGGTCGGTGCCGACACGGCGGATGCCGCGCAGGTCCTCGAGCGCGGTCTGCACGATGTTCACGCGGGTGTCGGGATCGTCGATCCAATCCACGGGCACTTCGTGGATGCGCAGCCCGGAACGTTCGGCGAGCACGAGCAGTTCGGTGTCGAAGAACCAGTTGCCGTCCTTCACCAGGGGCAGGAGCGCGTCGGCGGCGTCGCGGCGCATCGCCTTGAAGCCGCACTGGGCGTCGCGAAAGCGCGCGCCGAGGCTGGCGCGCAGCAGGAAGTTGTAGCAGCGCGAAATGATTTCGCGCTTGGGGCCGCGCACCACACGCGAGCTTCGGCTCAACCGGCTACCGATCGCAAGGTCGCTGTGGCCACTCAGCAGCGGCGCCACCAGCGGCAGCACCGCATCGAGATCCGTGGACAGGTCCACGTCCATGTAGGCGACCACGTCGGCGTCGGAGCCCAGCCACGCGGTGCGAAGCGCGCGGCCGCGCCCCTTCTGGTCGAGGTGCAGCACCTCGACGTTCGGGTGCGCGGCCGCGAGTTCGCTCGCGACCTGCAGGGTGTTGTCCGTGCTCGCGTTGTCGGCGACGACGACACGCCACTGGTAGGGGAAGCGTTGGGCCAGATCGGTCGTCAATCGGTCGACAGCGCGAGGCAGGTCGATCGCTTCGTTGTAGACGGGTATCACGAACTCGACGAGCGATCCCGCAGCCGGCAGGGCTGCGTGCCTGCGGTCCTTCATCGAGCTGCGCACGGCGCCGGTTGCGGGGATCGCGGTCATCGGTTCGTCTCCGTCTGCTGGTGTGGTCGTGGGTTGGTGGGATGCCGCAGGTCAGGCGGCAGAGGTGTCAGTCGTCGTCGCGGTGGACGAGCTGGTGTCGGCGCTCGTGCCCGTGTCGCCGCTGGACGAGGACGACGAAGACGAGTCGCCTGACATGCCGGGCGGGGTGCCCATCTGGCCGCCGGACTGGCCGCCGGGGCCGCCTCCCTGCATCTGGCCCATGCCGCCGCCGCCCGGACCGCCGAAACCGTTGGTGGTCGTGGACGAGTCGCCGAGCGATCCCACGCCGTACCCGGCCGCGAAGGCCGCGACGAGCGCGACGATCGCCGCGACGATCACGAGCGAATGGCGGGATGGTCGATGGTCCTGCGAGCCGGTCGCGCCCTCGCTTGCGGCAACTTCGGGTTCGATCGGCGTGAACTGCTGCTGGTCCGCGGCAGCGGGTGCAGCTGCGTCGCCCCGAGCGGTGTCGATGCGGGCGATGGTGGTGGCGTCTGCCATGGTGGTGCTCCTGGATCGTTGATGTGTGGCGCCCGCCGTGTGCGTCGCCCCTGTGACCTGATGATCCGCTCCGTGTGTAAGCGCAGCGTGAGCGAGGGGTAGGAGCTGCGGATCAGTCGCCGGCAGTACGCAGCGCGTCCGCTTTGCCTTGGCAGTCCACGAGCCCGCTCGGGGCGTCGTCGCCGGACGCGGCGGTGCACGCGGTGGCTGCGGCGGCGAGCACGTCACGCGCGCCCGTGCGACCCATCGAGGGCGTTCTGTCGTCGCTCGATGTGAGCAGCCAGCGAATGTCACCGGCTTCGACGCGATCGGCGAGCCAATCGATCGTGACCTCGCTCTCGTTGCCACTGAACCCGCCGATCGCGGCGAGATCGGTCGCGCCGTCGATGATCGCGGCGGTCGCGTCGGACTGGCTCGAGATCGCGAGCACGCCGCCGCCGTTCGCGCGCACGTATGCGAGCGCCTGATCGACGCTCGAGCTGCTGCCGCCGAACATGCCGCCGCCACCGCCGCCCATGCCCATCGATTGCGAGGACGGGCCACCGGACGGGAACGTGCCCGCAGTCGCGTGGCCGAGCGTTTGCACGGACCACGACGCGGGAGTCCACAGCAACGCGAGACCGGCGACTCCCGCCGCCGCGAGCGCTGCAGCGCGACCGTGAGACACGAGCGCTGCGACGACGGTCGCGAGCGCGAGCGGCAAAACCACCATCGCGACCACGGCGGAGTCGCCCTGCCCGATCGCCACCGCCAATTGTCCTGCGGCCGCGGACGCGACCAGGGTCGGCGCCACCACGCGCAGCTCGATGCCGCGCAGCTCGCCGAGAAGGCCAGCGCCGGCGCCGATCAGCAGCGCGACGGGCGGCGCCAGGAGCGAGACGTAGTACGGATGGAAGATCCCGCTCGCAACGCTGAACACGCCGCCGGCAACGAGCAGCCAGCCGCAAACCGCAACGAGCCAGTGCAACCGTGGATCGCGCCTGCCGCGCGTCATCGTGAATCCCACGACGAGCACGGCGACAGCGCCGCCGAGTAGCCAGCCGATCTGGCCGCTGAGCGACTCGTTGAACAGTCGCAGCAGCCCTGCGCTGCCACCGAAGATTCCGCTGCCGCCACCCATCCCGCCACCACCGCCAGCCTGGCCAGTGACGCGCCCCGCGCCGTTGTAGCCAACGATCAGCGACCAGATCGAGTCGTCGCTCGTGCCCGAAAGCCATGGGCGTTTGCCGCTCGCCACGAGCACCGTCGTGAGCGGCCACGAGATCGCGACCGCGACCATCGGGAAGACGAACGCCGCGGTGCCGGTGAGCGCGCGTCGAATCGTCGGCGCGGCGAGCAGCCACGCAACGGCCAGTCCCGGCACCACCAACAGCGCGGCGCCCAGTTTGGTGAGAAACCCGAGCCCGACGAGCACGCCCGCGAGCGCCGCCCAACGAATCCGTCCCGTGCGACATGTGCGAAGCGTCGCCCACAGCGCTCCCGTGCACAGCAGCACGAGCAAGGCGTCGGGGTTGTTGTGTCGGCTCATCGCGGTCGCGATCGGCGTGGCGAGCAACGCGACGCCCGCGACGAGCCCCGCGACCCGTCCCCACTGGGGTCGAGCGATCGCCCACACCAGCAGCACGGCGAGCGCGCCCATCACGGCTTGCGGCATGAGCAACGCCCACGAGTTGAACCCGAACACGTGGACGCTCGCGGCTTGCACCCACGCGGCGAGCGGCGGCTTGTCCAGGCTCATGATCCCGGCGGGATCGAACGACGCGAACCAAAAGTCGTGCCAGCTGCGCGACATCGATCGTGCGGCGGCCGCGTAGTACTCGTTCGCCCAGCCGTTCCGGTCGAGCTGCCACGCGTACGGCACGAGCGCGACGATGAACAGGAGGATGCCGTCGATGTGACGTCGCATGCCCGGCTCAGCTCGCCGCGGCGATCGCAAGCCGTGGACGTCCCGCGAGCCCGTGCTCTTCCACGCTGATGGGATCCGGCGCGAGCGCCGCATGCTCGACCTGCCGCGCCGCGTCGGCCATCGCGGCCAAGAGCGTGCCGCGGTCGGTCGCGTCGAGCACCTCGTCGAGTTCGCGCAGCGTCGCCACGCCGCCGCTCAGCACCTGGAGCGGGTTCGCGATCCGGTGGCGCATGAGCGTCTCGTAGTCGCGTCGAGCGCGCTCGTACTCGCGTGCTCGGATCCGTGACGCGTGCAGTTCGGCGCGCACCTGGGCGATCGCGCTGGCGGCGTCCACGAGCATCCATACGATGAGCGCGATCGACGTCGCGTCGAGCATCGTCGCGATCGTGCCCACGCTCTGGTGCGAGATCCCGAGTTCGCGCCCGAGGAACATCACGAGACCGACTGCGCCGTGCGCGCCCAAGAACAACGCTGGCGCAAGCGCATGTCGAAACGCGATGCGCCCCATTCTGCGCCCGACGAACAGCACGACGAAGGACGCGGCGAGCGCGGTCGCGCTCAGCAGGATCGGCATGGAGTGCAGCAGGTGGTGGATCATGGTCGAGCTCCCGGGTGCGTGGGACGTGTTCGCACCCAAGTCTCGGCTTTGTTCGTAGGAACTGCGTAAGCGCGGCGTCGGAGTTGTCGCACGAGCGGGTGGCTTCGTGCGGCCACCACGGTGGGCGCTTTCTGCCGCCGGCCCGGCGCCGTCCTTCCGGGCGCATCGGCGCGGCCATACGATCGTCCGACATCGACCGCCCCTCGCCAGCACAAGGTTGCCTCATGGACATCATCACCAACATGCGATACGCGCTCAAGACGATCGGCCTTCCGGGCCACGACCTTGGCGACGCGTACCAACAGACGGTGTGGCCGGGGGACAATGACGCCGCCTACGGGAAGTTCGGCGAGCTGCGCTCGATGCCCGGAACTGCCGCGGCGTCGAGCGATCTGCAGAGCGCGATCCGCCAAGCGTCGCAGCTCTCGCGTGAACACGGCGGTCAGACCTACTCCGTCGAACACGCGAAGGACGGCGCGCTTGAGTTGCGTCCCGTGATGTGGCGGCAGATCGACCCGGTGCACGTCTCGATCGCTGACGAGTTGATCGGCGGCGCGTCGTTCACGGAATCGCGCAAATTGTCGCCGTTCGTGATGGACGCGCTCGTGCAGCCCGAGCCCGATCCGGACTACGGCGTGGGGCACAGCACGTTCCATCTTGGCGACATCGCCAAGGGCGGTTCGACCAAGGCGCTCGTCACGCCGGAGCGCTGGTTCGACACCGCGACCGGTCGCTTCGAGCCGCTCGCCGCCAAGTAGCGACTCACCGGTTCTCGGGCCGCGACCACTCCCCGAACGACAGCTCCACGATCGCGCCGCCGCCGTCCGCATCGGGCGCGTTGCTGGCGGCTGCCTCACCGCCGTGTTGATGCGCCGCCTGCTGCACTATGGCGAGGCCCAGACCACTGCCCGGCATCGATCGCGCTTCGGGCGCGCGCCAGAACCGATCGAACACGTGGTCGAGATCGCCAGCGGGAAAGCCCGGGCCGTGGTCGCGCACGCGCACCGTCCCGTCGTGCAGCGACACGTCGATGTGTCCGCCGGCGGGACTCCATTTGCGCGCGTTGTCGATCACGTTGGAGACGGCTCGAGAGATGCGGGCGGCATCCCCAACCACGACGGTCTCGTCGAGATCCAGATCGATCGTCACATCGCTGTCGCCGCGCCGAACGGCGCGATCCGCGGCGGCGCGCACCACTTCGTCGAGCCGCACGTCGTCCACGGGCGCTTGCGGATCGCTCGCGCGCGCAAGTTCGATTACGTCGCCGAGCAGTTCGGTGAGCTCGTCGAGCTCGGTGACGATGTCGCTGCGCAGCGCGGCGAGTTCGCCGGAGGGGAGACGATCGGCGTCTTCGAGCACTTGCACGTTCGCTCGGATGCTGGCGATCGGCGTGCGCAGCTCGTGTCCGGCGTCGGCTATCAGCTGCTGTTGCGCGTGGAGCGACTGTTCGAGCGCGTCAAGCGTCACGTTGAAGCTCGCCGCAAGGCGTGAGACTTCGTCGCGTCCCGCCACGTCGAGACGTCCGCGGGCGGCAGGATCGGCGGCGATGTCCTCGGTTTGGCGCGTGAACTTCGCGATAGGGCGCAGCGCCACGCGCCCGAGCAGCATGCCCAAGCCGATCGCCACGAGGATCCCGATCGCCGTGACGATCGTGAGCACGGTGGCGGCGCGATCGAGCACGCGGTCCACTTCGTCGAGCGGGCGCGCCACTTGCAGCGCGCCTGCGTCGCCGCGCCCGACGGTGAGCACGATCAGGTGCGTGCCGTCCACGTGCACGTCGGTGCGCACGCTCTCGCCTTCGCCCGACTTCGCGATCTTCAGTTCCTCGTCGCTCACGGGCAACGCGTCGTCGTCGCCGCTGCGGCGGGTGACGTCTCCATCGGACGAGATGCCTTGCAAGTAGCCGGACGGACCGCCGAAGTCGCCGGGTCCGGGTCCTCCACCGCGACCAGGACCGCCAGCGAGAAACCCGCCGTTGCCGTAACCGCTGCCGGGCACCGTGGACCGCGCGGCGATCTCGCGCATCGTCTCCACGGTCTGCCCGCGCAGCTCGTTGCCGATCGATATGTAGATCGCGAACGCGGACAGCACGGCCACCACAGCGAGCGCGATGGTGGTTGCGAGGGTGATGCGAACGCGAATGCTCATGGTTCGCGAAGGACGTAGCCGACGCCGCGGATCGTGTGGATGAGCGGGCGCGCGCCCGCCAGTTCGAGCTTGCGACGCAGGTAGCCCACGTACACGCGCAGCGCGTTGGACTCGGGGCCGAAGTCGTAGCCCCACACGCGATCGTAGATCACGTCGTGCGTGAGCACGCGACGCGGGTTGCGCATGAGCAGTTCGAGCAGCTGGTACTCGGTGCGGGTGAGTTCCTGGAACCGCTCGCCGTCCACTACCACCCCGTGGCGCGCGGTGTCCAGGCGCAGCTCCGCGAACGTGGGATCGCCGGCGCCGTCCGGACCGCCGTCCTCGATGTCGGTCTCGTCCACCCGGCGCAGCAGCGCGCGAATGCGAGCCTTCAACTCGCCCACGTCGAAAGGTTTGACGAGGTAGTCGTCGGCGCCCGCGTCGAGTCCCTCGATGCGATCGTCCACATCGCCGCGCGCGGTGAGCATCAAGATCGGCGTGCGATCGCCCGCAGCTCGAAGTCGCCTGCACACTTCGAGCCCGTCGAGCTCGGGCAGGCCCACGTCGAGCACGAGCGCGTCGGGCTTGATGCGATCGAGCTCGTCGATGCACTCCTGCCCGTCAGCGGCGGTGGCCACGTCGTAGCCAGCGAGCACGAGCGCGCGCCGCAGCGCGTCGCGGATGGATCGGTCGTCGTCGGTCACGAGGATCTGCATGGTGCGCATCCTGCACTACCCGTGTGTGACGAACGTAAGAACAGCACACGAATCCGCTCCTGCTCCCCAAGACTCGTCGCCACTTCGTCCCAACAGGTCTGCCAATTCGGCGACGAGTTCTGGGACGCGATTCCGACTTGGCGCTTACGTTGCTCCGAGATTGCCGGCGCAGGATGGATGCAGATCGAGGCATCAACCCCATTCCGCATCGCTTTCAGGAGGCCTGCACATGTCGCATCTCGTCCGCCACGCCCAAACTGCCGTCGTCACAGGAGGCGCCGGTTTCATCGGCTCGCACCTCGTCGACGCGCTGCTCGCTCGCGGCGACCGCGTGTTCGTGGTCGACGACCTGTCGACCGGTCGCCGCGATCGCGTGCCGCGCGGCGCGCACTTCGTGCTCGCCGACGTGCGCGACCCCGAAACGATGCGCCTGCTCTCGCTGCGCATCGGCCCCGCGACCTGGTTCCACCTCGCCGCGCAGGCATCCGTCCGCCGCAGCGTGGCCGCGCCGCTCGACGATTCCACGGTGAACGTGTTCGGCACGATCAGCGTGCTCGAAGCCGCGCGCGCCACAGGCTCGGATGTCGTGTTCGCGTCCACAGGCGGCGCGATCTACGGCCCCGACGCGCCACACCCGTCCGACGAGTTCGCGGCCGCCGAGCCGCTCTCGCCATATGGCGCCGCCAAGCTCGCCGCGGAAGGCTATGTCGCCACGTGGGCGCGCCTGCACGGCATGCGCAACACGATCCTGCGCTTCGCCAACGTCTATGGCCCGCGCCAAGACCCGCATGGCGAAGCGGGCGTGGTCGCGATCTTCGCCGGCTGCATGCGAGACGGCCGCGCCGTCACGATCTACGGCACGGGCGAGCAGCGCCGCGACTACGTGTACGTCGGCGACGCGGTGGCCGCATTGCTCGCCGCCGCCGACGGCACGGATCGAACGGGCACCGCGCACCGGTTCAACGTCGGCACGGGCGTGGCAACCTCCGTGAACGAGCTCTGGGCTGCGATGCAACGAATCACCGGACACCACTCGACCGCGCGCCGCGCGCCGCGCCGCCCCGGCGAACTCGACGTCAGCGTGCTCGACGCTACCCGCGCGCGCGAAGAACTCAGCGTTCCCCTCAACACGCCCCTCGCCGACGGCCTCGCCATCACATTGGCGAGCGTGGGCGTGACACCCGTGAACGACAAACCCCACCTGGAGGTGCTGGCGATCGCAACCTGATCACCCCTCGGAGACGAGACACACGAGACACACCACACGGACGCACGCACGCTGCCTCGGTATCCTCCCCGTCATGGCGGAGGGCACCGAGGCAGTCGTGTTGCGCACGCTTCGCTATGGCGAAGCCGATCTGATCGCGCACGTGATCACGCGCACGGCGGGCAGACGAGGCGTGATCGCCAAGGGCGCGCGCCGACCGAAGAGCCGTCTCGGCGCACGTCTCGAACCGTTCCTCGCCGTGTCGCTGCAGCTCGTCGAAGGTAAGGGCGACTTGGGGATCGTTCGCGCGGTGGACGTGCTCGCAGCGCACGACGGACTGCGATCGAGCTGGCGCGCGCAACAGCTCGGCGCCGCGGCGCTGGACCTCGTCTCGCGCATCACCGTGGAGCACCAGCCCGTCGAACCTGCGTACCACCTGCTGCGGCACTTCCTCGACCTGCTCGATTCCACCACGAGCGGCAGCGACGAGGACGAGATCCGCGGCGCGGCGCTGCTCGCGGCGTTCGAGCTGAAGCTGCTGCACGCGCTCGGCATCGCGCCGCAACTCGGCGCGTGCGTTCGCTGTGGAGACGAGGTCGCGCTCGTCGCGTTCAGCGCGCCCGACGGCGGAATGGTGTGCGCGGGGTGTCGCACCGCGGGCGATCAGACGCTCGATGCGGCAACGCACGCCGGGGCGGTGCAGCTGATGTGCGATCCGCTGGCCGGCATCGCCGCGCGATCGATCGACGAGCTTCCCGCGCAGCGCGTGCTCTCGGCGATCGCCTCCGGGATCGTCGCGGCGACGTGCCGCGAGCATGCGGGCGTCAACGTGCGGCGTCGTTGACGCGCGTGGTCCGCGCTACCGAGCCGGAATGCGCAGTTTCAGCCCGGGGTGGATCAGATTCGGATTCGAACCGACCGCGGCGCGATTGGCACGATACAGCTGCTGCCACGTGAGTCCGTACCGCTTGGCGATCGTGTAGAGGCAATCGCCCTTCACCACGGTGTAGACGCGGCGAGACGTGCGCCGTCGCTTGACTGGCGCGCTTGCGGGAGCTGCGGTCGCGGCTTGCGTTTCGGACGTTTGTGGCGCAGTGGAATCGGCGGCCGCGTCCGTGGCGGCTTGTTGCGTCGCGGCTTCGTTCGCCGCAGTGTCCTTCTTCGCTTTCACCATTCCGGCGACGATTCCAGCGATCAATCCGATGCCACCACCGACTGCCGCCGCGATCGGCGCGGAAACCTGCCCGATCACCGGTAGCGTGAAGAACGACGCGCCGAATCCGAGTGCCGCGCCCGATGCCGCGCCGATCAACGCCGACTTGATCACTGTGGCCGTCGTGTTCGGGGCCGCCGCCGCAACCTGCGCGCCGGTGGACGCGTCGCTCGCGCCCGACGTGCCCGTGCTCGAGCCCGTCGAACTCGAACCCGTCGAACTTGCGGACGACATCTGCTGGAGCAGCGCTTGTTGTTGCTCGGGAGTCATCTGCTGCAGCTGCGCGAGCGCCGCTTGTTGCTGGTCGGCGGGAAGCGATTGCACCACGGCTTGCAGCTGCGGATCGATCGTCGACGTCGTCGCTTGAGTGGAAGTTGCGGATCCGATCGCTGCCATGCCCGTTCGTCGCGCTTCGTGGCCGTTTCGGACCAAGGAATCCATCTAGACGCACGTAGAATTCGCAGATGCGGCCACCTCCAGCTGGGAATGCTCCTCCAATCGCTGAAGTCGCGAATCGGCTCGCCGATCTCCGAACCACGACTCGTGCAGGAGCGCACGGGCATGAACACGGAGGGAATCGTGAGCATCTCAGCGATCGGCTCCGCGTCCAGCCAGTGGCTGGACGTTCAGCAGACAGGCAAGAACAAACGGCCGGACGGGCCGCCACCGGGACCGCCCCCGGGCGGTGGTGGTCCGATCGACACCGTCGAGCTCTCGAGCAACGCGCTCAAGATGCTCGACCAGGACGGCGATGGATCGATCGACATCGCCTCCGAGCTCGGCGACGAGGGGCCCGACGCCCTGATCAAGCTCGCCGACACCGACGGGGATGGCAAGGTCACGCAGGCAGAGCTGCAGGCGCAGACCGAGTCGTTCGACACCGACGGCGACGGCAAGGTCTCCCGCGAGGAGATGGACGCCGCGTTCGATGCCGCGGGCATCGATCGATCACAAGGGCCACCGCCCGGGCCGCCACCCGGCGGAGGCTCGTCGTCGGACTCGTCGAGCTCCGACTCGTCGACCTCGCAGCTGGACCAGTTGCGAGCACTCCTCGAGCAGCTGCTCGCCAAGACCGAAAGCGCTGCCTAGCGTGCAGCGGGTTGCGGGCGGGACGCGGCAAGGCGCGTCCAGCCCGCGGCTACGAACGTGGTCGCGCACAACGCAAGGACGAGCAGCATCCAACCGCCCGAATCGGTGCCCATCATCACGCCGTGCACCGCTGCGATCGGCCACATCGCCCACGACGTGAGGTGGACTGCGCGCCATGCGCGCGCGCCGATGTAGCGACGAATCGCGCTGGTGATCGCGATCGCCAGCAGCAGATCGACCGCGACCGTTCCCAGCGCAAGCGACAGATCGTGCGACGTGCCGGCAAACGGGATCGCGACGTTGGCGAGCGAGACGTTCGCATGGGTCTGGATCACGCTGATGAGCACGTGGATGGCCAAGAACACGATCGACAGCAGCGATACGTTCCTGTGCAGCTTTCGGGTCACCCAGCGCGGCTGACGGTCGGGAGTCCAATGTGCGCGTGCGGCCACGCCGAGCGCGACCGACGCGGTCAGCAGCATCAGGCTCACCGCACCGCTCGATCTGATCACGTACCAAGCGAACATGTCCATCGAATCGCTCAATTCAATCCTCCTGTCCGTCCTTGGGCCAGCCTGCGACGAAGATCGTGCCCGCTTCGTCGTCCACCAGTCGTGCGGAGAGCTGGCGCTCCGCCAGCCACGTCGCGGCATGTGCGTGGCCGACCACGATCGCCGCCGTGCTGGCAGCGTTCGCGGTGACGCACGTGGAAGCAGCCACCGTCACGGTTCGCAACCCTGATTCAGCCGGCTGCCCCGTTCGCGGATCCAGCACGTGATGCAGCGTTCGGGATCGTCCGTCCACGTTTGCGCGCCAGGTGCGCACGGTCGTGGATGACGTCGCGATCGCACCCGATTCGATTCGCACGGCGGGCAGGACGATTCCTGCATCGGCAGCGTGGTCTTCGGCGAGCCGCACGAGCCACCCGCGAGAGGGGGGCGGGCCGGCGGTCGAGATGTCGCCACCGAGGTTCACGAGCACGCCGCACCCAAGCTGCATCGCGATCGCGGTCGCTGCTCGGTCGGCGGCGAATGCCTTCGCGGTCGCGCCGAGATCGAGTTCCGCGCCGGGCGGAATGCGCACCGTGCCCGCGGCGGCGTCGACCTCGACGCGTTTCCACCCCGGCGTTCGACGCACGATCGCTCGCCGTGCAACCGTCCGATCGAGCACGGTGAAGTCGCGATCCCAGCCGAGCGAGACCATCGAGCCGCCGATGGTCGGATCGACGAGTCCCTCGGTATCGCGTGACACTCGAAGCGCAATGCGAATCGCATCCATCAGCAGCGGTCCGATCGGTACCGCTCGACCATTCGCCCCGTTCACGCGCGCGAGCTCGGAGTCGTCGCGAAAGCGGCTGGCCGCCATGTCGATCTCGCGAAGCTGCGTGCGCAGGATCTCGGCGGCTAGATCGATGCGAGCTGGATCGGTCACCACGACTTGCGCGGTCGTGCCGATGGCTCGCATCGTGAAACTGGCGGTCGTGTCGCGAACGGGGGCACTCATGATCCGCCCGTGGTGCCCTGGCTGTCGTCCCCGCCGGAGAAGCCCCCGCCTGACGGCGCGCCTCCACCGTTCGAGAACGTGTCCCCGCCGCTGCTGTCGTCGCTGAATCCTTGGTCTTGATCCTGGAACTGTTGGGGCTGCTGCGACCACGTCTCCGAGGTAGTCGTCGTCGATCCGTCGTTCGTCGTCGAATCGTCGCTGGAGTCGCCGGTTGCGGCGGCGATGCCAATGAATGCGAGCATCGTCGCCACGGCGCCGATTCCGATGGCAGCCGTGTGGTCGGCGACCCAGTTGCGACCGGTCGTCTCGCGTTGTTGCTGTCGTGCGCGCGCCTGCGCGGCGAGCGCTCGACGTTCGTCCTCGGTCATCGTCGTGTCCGTTCATCGTGGTGGCGACCAACGGGTTGTCGGCGCCGCTGCCTTGATGATCGGTCTCGAACGTAAGAATCGCGTGAAAGGAATATATTAGGTCGTGATGACGGTGGGCGCGTTGGACGTGCTGTCCGTCGCCGTCGTTGCCGTGGTGGTGGACGAAGCGTCGGCCGCGGTGGTCGTCGCCGTGCTCGCGGCTCCGAGCGCGCCGCTCTGAATCAGCGCCACCAACTGTTGCAAGACGACGACGAGCTGTTGCAGCACGGACGCGATCTGCGCCGGATCCACGTTCAGCGTCGATACGCCAGTCGTGGCGTCCGTCGTCGCGGCCGTGCCAGTCGCGGTCGCGTCGGTGGTGGCTGCAGTGGCGTCTGTCGTCGCGGTGTCGCCGCCCGCCGAGGTCGTTGCTGCAGTCGTGTCCGTCGTGGCGGTCGTGCCCGTCGCGTCGGTAGAGGCAGTCGTTGGCGTCGTGGTCGTCGTCGCGGGAATCGTGGTCGTCGACATCGTCGACACCACCGACGTCAGCTGCTGCACTGCCGCGTTCACTTGCTGCAGCGCCGTCGCGAGATCCACGCTCGTGGCGGCGGACGCGGCGTCGCCGGTTCCGGAGACTCCCGCCACCGACGTGGCGTCGGTCGTGGCGGTCGTCGCCGCAGTGTCGCCACCCGCGCTCGTGGTGGCGTCCGTCGTGGTGGTCGCGGCAGTGGTGGACGTCGGCGTCGTCGCCACCATTCCGGTGCAGTTCATGTCGCACATGTTCGTTTCCCCCTCCCAAGGGAGCGCGCCACGGCTGGACATGGCGCGCCATCAACTCCAGCAAGCCACGGATCCGAACGCGCGAACACCACCAACCAGTCGAATCCCAACGACCTCACAGGTTGCGCGCTTCCGTGTCGCGCCGCGCCCGAGGTGCACCTCGACGGCTCCTCGCATAGGATTCTCCAATCCACGAAGGAGCACGACGACCCATGGCAAGCGCCACCCGCCCGCCCTACCTGCAGGAGATGCTCACCGGACTGCAGCAGTTCTGGAGTGACTACGGCTGCGTGATCATGCAGCCGTACCACACCGAGGTGGGCGCCGGCACCTTCAACCCGTCCACCCTGCTGCGCTCGCTCGGGCCGAAGCCCTGGAAGACCGCCTACGTGGAGCCGTCGATCCGCCCCGCCGACGGGCGCTACGGCGAGAACCCCTACCGCTTGCAGCACTACTTCCAGTACCAGGTGCTGATCAAGCCGTCGCCCGACGACATCCAGGAGGTCTATCTCGAGAGCCTCAAGACCCTCGGGATCGATCCGCTCAAGCACGACATCCGCTTCGTGGAGGACAACTGGGAGGGCCCGACCCTCGGCGCGTGGGGCACCGGCTGGGAGGTCTGGTGCGATGGCATGGAGATCACTCAGTTCACCTACTTCCAGCAGGCTGGCGGCATCGACCTCGACCCGATCAGCGTGGAGATCACCTACGGCGTCGAGCGCATCGCGATGTACGTGCAGGGCAAGGACTCGGTGTTCGACATCGACTGGGCGCCGGGCTTCACCTACGGCGACGTGTACCAGGAGAACGAGCGTCAGTGGTCGAAGCACAACTTCGAGGTGGCCGACGTCGCGCTGCAGCAGCGCCACTTCGAGGAGTACGAGGTCGAGTGTCAGCGCTGCCTCGACGCGAGCATCCCGCTCGCCGCGTACGACTACGTGCTCAAGTGCTCGCACGCCTTCAACCTGCTCGACGCGCGCGGCGCGATCAGCGTGACCGACCGCACGAGCTACATCCAGCGCGTGCGCAACCTCGCTCGCGCCACCTGCGAGCTCTACCTCGCCCAGCAGCAGGCCGACGAGGGTGCGGGCGGAACGCCCGCCAACGCGCAGAAGGAGCTCGCCAATGTCTGACACGCGAACATTGTTGTGGGAAGTCGGCTGCGAGGAGCTGCCGGCGTGGGCCTGCGACGCGCTCGAGCGCCAGCTGCCCGCGCTCGTGACCGACGCGCTTGCAAGTGCCGGTCTGGCCGCCGATGGCAGCGAGGCACCCGTCGTGTTCGTTGGGCCGCGCCGCTTCAGCGTGCTCGTGCCGGCGAAGGGCGAGCGCGAGGCGGTGGAGGAGACGCTCCACGGTCCGCCCGTGAAGATCGCGTTCGAGGGCGGCGATTCCTCGGCCGCGCTCACGAAGGCTGGCGAGGGCTTCGCGCGCAAGAGCGGCATCGAGCCGTCGCAGCTGCAGGTGGACGCGGCGAAGGGCATCACGTTCGCGGTGCGCAGCGTGCCGGCCGCGCCGATCGCCGAGCTGTGGCCCGCCCTCGCCGACCAGATTCTCGGCAAGGTGCAGTTCGCCAAGCCGATGCGCTGGGGCTCGAGCCCGTGGCGCTTCGTGCGGCCGATCCGCTGGATGGTGACGCTGCACGGATCCGACGAGCTCGTCTACGACTGCTGGGGAGTCACGAGCGGGCGCACCTCGCGCACGCACCGCTTCCTCGGCAGCTCGCGCACCGTCGAGGTCACGAGCTCCGACGCGTACGCGCAGACGCTCGGCGACGCGCACGTGGTGATCGACCAGGCCGTGCGCCGCAGCGAGATCGAGCAGGGTCTCGAGCGCGCCGCGAGCGAGCTGGGCGGTACGTGGAACGATCCGGGGCGCGTGCTCGACGAGGTCGTGCACCTGGTGGAGCAGCCCACGGTGATCACCGGCCGCTTCGACGAGTCGTACCTGCAGCTGCCCGAGCGCGTGCTCGTCACGGCGATGCAGTCGCACCAGCGCTACCTGCCGGTGCAGCAGGACGGTGCCCTGGCGCCGGCGTTCCTCGCCGTGATGAACGCCGACCCTGCCGCGCTGGACTCGATCCTGCCGGGCTACGAGCGCGTGATCGCCGGCCGGCTCGACGACGCCGTGTTCAGCTTCGGTCGCGACCGCGAGCGCGGGCTCGACGACATGGCGACCGACGAGTCGCTCGGCGCGGTGGTGTTCCACGCCAAGGCCGGCTCGCTCGCCGACCGCCGCGACCGCATCGCGCTCGTTGCGAAGGAGATCGCGCAACAGCTCGGCGTGGACGTCGCCAACGTGCGCCACGCCGCGCGCCTGGCGAAGGCCGACCAGGTCTCCGGCGTGGTGCAGGAGTTCGCGGAGCTCGAGGGCTTTGCAGGCTCGCTGTACGCGGAAGCGAACGGCTACGACGACGAGGTGTGCCGCGCGATCGACCAGCAGTTCCTGCC
>JBDHZF010000062.1:0-15882 GCA_039811765.1 Thermoleophilia bacterium | reverse complement strand
AGGCCGCCGAGGCGCAGCACCACGACGCGTGCGTGGTCGAGCGAGGCGAGCTCGTCGAGGAAGCGGTGCGCCGCGCCGAAGAACAGCGAGCCGTCGAGGCGGTAGACGACGATGCGCTCGTCGAGCAGGTCGTGCAGTTCGTCGTCGTCCACGTCCAGCGACGAGGCGAGCGTATCGTCGGCCTCGGGCGTGACCGAGCTGGCGCGGGCCATGGTGCGCAGCACGAGCACCATGGTGACGAGGATGCCGATCTCCACCGCGGTGACGAGGTCGAACACGATCGTGGTGCCCGCGGTGACAATGAAGATCGCCGCGTCGGAGCGGCTGGCGTGCAGCAGCGCGCGCACTGCGATCACATCGACCATGCGCACGACGGTGACCATCAGCACGCCCGCGAGCGCGCAGTAGGGCACGTGCGCGACGAGGCCGGACGCGCCGAGCAGGATCGCGAGCAGGATCACGCCGTGGAACGCGGCTGAGGCGCGCGTGCGGGCGCCGGCGCGGACGTTGACGGCGGTGCGGGCGATCGCGCCGGTGGCGGGCA
Source organism: Thermoleophilia bacterium (assembly GCA_039811765.1). Classification (GTDB taxonomy): domain Bacteria; phylum Actinomycetota; class Thermoleophilia; order Gaiellales; family SKUG01; genus JAGQUL01. The sequence goes on along the minus strand of JBDHZF010000062.1, from coordinate 15,338 downwards.
TCCCCCCGACCAGGCCCGCGGCGATGTTCGCAAGGCCCTGCCCAACGAGTTCGCGATCGGGATCGGACGGGGGCAGGTCGCTCATGCCGTCGGCCACGCGCGCGGAGAGCAGGCTCTCGAGCGCGGCGAGCGCGGCGATGATTGCCGCCGACGGCAGCAGATCGCGCAGCGCGCTCGTGGATGGCACGTCCACGCCGAAGCTGAGCGAGCCGAGGTCGAGCGAGCCGATCGTGCGCACGTCCAATTCGAATGTCACCGCGACGATGGCGGCGGCGACGATCGCGACGAGCGAGCCTGGGAAGGTGGGTCGCACGCGGCGTAGCACGACCATCACGACGACGACGCCGACGGCGATGCAGATCGCCGGCACGGACGCGCTCCAGTCGGCGTGCTGCAGCGCGTGGATCGTCGCCGGCAGCGTGTCGTGGTCGCGCGATCGCGGCACGTCGAGCAGCAGCGGAATCTGCTGCAGGAAGATGATCGTGGCGATGCCCACGGTGAAGCCCTCCACCACCGGCCACGGCGCGAGCGACACCGCGCGGCCGAGCCCGAGCCAGCCGCCGAGCGCCACGATGACGCCGGCGATCACCGCGAGCAGCGGCACGGCGCCCGCGCCGTGATCGGCCACGACCGGCACCAGCACCACCGTCATCGCGCCAGTGGGACCGGACACCTGCAGGCGTGAACCACCGAACACGGCGGCGACGATGCCGGCCACGATCGCGGTGACGAGGCCAGGTCCGGCGCCCAGTCCGGCGCCGATGCCGAAACCGAGCGCGAGCGGCAGCGCGACGATGCCGACGGTGAGCCCGGCGACCAGGTCGGCGGTCCAGGTCCGTCGATCACGCGGGAAGTCGTCGCGGCGCGGCAGCGTGCGCTGCGCGAGGGTCGTGAGCGCGCTCGAGCTCATGCGAAGGACGCAAGCGGTCGTGTGGGCACGTCGTCGAGCGCGAGCAGCTCAGGATCGGCCGTGAGCAACTCGAATCCGTCATGTCGGCGCACGAGCGCGACCAGCACGGCGTCGAGCGAGCCGATCGAAGGATGGCGCTCGTACTCGAGCGCGGCCTGGACGATGTTGTCCTCGTCGACTACGCGCAAGGGCGACAGCAAATCGACGAATCGGCGGGCGATGCCGCTCACGATCTCGCGATCGCGCGTGGCGCCGGCTACCCGCATGAATTCCTGGATGACCTCGGACGTGGTGGTGGCGCGCTCAGCGCCGTCTGCCACCGCCCGGACGAACGCACGCGCATGTGCAGCCATGGGGTGCGTCGAATCGCCGGCTACATATCCAAGCACGCTCGCATCAGCCAAGAGCATCGCGATTGCGCTCCTCGTCAAGCAGCCACTCCCCCGCTTCCCTCCGCCGTTGCTCGGACGCGGGCAGCATGGTGTCGACGAGCGAGCGGATCACGGCGGCGACGGATTCACCGCGCTCGCGCGCGGCTTCTTCGAGGCGTGCGTATCGCCGCTCGTCCATGAGGATCTGCACCCTGCGCTGCAACATGCTCATACTGTAGCAGGTGCAGGTGCGCGCTGCGGATCAGTCCGAGGCGGGCGTGCGCAGCATCGCGCCGGTCATCGCGCCGAATATCAGACCGCTCGCGACACCGACGAAACCCATCGCCGCCGGCTGCAACCAATGCGCGTTGGTGGACGTCACGCTCGCCGCGGACGTCAGGGCGACGAGCGCGGTGCCTCCGCCGACCGTCAGCGCAAGGCTCGCAAGCTTCATCTGCTTGGTCAGTGGACCTGGATCGGGATTCGCCGGGTCGGGTGCCATCGTCGTGTCGCTCATCGCGCCAACCGCGAACGCTGCCGTACCCAATGCCGCAATGCCAACCTGAACCGCTCGCGTGTTCATGTGCTGTCCCGGATTCGTCCCGAATCCTGTGCCCGTTCGGCGCGCTGCCCGAGTATCGATCAGCGAACGAACTTCGTTGCGCTCGCGCTTGCGCCTGTGCCCGTGCCGGCGCGCAACTGGCGCGCATGCTCGCGGGCCGCGTCATCGTTCTCGTTGGCGCCGAGCATGCGCACGATCTCGTCCTCCACCTCGCGCTCGCCGGCGAGCGCGGTGAGCGTGGTTCGAACCCCGACGCCTGCATCGGACTTCTCGATCACGACGTGCGCGTCGGCGCGCGCCGCGACTTGTGGCAGATGCGTGATGCAGAGCACTTGCCGATGATCGGCGAGTCGGCGCAACATCGACGCAACCGCGTGCGCAGTGTGCCCGCCGATGCCCGCGTCGATCTCGTCGAACAGGATTGTGCCGACGCGGAATTCGTCGTCGCCCGACATGGTGGCCACAAGCAGCGCGAGCGCGATGCGCGACAGCTCGCCACCAGACGCCACCTTCGCAACGGGGCGCGGCTGAATGCCCTCCGCGGGCGCGAGCAGGAGGTCGACGCGATCGGCGCCCGTGGCGGTCAGCGATGCTTCGCCGACGGCGACCCGAAACACGCTGCCGGCCATGCCGAGTTCAGCGAGCAACTCGTGCACGTTGGCGGCGAGACGATCGGATAGCGCGCGACGCGAGGTGGTGAGCCGTTCGGCGATCTTCGTCGCGGCGGCGAGCGCGGCGTCGCGCTGCTGCTCGGCGCGCTGCAGCGCACCGGTGGAATCGTCGAGCACCTCGACTTGTTCGCGAAGCTGCTCCCACACGGCCAGCACGGATTGGATCGTGCCTCCGAAGTAACGCTTGAGCTCGTCGTATGCGGCGAGGCGATCTTCGATCTCGTCGATCGCGACGGGGCCGTCGGCGAGATCGCCCAATCGAGACGCGACCTGCGCCGCCGCGTCGCTCAACGCCTCCTGCGCACCGAGCACGATGCCAGCCAGCTCGTCGAGCGTCGGATCCAGCTCGATCGCTGCTTGGAGTTCGGCGTATGCGCGACCGGCGAGGTCGATCGCGCCGCTGACGCCATCTCCACCGCTCTCGCCGCCGAGGATCGCGTCGGTTCGCGCGAGCGCGTCCACGATCGCGGCGTGATGGCGCGCGCGATCACGCGCGGCACGCAGTTCGCGCTCGTCTTCCTCGCTTGGCTCGACCGTGTCGATGCGCGCGAGGTCGTCGCGCAGCTGATCGCCGCGACGCTGCACCTCCTCGGCTTGTTCGCGCACGCGATCGAACGCGTCGCGGGCGATGCAGTACGTCTCGTGCGCGGCCGCCATCGACGCGAGCAGCTCGCGGTGGTCGGCGCCGCCCGCGCTGTCGAGCGTGGCGCGCTGCACCTCGCTCGAGCGCAGGCGCACCTGCACGTGCTGGCCCGCCGTCGCGACGAGGAGTCGACCCGCTGCTTCGAGATCGCCCTTGGCGACAGTTCGCCCCCACGCCATCGCGCGGCTGCGACCGTTCGCATCCACCCTGCGCGCGAGCACGAGCGGGGCGTCGACTTCAGGGCGAAGGTCGGCGAGCGTCGCCACGTCCGGATGCGTCCAGAACGCTTCGTCGGGTTCGAACTCGCCTTCCACCCACGCTTGGCTCGCGCCCGGCCCGACTTGGCCGGCGTTCGCGTCGCCGCCGAACAGCAGAGCGATCGCCGTGGCGAGCAGCGTCTTGCCCGCGCCCGTCTCGCCGGTGATCGCGGTCAGTCCCGGTCCGGGTTCGAACTCGGCTCGCTCGACGATCACGAGGTTTTCGATGGCCACGCGAACGATCATGCGGAATCTCCTCCTTCGACATGGCGATCGCTCGCGCGCACGCGCGGGCCATGGAAGTGCATCGGAACGGCGAAGTTGTCGCGGTAGCGAGCGTAGAAGCTGATGTCGTCGATGAACGCAAGCGTGGCGCGCGTTCGGCCGCGTCGCACGCGCAGCACCTCGCCCGGTTGGAGACGACCAACCTGAACTCCGTCGGCAAGCACCTTGAGCGGCGCGCCACGCCCCATGTGCTGCACCTCGATCGCGTCACGCGGCGCGACCACGAGCGGGCGCGCTGCGAGCGTGTGCGGCGCGACGAAGCTCACGACGGTGCCCTCGACGCCCCACGCCAGCACCGGCCCGCCGTTCGAGAGGTTGTACGCGGTGGATCCCACGGGCGTGGCGAGCACGATCCCGTCGCACGCCACGGTGCCCATCTCGTCGAGCGACACGTCATCCTCGCTGAGCACGCGCCAGCCGAGTTCGTTCACGCGGCCGGTGATGCCACCGGTTGCGACCACGTCGTTCACCGCTGTGGCTCGCCCGCGGCCAGCGAGATCGACTTCGAGGCCCGGGAGTTCGCGTGTGCGGTACTCGCCGGAGGCCAGCGCCTGTGCGGCGTGTTCCAGATCGGCATGGGAAGCCCCAGAAAGGAAACCGAGCATGCCGAAGTTCACCCCGAGCACCGGCACGTCCGCCCCGAGCTGCGCGAGCGTGCGCAGGAGCGTGCCGTCCCCCGCGAGCACGATCGCCGCGTCGCATTCCTTTGCGGCTGCGCCCGACTGAACCAATTCGCAGGCGGATGCGAGCCGCGGATGCTTTTCCGCTTCCACCGGATCGGCGACGAGCTGGATCCCGTGATGCTCCGCGGCGTCGCACAGCGAGTCGACGGCCCGACCTGCCACGGCAGGGTCGCGATGGGTCACCACGTACAAGCGGCGAACAGCGTGCATGTGGAAATGCTACTCGCACCTCCGGACGGGGCCTCGCGCGAGCGCGACGTACTCGATGTTGCCTTTCGGCCCTGGCGGGTGCGCTTGCTCGACGGCAAGCACGTCGACGCCGATCGCTCGAAGCGATTCCACGGCCTCGTCCCGCACTTGCTCGCGAATGAATGCGTCGACCAGCACGCCCTTGCGCCCGTGCTTGTTCATGCGTTCGCGGCCCGCTTCGAACTGCGGTTTGACGAGGATCACGCCCCACCAGCCGCTGGGATCCATGGCGGCGATCACGGCCGGCAGGACGGTGGCGAGCGGGATGAAGGAGGCGTCGCACACGAGCAGGTTCGGCGCGTACGGCAAGTCGCTTTGGACGAGATGCCGCGCGTTGGTGCGCTCGAGATTGGTGATGCGCGAGTCGGCGCGAAGGCTCGCGTGCAGCTGTCCGTAGCCCACGTCGACCGCGACGACGTGCGCCGCGCCGCGCTGGAGCAGGCAATCGGTGAACCCGCCGGTGGACGCACCCACATCGATCGCGTGCGCGCCTTCGATCGCGAATCCGTGCTCGGCGATCAGCGGTGCGTGCGCTTCCAGCGCGTTGGCGAGCTTCTCGCCGCCGCGGGACACGAACGGCGCTTTCTGCACGAGTTCGACGAGCTGGCCGTCGCGAACATTCGCTGACGCCTTGTCGACGAGCTGGCCGTCGACGCGCACGCTGCCGGCCATCAGCAGCCGCTGCGCGAGCGAGCGCGATTCGGCGAGGCCGTCGCGGACCATGCGTTCGTCGATGCGCATCGAGCCCGAAGCCATGTCAGTGGTCGCGCGCGTGCACGAAGCGCGCGATCTCGGGCAGGCGCCCACCACCGCTCGGCAATTGCGACGCGAGTTGCAAACAGTGGTCGAGCTGCGCGTCGACCGCGTCGCGAAGCGCGTCGACGCCACCAAACGCGTCCACGGCGGTGACCTTGCCGGACGCCTCGTCCTTGCCCGGGGTCTTGCCGAGCTGCTCGGCGCTGCCGGTCGCGTCGAGCAAATCGTCGACGAGCTGGAACAGCCAGCCGAGCTCGCGACCGAATTCGGCGAACGCCGCGCGCGGCTCGTCGGCGGTGCCGCACGCGACGATCGCGCCGGCTTCCACCGCGGCGGCAATCAGCGCACCCGTCTTGCGCAGGTGCACGTCGCGCAGCGCCTCGACGCCCCCGCGGTCGATGCGCGTCTCGTCGACGTCGAGGTATTGCCCACCGACCATGCCGCGCCACCCCGCCGCCTGCGCGAGCAGCGACACGATCGCGAGACGAGACTCGGGCGCGACGTGCGACGCATCCGCGACGAGCTCGAACGCGCGCGCCTGCAGCGCGTCGCCGGCGAGGATTGCCACGGCCTCGCCGTACACCTTGTGGTTCGTGGGCACGCCGCGGCGAAGGTCGTCGTCGTCCATCGCCGGCAGGTCGTCGTGCACGAGCGAATAGGTGTGCACCAGCTCGAACGCGGCAGCCACCTGCACTGCGTCCTCGAGCGAGGCTCCGCACGCCTCAGCCGCAGCCATGCACAGCACGGGTCGGATGCGTTTGCCGCCCGCGAGCAGCGAGTACCGAATCGCTTCGGCGAGTGGTCCGACGCTCTTGGCGCGCGCGTCGAACACGTCCTCGAGCAGCGCGTTCACGGGCGCGCGCAAGTCGTCGAGGCGCGGCGCGGCGGCGGTGTCAGCCATTGCGATCCTCTTCCGCGGCGCGAGCCGCGGCGCCGATCTGCTCGTCGAGCGCGCCCGCGGCCTCGGCGAAACGTTCGGCCGCCTCGACCTGCTCGACGCCGGTTCCGAGCGTGCCGATGCGATCGGCTTCGGCGCGCATCTCGGTCAGTCGCTCGCGCAGCTCGTCGTTCGCGGAGTCGTCATCGCCATTCATCCCTCGTCCTCCGTTTCGTTGTCGCGCAGCCACGCGGCCAACACTCCGTTGATCAGCTTCGCCGCCTCGGGCGTTGCGTAGCGCTTGGCGAGCTCCACCGCTTCGTCGATCGTCACGGGGCCGGGCACATCGTCGCGTTCGAACAGCTCCCACATCGCAACGCGCAGCACCGCTCGCTCCACGGCGCCGAGGCGCTCCACGGTCCAGTCGACGAGGTACGTGTCGATTACCGCGTCGAGCTGTGGCACGCGATCGAGCACGCCGCGCACGACGTCCTCGGTGTATTCGGGCATCGCAAAGCCGTTGTCGGCTTCGAACGACGCGATCGCGTCGTCCACCGACACGCCCATCAGGTCGGCGCGATAGAGCACCATCATCGCGCTGCGTCGCGCGCGGTGACGGCCAGGTTCGGCGCTCGCGGCGCGCGGTTCGCGCACGCGTCGAACGAACTCCGCCTCGCTCGGATCAGGGGTACGCGCCATCGTCAGACGCGGCTGACGTAGCGACCACCCTCGCGGGTGTCGACCTTGAGCATGTCGCCCTCGGCCACGAACGACGGCACCTGGATGGTGACGCCGTTCTCGAGCGTGGCGGGCTTCTGCACGTTGCCGACCGTGTCGCCGCGCACGGCGGGTTCGGTGGAGTCCACCTTGAGCTCCATGGTGGTGGGCAGTTCCACGCCGGCGGGGTCGCCGTCGACGTAGAAGATCTGCACTTCCATGTTGTCCATCAGGAACGGCGCGGCATCGTCCACGACCTTCTCGCCGATCTGCATCTGGTCGAAGGTCTCGGGATCCATGAACACGTAGTCGGTTCCATCATGGTAGAGGAACGTCGCGCTGCGCTGCTCGGTGCGAATGCGCGGGAACTTCTCGCCGGCACGGAAGGTCTTGTCGACCGTGGACCCCGTCTCGATGTTCTTGAGCTTCGTTCGCATCACGGCGCCGCCCTTGCCGGGCTTGTGATGCTGGAACCAGACGATGCGCCACACGGCGCCGTCGATCTGGATGTGCATGCCGTTGCGGAACTGGTTGGTGTCGACGACATCTGACATTGGTTGGCTGCCTCCGGCGGTCTGGCGCGTGCGCGTACGTGCATACGCTACAGGACGAGGATGAAACGGCGCGAGCGTTCGCATCGATGAGCTGGTTGGACAGTCGCGTCTTGACAACGCGGCAGAACCATCAAACGGGACGGATCGATCATGCGACTTCAGAATGTTGCGCTGCTGGGCGTGGGCATGGTTGGCGCGGGCCTTGGCGTCGGCCTTGGTTATGCACAAGCACGCGGAATCGCCGCGCACACCGCGCCCAAGCCGTGGTATCCGATCAGCCAGGTTGGCGCGGGCGTCACCGGCGCGGCGCTCGGGTTCGGCGGTGCGTACTTGGGCAGCTTCATGGCGCTCGGTGGCGGCATGACCGGCTCCAAAGCGATCGCCATTGCCGGCGTTGCGATGCTCGGCGCCGGTTTCGGCGTGGTCGGCGGAACGGCGTGGGGCATGGTGCGCGAGCACCAAGCCCGGTGACGCGTCAGGCGTTGACGAGCTGCTTCGTATAGTTCGTGAGCACTTCGGGACCGTCCTCGCGAACGACGACGAGGTCTTCGATGCGCACGCCGCCCACCCCAGGCACGTAGATGCCCGGTTCGACGGTGACGACCATGCCGGCCTCGAGCGTGTCTTCCGAGGTGCGTGAAAAGCGCGGCGCTTCGTGGATCTCCATGCCCACGCCGTGCCCGAGCCCGTGCCCGAAGTGATCGCCGTGCCCGGCTTCGGCGATAATGTCGCGCGCGACGGCGTCCACATCAGCGCCACGAGCGCCGGGCACCACCGCGGCGAGCGATTCCTCTTGCGCCTTCAACGTGATCGCGTAGATTTCGCGAAGCACCACGGACGGATCGCCCACCGCGAACGTGCGCGTGCAGTCGGAGCAGTAACCGTCGACGACGCACCCGATGTCGATGGTGACGAGGGTGTCGTTGGGGATCACGTCGGTCGCTGGGGTGTGGTGCGGGAACGCGCCGTTGCCGCCGCCCGCCACGATCGATTCGAAACTGAGCGCGGTCGCGCCGGCTTCGCGCAGGTGCCGCTCGATCGCCCATGCGACTTCCCCCTCGGCGCGTCCGGCGAGGCCCATCGACGCGACGAGTTCGTATGCGCCTTCGAGCAGCGCGGCGGCGCGACGAATGCGCTGGATCTCATCCTCGCCCTTCACCACGCGAAGCGCGGCGATCACCCCATCGGCGGCGCGAAGTTGGACGGTGTCCGGCAGCGTGTCGGTGAACTGCAGGAATGCACGATGCGACAGCCCCGCGGGTGGGTACGCGAGCGGGCCACCGGCCGCGAACTCCCCGGCGATGCGGCCGAGATCGCTCCACATCGACTGCTCGATCTTCGCCACCTGCAACCCGAGCCCCTCGGCCTCCGCGACATAGCGAAAGTCAGTGGCGACGACGAGCGCGTCGGGCGTGACCACGAGCGCGGCGTTGGAACTCTGCAGCCCGGTCAGCCATCGAATGTCGGCAGCGTCGAGCACGACGAGGCCGCTCCAACCGTTGGCGTTGATCTGCTGCTGCACGCGGGCCACGCGCTGGCGGCGCGCGGCGGCGGGGTCGTGAGTCGAGGTCAAGTTCATCTACAAAAGTCTACGCGACATGCGTCGCACACTGGGGTACATCTTCCCGCCCCAATGCGCAACGCACTCAGAGGTGGTCGCGGATCCAACGTAAGGCGGCGCGGTAGCCATCGGCGCCGTCGCCGGTGATCACATGGTCGACAGCGGGGCGGATCACGCTGGTCGCGCGCCACGCGTCGTCTGGCGATGCGGCGGCGCGGGCGTTCACGTCGCTCAAGTGCACTTCCACGCGCGGCATCGCCAGCGGAGCGAGCGCGTCGTGGATCGCGCGCTCGTGGTGGGTCCACGCGCCAGGATTGACGATCACCGCATGGTGACGAAGTCGTGCCTCGTGCAGCGCATGGACGAATCGCTCGAGGCTGTCGGTTTGCCGGCAATCGGCGACGAGTCCCTCGGCGAGCGCCCACGCTTCGATGTCGCGCACCAGCTCTGGCAACGACTGCGTCCCATAGTGCTCGCTCTCGCGCATGCCGAGCTGCCCGAGGTTCACGCCGAACAGCACGAGCACTCGCGGGTGCCGCAGGCTCGCGGACTCCACCAGATCGCCCGCGTCGAGCTCGCCAATCGGCACGCGCACGTGCCGCTCCCAAACCGTGCGAGCCGCTTCCACAGGAAACCGCACGCCTGTTACTGGCTCGCCGACGTCTGCGAGCAGCACCCAGCCGATGCCGTGGCGGTCACGCTTCTTGTCGAGTTGCAGATGCGGCTCGAGCTCTTCCCACGCCAATGGGGACGAGGTGACGATCCCGAATCGCGTGCACAAGTCGAGCCATGTCTCCACCAAGTCAGGCGACGCGTCGATCACCAGTTCGCTCAAACGCAGCGCGGCGTGCGTGCCGATCGCCACCGCCGCGCCGTGGCGCACCGCGCCGCCAGTGGCCGCCTCGATCGCGTGCGCGAGCGTGTGCCCGAGGTTGAGTTGCGCGCGGATGCCGTCGCTGTCGAACGGGTCCTCGGACACGACCGCGTCCTTGTACCCGGCGCACCCTTCGACCAGCGCCCGCAGCGACGAACCCATCGCGCAGTCGCCCCCGTCGCGCGCAACGCCCACCGCGCGTTCCAAGAGCCACTCGCCCGCAAGCATCGCCGTCTTCGCCGCTTCGACGTACCCGTCGCGCACTTCGTCCGTGCCGAGCGTGCGCAGCGCCGTCGGATCGATCACCGTGGCGCGCGGCATGTGCACGCTGCCAACCACGTTCTTCGCCACGCCCAGGTTGACGCCCGTCTTGCCGCCGATGCCGGCGTCCACTTGGCTGGTGAGCGTGGTCGGGATCGAGACCCAGTCCACGCCTCGCAAGAACACCGAAGCGGCAAACCCAGCGGTGTCCAGCAGCGTGCCGCCGCCCACCGCCACGACGATCGCGTCGCGGCTGACGCCAGCTTTCGCCCACTCGCGCAGCAGGTGCTCCACCGTGGACATCTGCTTGTTGAACTCGCCCATCGGCAACCGCTCGTCGCACAGCACCGTTCGACCAGCGTGAAGCAACCGGTCGCGCACCTCGTCTGCGATCGCGCTCACCGCGCGATCGGCGACGATCGCAACGGGTCTGCCGCCTGCCAGCGCGGCGAGATCCTCGACCCGTCCGATCAATCCGTCGCCCACCGCGATTCCCGAACCGAACCAGCGCGGCGGCAAGTGCTCGGCGAGCAATCGTCCCAACCCGAGGTCCTCGATCTCATGCTCGGCGTCGACACGCACGGTCGCAACCTGCTCGTAGTGGGCGCGACGCTCGGCGTGCAGGCGTTCGAACGCCGCCCGGTCGCGAGCGAGTGGACGATCGCTGCCCGCGACCCGTTCCCACAGCGCGTCGGCGTCTGCGTCGAGCCACACGACGCAAGCATCGGCCAGCAGTCCACGCACGTCCGGGTGCTGCAGCGCGCCCCCACCAAGCGACCATGCTTCGACTCCGCGCGCGAGCGCGCGCGCGCGAGAGAGGATTACGTCTCGTTCGGTCTCGCGAAATCTCGCCTCGCCGCCGGGGCCTTCGAATGCCTCGGTGACGGTGCTCGCCCCGAGTTCGTGCAACACCGCGCGATCGGAATCGAACCACAACACCGGCCCGCCCGCCTGCGACCACCGTCGCGCGAGCGTGGACTTGCCGGCGCCCATGAATCCCACCAGCACGATTCGCACAGCGGCTGCCGCGGACGGGTCGAAGTCGATCGCTGCGCGAGTGGGTTCGTGCACGCTGGCATCATGCCAGCTGGATCGCGGGGCGTTCCGGATAGCGCACGCGATCGCGATACCCAGCAAAGGCATGCAGGACGTCGACGAGCGCTGCACCACCGAACTGTTCGCGCAGCACGGTCGTCAATTCCACCGCCACCGCGCACTCGAGCGCGATCGCGGCGGCGGAAATGGCGCACGTGTCGCTGCGCTCGGCGTGTGCCTGCGTGGCCTCGCCGCTGGACAAATCCACGGTGGCGAGTGGTCGCATCAACGTGGGTAGCGGCTTCATCACGACCTGCATGACGATCGGCGCTCCGTTGGTCATGCCACCTTCGATGCCGCCAGCACGATTGGTCAATCGCGTGACGCCCATTCCCTGGTTGCCATCGCGCTCGCTCGCAGGATGCAGCTGGTCATGCGCGCTCGACCCGCGTTCGCTGCCCACCATCGCGCCGTCGCCGAACGACACGGCCTTCATCGCGTGCACTGACATCGCCGCGCGCGCAAGTCGACCGTCGAGCCGCTCGGCGTTCGTCGCATAGCCGCCGATTCCTGGCGGCAGTCCCCATGCGACGACTTCAACCACTCCACCGAGCGTGTCCTTGTCGGCGCGCGCCTCGTCCACTGCCGCGACCATGCGCGCGTCGGCTTCTGTGTCGATCGTGCGCATCGCGGTGGAATCAAGCAAGCTCCAGCGTTCGTCGTCTTCGGCAGGCGCGACGCCGTCGGTGCCCGCCGCGCCCGCCGCGCGCACCCATCCACGCACGCGAATGCCGAGCTGTGCGAGCAGCAGTTGCGCGAGCGCGCCGCCCGCCACGCGCGCCGCGGTCTCGCGCGCGCTCGCACGTTCGAGCACGGGACGCAATCCATCCGCGTCGAACGCGCCGCGCGCGATGCCGCCCAAGTCGGCATGACCGGGCCGTGGCACATGGATCGGTCGGTCGCGCCAGTTGCCTTCGCTCGCATCGGTTGGCCACGGCGACATCGCCGCGCTCCAACTGGACGCATGATCGCGATTGGCGAGTTGGACGGCGACGGGACTGCCGAGCGTCACGCCGTGACGCAGGCCCGCGGTCACGTCCGCTCGATCCGTTTCGATCTGCTGACGAGGGCTGCGACCGTGCCCGCCTTGCCTGCGCGCGAGTTGCGCGTCGACGAACGCGCGGTCGATCGCGAGGCCGCTCGGCAAGCCGCTCACCACAGCCGTGAGCTGCGGGCCGTGCGATTCACCGGCGGTCGTCAGCTCGAAGCGGGACATGCGATCAGACAGCGTTGGAGCCGCGGCGTCAGAAGCCGGACGAGTCGTCCTGGATCGGACGCAGGTAGGTGACGCGATATGTCACCTGCTCGCTCGCGTTGACCAAGCTCACTTCCTCGCCCTTGTCGAGCACCACGCCAGAGCCGCCGCCCGCGGTGAACTCGCCGGCGATCAGTTCGATCTCGATGCTGCCGCCGCGCACGGCGAGCAGTCGGAACGCGGGCGATCCCTCCGGGAACGTGCCGTTGCGGTTCACGTCGTGCACAACGCCGTCGATGGAGATCTTCGCTCCGGAATAGCGCACCGCCGAAGACGACGAGGACGAGCTGCTGCCGACCGCGGGTGTCGTGACGGTGGGCACCGTGGGCGTCAACGGATCGGTCGAGGAGTCCGTGCCGCTTTCGGTGATGGCACGAGCCGAGAACACCGGCGACGCTTCGGTGGAGTCGAGACCGCCGCCGATCTGATCGCCGTCGAGCGATGGAATCGACGCGGTCGCTCCAAGGTCGGTGCCTGCCGCGGCAAGATCCGCGTCTGGCGTGCCGTCCCCATCCAAGTCTTGACCGGGATTTGCCGGATCGCTGACCGTGGCGGATCCGTCCGTTCCGCTCGGCGTCGACGGCGTGGTGGGCGGCGTGCTCGTCGTGGCAGCGTCGCCGCCGCCACAACCAGCCGCAACGAGCGCTGCAGCGCCGAGAACACCGACGGTCCGGAATGCGTTTCGTGGTCGCGCCATCAGGCGTCTCCTCCCATCGGGGGCGTGCTCGTGTTCGTTCCAGCTCCGGCTGTGGCAGGCGTCTGCGCGCCATTCACGTTGCCGCCGTTGGCGCCTGCCGCGGCTCCGTCGGAACCAGTCGCGGCACCGTCGTCACCGGACGAATTCGCGGTGTCGGCTGCCCCGGCATCGCCAGTCGAACCGTCGGTCGGCGACGCCGCCACGCCGTCCGGCGTGCTCGCGCCAACGCCTTCGGCGTTCGCAGTGCTGGACGTGTACATGCGGATCGTCACGGTGAACACCATGTCGCCCGGCTTGATGACGAGTCCCGTGGCCTCTTCGCCGTCGCCGTCGCCACCGATCAACCCAGCGTCGGTGCCGTTGTCGTCTCCGCTGCCGCCGATCTGCAAGCTCTGCACGTTGAACAGGCGATCCTTGGCGTACAGCTTGCCGCCCTTCGCCGTGACGGTTCCCTCCGCCAAGCTCATGAACAGCATCATCTCCTGATACGTGCCCGCGGCCTTGAACGTGAGGTCAATCGGCGTCGCGCCCTGCGACGTCGCGTCTTCCGCGAGATCAGCCGACGCGTTGCTGTCGTCGCCGCTGCTGAAGTTCGTGGAGATGCCCGCTTGGTCGGCGAGGTCCATCAGCACGATGGCTGCGTCGTCGATGAGCGGCTTCTGCGGGATGGCCTTGGTGCCAACCTGCACTTCGGCGACCGACTTGTCCGGCTTCGACGCTTCCTTCTTCGCCTCCTCGGCCTGCTGCTGCGCCGCCGCGAGATCGGACTTCGCCTTCTGCAACTCCGAATCGGCGGTGGTCGCCGCGGCGAGCGCTGACGTGCGCTTTTCCACCGCTGGCTTGTACAGCTGCTGGAACCACAGGTATCCCGCCGCGCCGAGCAACAGCACGACGATCAGCCCGACCGCTCCCTTGTTGACTTCGCTCACTGGTTACCTCCACGGGCTGCAGACGCCGCCAAGTCGAACGGATTCTTCGCCTTGGCCGGCTCGGCAGGCTGCTTGGGTTCGGCCTTCTTGAGGGGCTTGACGGTCTTCACCGACGGCTCCGGATCCAAGCTCAGCGTGAGCGATCCCGAATCGGCGGAGGAATCGCCCACCGTCGTGCCGTCGCTCGCAGCGGATCCACCGCCGCCATCGGCATACGGCGCCTTGGTGTCGACGAGCGTGGCTTCGATCGTGAACTTCCAGTACGTGGCGCGTCGCTTGCTCTTGAGGTCCGTGAGGTGCACCGTCTGGAGCGACGTGAAATCGGCGTCGGCGAGCGACTTCGTGCCGTTGGCGCGCTGGTCGAAGCTCGCCGCGAGTTCCTTCGTGGGCATGTAACCGACGATGGTCACCGACTTACCGCTCTCGCTACCGTCGGCGCTGCCCGCGGTCCGAGAAGCGTCAACGCTCTCATACCAACCGCCGGTGCCGTCCATGATGCCGCGCAGCTCCTTCGCGAGCAGCACGAAGTCGAAGCGCTCGGTGTACGCGGACACGAGCACCTGTTCCACGCCTTGCGCAAGCTGCTTGTCGGAGTCCACGACCGGCTGGCCGATCGACTGGATCTGCGCGCGTGCCGCGGTGGTCTCGGTCTGCGCTTGCTGCGCGCGCTGGTTCGCCGCGTCCGTCTCGGACTTGACGCTGTCCACGCGCGCCATCGCGAAGTAGCCACCGATCGCCGCGACGGCGACGACGCCCGCGGCGACCCCGCCGATCATGCCGAGGTTCGGCTTGCCGGCGCCCGCGACCTTGACTGCTGCAGCCGAATCGCTCGGCGTGAGGTTCATCGGCTTCATGCGGCCTCCTCCATCGCCAAGCCGAGCGCGGTGCCGAAGCGCGCATGCTCGGTGCCCAGCTCCTCGACGCTCGACGAGTCGAGCCGTGGCGACGCGTCGAGGATGCTCACCGGAACCCCGAGCTCGTGCGCGAAGCGCACCTCGATGCCGCGCAAGAGCGCGCCCTCGCCCGCGATCACGACTCGTCCCACTCGATGCGCTCCATTGGTGGAATGCGAGTAGTAGTCGAACGACGTTCGGATCTCTTGCGCGAATTGGTCGGCGACGAACTGCATGA
>JBDHZF010000061.1:0-16208 GCA_039811765.1 Thermoleophilia bacterium | reverse complement strand
CGTCGCGCCCTTGGTGAGCTTGGCGTTCGACGTGACGGTCACGACGCGCTGGGCCTGGATCGATCCGCGAGCCGCCTTGACCTTGGTCTTGAAGGCCTTGCTCAGCTTCGTGGTGACGGTGACCTTGCCGGCCTCCGCCTTCTTCCAGGTGGCCGGACCCGTGCCGATCACGACGAACGCCGGGGTCTTCGCGCCCTTCTTCAGCCAGCCGAGCTTCTTGGCGACCGTGCCGGTCACCTGCAGCTTGGTCACGACCTTCGACTCGGCGGGCACGTTCACCGTGCTCTTGAGTCCCGACTTGCCGAGGCTCTTCTTCGTGAGCGTCTTCGGGGCCTTGACGACGGTCACGCCCTCGAACGGTGCGAGCGCCGCCTTGACGACGGTCTGTGCGACCGCGACCGAGTTGTTGTCGTCGTTGAAGTCGTACTCGTAGTTTCCGACCGAGTACGTCGCCACCTGCATGGCACCGACCTTCGTGGTGCCCAACACCGGGATGGTGATCGTGAGGCTCTTGCCCGACTCGATGTCGCCCAGCGCGCAGCTCACGCCACTGGTCACCACCACGCCGGCACAGCTGCCCGACAGCAGCGACGGCTCGAACGAGCCGACGAGCTTGTACAGGCTGCCGCTCAGCGAGACGCGCTTGGCGGTGTTCGGACCGTTGTTGGTGATCGTGACGGTGTGCAAGCTCACGCGATCGGCGCCGATCACCGCGGCGGACTTCACCGACACGTCGAGGTCGGCCTGGGCCGAGCGGTTGAGCGTCTCGTAGGTGCCGAACTGGTTCTCCGAACCCGGCGCCTGGAACTGCGCCGTGTACAGCCGGCCCCAGACCTGTGCGTATTCGGAACCACCGCCGCCAACCGGGCCGCCCTGCTCCTCCGAGTTGATGTGACCCGTCGGGAAGTTCACCGTAACGGTGCCCGTGACGCGACCACCCTTGGGGATCGTCACGCCGTCGCACAGCCACTCGCCAACGAGCGCCTTGGTCTCGTACTTGCTGGTCGTGCCATTCCAGACGAGGATGCCGTGCGGAGCACACGTTCCGCCGGTGGAGAGGCTGATCGACTTGATCGATGCCGCCGGCGCGTCGGTATCACCCACGTACCAGTTGTTCCACGTGAGCGGGTTGTACGACGTCTGGTTGCCCTTGGCATCGAACAGCGTGGAATTCACGACCAGCTTGCCACCCGTAACGTCGCTCGTTCCACCGTTGGCGTACTCGAACGTCACCTGCTGGTCCGTCTTGCCGACGAACGGGCTGGGAGCCTTCGTGGAGCTCGTCAGGCGAACCGTGCCACCATCGGTGATGTGCATGTATGCGGCTTCGCGGTCACCGGTGTAGTTGTCGGTGTCGTTCCAGCCAGGCTCGTCCCAGTCGCGGTTCACTTCCTGCTGGTAGTCGTCGTCGTCGTAGACCTCCGCTTGCACGCTCGCGTCGAGGAAGTTCAGCGTGCTGACCTTCACGGTCGCGGTACGCGTGCCGCCTGCGGGAATCTCTGCGATCATGCACTTTTGGTCGCCGGGATCGACGCGCACGCTGTCGCGTTGCTGGCGAGCGCAGGTGACGGTGTCGCCACCCCCGCCGTCGCGTGCGACGAGCACGTCGCTGCCCGGGCCGCCGTCGAGCACGTCCACGCCCGGGCCGCCCACGAGCAGGTCGCTCCCCGCGCCCCCAAGCAGTCGATCCCGGCCAGCGCCGCCATCGAGCGAGTCCACGCCGGGACCGCCGGAGAGGTGGTCGCTTCCACCGAGTCCGCGCAGGTTGTCGGCGCCGCCGAGCCCGCGCAGCACGTCGGCGTGCGCGGTGCCGAACCGAAGCAGGTCTGCCGATGCGCTCGTGCGCTGGACGCGCTCGCAGTCGCCACGCCACGCCACGATGTCGAGCTGGTCGAGCGTCGCCACGTCGGCGTCACGCCCGTGCACGCGCGAATCGCCGCAGTTGACGTAGTCCGCACCGTCGTCGCCCGCGGCGATGATCGTGTCGGCGTCCTCCCCAGCGAAGACCTGATCGATGCCGCCTCGCCCGTCGATCGTATCCGCGCCGATCCATCCGCGGATCTCGTTGGGGCCGTCGGTGCCGGAGATGGTGTCCGCACCGCTGCCGCCGATCGCGTTCTCGAAGTCGCCGGCGATCACGTCGCCCTCCCCCGCCTCGCCGGCAGCGGACGCCTCGAGGTCGATCGTCACGCCGCGCGTGCGCAGGGCGTACGCGAGCGTGTCGTTGCCCGGGCCGCCGGAGAGCTGGTCCGCGCCGTCGCTCGTTCGTCGTTTGCCAACGACCGTCGCGCCGCCGTTCACCATGTCGTCGCCAGCGCCCGCGTCGATCGCGTCGCTGCCTGGGCCGCCCTCGATCCAGTCGTTGCCGCGACCGCCATGGATCACGTCGTCGCCCGCCTCCCCCTCGAGACGCGCGCCGGTCGCGCTGCCGAACAACGTGTCGTTGCCGGCGCCACCGCCGACGAACACCTTCTTCGTGCGAACCGCGCGCGCGTCGAGCACGTCGTCGCCAGCGCCGCCTTGGAGCTTGGTGGCGCCCGGACCCGCCACGATCGTCATCGGCGCCGTCACGACCGCGCCCGGAATCGACCCTGTGACGATGTCGTGGCCGCGGCCGAGGCGAAGCGTCACGCCGGTCCATGCCGTTCCGCGACACTTCACGGTTCCTCGCGCGGCGACCACGCAGCCGCTGGCTCCGGCGCTCACCACGTCAGCAGCATCGCTGATCGTGATCACGGTCGCGCTCGACTGGCGCGCCTGCACCACGTCGTCGTGGCTGCCCGACGCGGTGAACACGAGCGCATCGCCGGCTCGGGTCACCGTCGCTGCCTGCGCATCGTCGAACGCGCCCACGAGCATCGCCATGAGCGCGAGCGCGCACCCTGCGACGATCCGGTTCAGACGCTGCTTCGGCATGCGGCACCACCTTGGGTTCGAGCTGACCACGGACATGTTCCCACCAACGCAGCGGCTCAACGGCGTCGCGACCCGATCAACGATCGCCGATGACGGCCCGCGCTCGAACACGCGCGGCATGCTCGAAAGCGGTTTCGAGCCTCGCGCATTCGGAATCGGCGATTCCGTGACGCTTGGCCGCCGATCGCCACCCCGATGTTGCGCGCTCGACCTCGGCGAGAATCCCGATCGCCGACGCGCGATCTAGCCGGAACGCGTCCGCCACGCCGAGCAACAGTTCGATGTCGGCCGCGCTGTCGACACCGTCGATCGCCGTGGCGAGCTCGCCAGCTCCATCCGGATTCGGATTGAGGTCGAACGCCGGTGAAAGGCGCCAACCCGCGCCTGCGCGCACGAACCCGTGGTTGCGAAGGTGGTCGTCGGTATTGGAGACGAGGATCGAGAACGCGACGCGCCGCCACAGCTCGTGCAGATCCTGCTCGACCGTGGTCGACTCTCGCTCGACGACCTCGGCGATGTCGAGGTAGCTGCCGCGATCGCCGTCGACGGCCTCGAGCATGGTCATCGCGCTCACGTATCCGATGCGCCGGTTCCCGTCGCGGTCGAACCGGTCGAGAATCAGGACGCTGCGCCCAGCAACTCGTTCGAGCGTCGAGACAGGCACCCTAATGCCCGCGGCATCCGCAAGTTGAAGCGTCACGCGCTCCCACGCCATGACGTCCCAGTCGTCGGCGACGGGGCTGGGGAACTTAGCGATCGCGACGCGTCCACGTCCGTCGACCACGTGCGCTTTCGGTCGGGCGCCGCCGAGCGAGCGTCCTGCCTGCAAGAGCAGTTGCAGGTCTTCGTCGCCTATGTCGTCGCGTTCGAGCCGCTCCGCTGCGCGAAGCAAGCGTGGCAGCTCGACCAGGTGCGGCACGCCGCTGTCGGAGGATGCGAGCCATTCGCCGCCACGCCGATAGCGAAGCGCTCCTTGACGCACGTCGTCGCGCACGCCGAGCAGGTAGTCGAGCTCGCCGAACGCGCCGAACATCGATCTGCGCGCTGGTGTCTGGATCGACCCGAGCGCGAGCGGCAGCGCGGGGTCGAGCGCGTAGGCGGTCGGAGTTCGGACGAACTCCTCGTCGTATGCGAAGGTCGCAGATTCCGTTCCGCGGCGACGATGACCGAAGAGCCGCCCTGCGAGCACTGGCACGCCATCCATCTCGACGTGAACCTCGACGAACGCGTCAGCCATCGCCCAGCCCCAAGCGCTTCGGGCGCACGCGCTGGGGCAACGCCTCGTCGGCGCGCAGGCGGCCGATGTCGGTGCGCATCGGGTCGAGCGCATCGGGGACCTGCTCAAGCACGCCGAGCGCACGGGCGACGCGCAAGAGGTTCTCCAGACTGACCGCCGCGGGGTCTCGCTCGAGCCTGGTGACCGTGCCTCGCCCGAGCCCGGCCCGCTTAGCGACCTGCGCGATCGTGAGGCCGCGCAATTTGCGCCATGTGCGCAGGTGCTCACCCAGCTCGCGCAGGGAACGCTTGACTGCAATGGGAGTTGAAGTCTGAGCGATAACGACCTCTCTGGAGATCACTATAGCGTGTAATGAACGATGTGGCGATCGTTATCGATCGACGTCGCCCATCACCGCGTCGACCGAGCCGACGGTGGCGATCATGTCGGCGACGAGCTCGCCACCGACCATCGAGCTGACCGCCTGCAGGTTGACGAAGCTCGGGCCGCGCCACTTCACGCGCCAGGGCTTGGTGCCGCCGTCGCTCACGATGTACACGCCGAGCTCGCCGCGCGGCGACTCCACGGTGGAGTACACCTCGCCCGCGGGCACCTGGAATCCGTGCGTCACCAGCTTGAAGTGGTGGATCACCGCTTCCATCGAGGTGTGCAGCTCCTCGCGCGGCGGCAGCACGATCTTGCGATCGTCGGCGATGACCGGCCCTTCGGGCAGGCCGTCGAGGATCTGGCGGCAGATGCGCACGCTCTCGAACATCTCCTCGATGCGCACGAGGTAGCGCGCGTAGCAGTCGCCCGCCTCGTGCGTTTTGGAGCGCACGTCGAGCTCGCGGTAGGCGCCGTAGGGCGCGGCGGTGCGCAAGTCCCAGTCCACGCCGCTCGCGCGCAGGTTCGGGCCTGTGGAGCCGAGCGCGATCGCATCCTCGGCGCTCAGGTAGCCGACGCCGATCAGGCGGTCCTTCCAGATCGGATTCTCGCTGAGCAGGTCCACGTACTGCTCGAAGCGCGAGGGCAGCTCGTCGAGCAGATCGCTGCACGCCTTGGCGAACGCCGGGGGGATGTCCTCGAACAGGCCGCCCACCGCGAAGTAGCGCGGGTGCATGCGGTAGCCGGCGCTCATCTCGAACAGGTCGCTGATCGAGTCGCGCTCGCGGAAGCAATAGAAGAACGGCGTCATCGCGCCCATCTCGAGCGCGCTCGTGCCGAGCCACACGAGGTGCGACCAGATGCGGTCGAGTTCCATGAACAGCACGCGCAGCCACTCGGCGCGGCGCGGAGCCTGCAGCTGCAGCATGCGCTCGACGCCGCTCACGTAGGCGTACCCACCGAAGTAGAACGACAGGTAGTCCATGCGGTCGAAGTACGGGATCGCCTTGAACCACGTCTTCTGCTCGACGTTCTTCTCGATGCCTGTGTGCACGTAGCCGATGTGCGGCACGCAGCCGGCGATCTCCTCGCCGTCGAGCATCAGGTCGAGGCGCAGCACGCCGTGCGTGGACGGGTGGTTCGGCCCCACGTGCAGCGGCATCAGCTGCTCGCGGATCTCGGGGTCCTGGGGCGGGTGCAGCTCGCTCGGGATCGGGCTGGGGATTCGTGAGGTTGGCATGCTGGCGTGAGCCTACCCGCTGGCGCCGGCACGCGACCACATCGCGCTGATCGGTATCGCGTGCAAGTCCGCTGCGAAGGAGTGAGTGCGCTCGCCCGCGTGCAGCACGACGCCGCTCGCAAAACGCGAGCCGATCCGCGAACGCAGATCTCTGATGTGCGCGAAGTCCCGTTCCGTCACCGTGGCTGCGGACTTGACCTCCACGGCAACCACCGACCCGTCCGGACGTTCGACGACGAGATCGATTTCGCGACCATGCGCATCGCGGTAGTGGTGAAATTCGTGTCGATTCGAGCCCGCCGCGTCCATGCGCACCAGTTCGTTGACGACGAACGTCTCGAACGCCGAGCCGGCAAGAACGTCATCGCGCACGAGCCGCTCGTCGTCCGCGCCGAGCAGCGAGCACATCAGCCCCGAGTCGGCGACGTACAGCTTCGGCATCTTGGTGAGCCGGCGATCGATGTTCGCGAACCATGCTGGATGCCGACGAACCAGGAACAGCGCTTCGAGAACTCCGACGTGCGCTCGGACGGTCACGGCCGAGATTCCGATGTCGCGCGCGAGCGCGGTGGCGTTGAACGTGCTGCCGCTTCGCGCGGCGACATGCTGCAGCACCCGACGAGTGATCGCCGCGTCTCCGTTCCAGACATCGCCGGCGTCGCGACCCAAGGTGGATTCGACCAGTCCCGAAAGCAGCCGGTCGCGGCCTTCATCGGAACGCCAAAGCGCGTCGGGGTATCCGCCAACGACGATGCGCCGTGCATAGGCTCGACGACCGGTCGACGCCTCGTCGATCCGAGCAGGCCTGTTCTCGAACAGCCGTTCCAAGAAAGTAGGCGGCGTCTCCTCGATTTCGGCCTGCAGCAGCGGCCACAGCCGCAGGTAGTCCACGCGACCAGGCAGCGCATCGGGGATCGACGCCATTGCCACGAGGTTCGCCGACCCGGTGATGAGAAATTGTCCGGGGGCCGGCGCCGCGTCGACCCTTCGTTTGAGCTCGAGCATCAGACCCGGCGCGCGCTGGATCTCGTCAATCACGATCGGGGCGGGATTGTCTGCCACGAAGCCGGTCGGATCGAGCATCGCCCGCTGCAGGGTCGTGGCGTCGTCGAGCGTGACGTACGGCATGGAACGTTCGTCGGCGAACTGCCGAACCAGCGTACTCTTGCCTGCCTGCCGCGGCCCGAGCACGGCGACGATTCGTGATTCCGTCCATGCGTCAGCAAGGTGGCGCGAGAGGACTCGATGGATCAAAGGCGCGGCGGACACACCCTCACACTACCCGGACAATCGAAAGAGGGAACCCGGATAATCGACAGGTATCGCTTGGATAAGCGACAGGATCGGGTCAGTCGAGTTCGCGCGGCGAATCGGTGAACGTCACCGGCTCGCCACCGATCGGGTAGTCCTTGCGCAGCGGATGGCCGACCCAGTCGTCGGGCATGATCAGCCGGCGCAGGCCCTCGCGGCCGGTGAACTCGATGCCGAAGAAGTCGAACGCCTCGCGCTCGTGCCAGTCGGCGGTCGGCCACACGGGGATGAGCGATTCGATGGTTTGGCCTTCGTCCACCCACACGCGCACGCGCACGCGCGGCGCGCCGGGCGCGAGCTTGGTGACGACGTAGTCCACGTTGAAGCGAGCCGGGTGCTCGCGTTCGGAGCCGAGCCGATCGCACGGGCTGATGTCGCTGAGCAGCGCGAAGCCTGCCTCGTCGCGCAGCCACGTGGCTGCGCGCGTCAGCGCGGCGGGCGCGACGGTCACGGTGACCTCGTCTCGCCAGAACGTCCAGCCGAGCGCCTGCTCGCCGAGCGCGTCCACCAGTGCCTGCGCGGCCTCGCTGGCGATCGCGACGCCGCGATGGTCCACGCTCGACGAGGGCACCGCGCCGCGCATCGCCGCGTCGACTTCCTCGCGCTGCAAGTCCTCTGGCGCGAACGCCGAATCGGTGGCGGACGTCATGCGAACATGCCCTCCTGGGCCTCGCGGCGAAGCTCGAGCCACTGCTCGTATCGCTTCGCGCTCTCGGTGGAGCCGACTTCCTGCAGGTACGCAGGCGGCTCGCCGCTCTTGATCTTCTTCTGCAGCAGCATGAATCCGTGGTTGAGCTGCTCCGGGCGCGGCGGGCAGCCGGGCACGTGCACGTCCACCGGCACGACCTTGTCTGCCCCCTGCACGACCGCGTAGTTGCTGAACATGCCGCCACTGGAGCTGCACGCGCCCATTGCGATGACCCACTTGGGCTCGAGCATCTGGTCGTACACCTGGCGCAGCGGCGCCGCCATCTTCTGCGACAGCCGACCCGCGACGATCATCAGGTCCGCTTGGCGCGGCGAGGCGCGGAACACTTCCGAGCCAAAGCGCGCGAGGTCGTAGCGCGAGCTGGTGGTGGCCATCATCTCGATCGCGCAGCACGCGAGTCCGAAGATCGCCGGCCAGATCGAGTTCGCCTGGCCACGCTTTCGCACTTGGTCGGAAACGAACGCGCTCATGCGATCCACGCTCGTGAGCAGCACCTTGGACTCCATGTCCTCGCGCTCCACGCTCACGGGGTTGCGCTTGAGGTTCGGGTCCAGCTGCAGCAGCTGCCCATCGCCGATGCGCCCCTGACGGTGCAGGTGGTAGGCGGTCTGCAGGTTCGGATCCGCGCCGCGATCGTACTCGTCGGCGAAGGTGGTGTTGGTGTCGTCACTCATCGCGCGCGTAGCCTACCCGTTCGCGTGGAGGCCCGAGCGTTCGTCGCGCCGATCGTGTCGCGATGGCCATTGACGAACTGTCGCGTGACGCCACAGTTCGTCACAAGCAGTGGGCGTACGGGGCACGATTCCACGACGAAGCATGGCGTCACGCGACGGTTCGTCGATGGGGTGGGCAGATCAGCGGCGATCGGATGACGAAATGTGGCGTCGTGCGATAAAACGTCATCGGGCCGGAACGCCGAAGACGCGCGGCGGCCCTGCGCTCACTCCCACTCGAGGGCGCCGCGGCCCCAGACGTATGCGTAGCCCACCGCGAGGATGCCCACGAACACGAGCATCTCCACGAATCCGAACATGCCGAGGTGCTTGAGCACGAGGCCGAGCGGCACCATGAACACCATCTCGATGTCGAAGATGATGAACAGCATCGCGGTGAGGTAGAAGTCGATCGGATTGCGCTGGCGTCCCGCGTAGCCCGTGGACACGCCGGACTCGAAGGCGAGGCGCTTGTTGCCGGCCACGTCGGGTCGCGACGCGCGCGTGCCGAACGCGAACCCGAGCGCGATCAGGCCCACGGGAATCATCATCGCGACGAGCAAGAACATCGCGACGGGGATCCAGCTTTCGAGCGTCATGTGCGTGCCTGCCTTGCGGCTCGGGTGGACAGCGAACGGGCGCATGCTACCTGCCCGCGCTCACGTGTGCCCATGCACGCGGCCGGGTACGCGGTGCGCATGAGCGTTCGCCGAATCTTCTTCGTCTCGTCCATCCTTGCCTCGTCCGCGGCGATCGCCGCCGGGTGTGGCAGCTCCGACAACGCCGAGCGCGCCGACGAAGCGACCAGCGGCGCGCTGCGGCTGCTTCCCGCGCAGACGTGGGTGGTGGGAACGGCGGACCTGTCGTCCGCGCGGCTGGATCGTGCGGTCGACACGCTCGATCGGCTGCCAGTATGGGGATTGGTGGAGCCGGAATTGCCGGCGAGCGATGGGAAGGGGCTGCGCCGCGCGTTGCTGGAGCAAATCGCGCGCGAGCTTGCAGACGACGGCAAGGAGCACGTGACGGCGAAGCAGCTCGAAGCGGCGTTCGGCAACCACGTGGGGTTCGCGATCACGTCCGGGAAGTCGTTGGACGAGCTCGACGCGAACGATCCGCCGGTCGCTGTGTGGATCGACGTGGACGACGAGGCCCGCGCGCTCGACGCGATGGCGGCGATGCTCACCGGCAAGGAGACGAAGCACGAACACGAGGGCGTGACCTATTTCGCTACGCATGACGACGCGGCAGCGTACGCAGTGATCGACGATCTGCTCGTCGCGTCCTCCTCGTCGAAGCAGCTCGAGCGACTGATCGACGCGCACGAAGGGGACGAGGACGACACGTTGTCGGGAGCGTCCGCCGCAAAGTCGGTGCTCGGCGCGAGCGTGGGCGAGCCGCTGCTCACGGCAGTCGTCCAAACCGATCCGCTGCTCGCGATGGGCAATGCGACGGGCGCGGACGAGTTGACGCCCGATTGGATCGGCGCGTCGGCGACGATCGACGATTCGGGGCTTCGCATGCGAACGACTTGGTCCAATCCACATGCGCTCGCCAAGCCCGACCCAACGAGCCGGGAGTTGGTGGAACGCATGCCGGCGACGACGTCGCTCGCGCAAGCCACCGCCGCGAGCGGCTCCGAGCTGCAACGCGTGCAGCACGCATGGGCGAACGTGCGCGAGGAGGCGAACCTCGATCTCGACACGTTGTTCGACGATGCGTGCGCCCCGGGCAACGAGGCGATCTGCACGCTCGGTTCGGAGCTCGCGCACACCGTGTTGGAGGACGAATCGCTCGCCGACGCGATCGCCGACGCGGGCGCGACGGTGTCGGCGACGAGCACGCCGGATTCCGATTCGCGAGGCGCGAAGGACGCCGCGATCGAAATCGTCGGCACGCATCGATCGGTGGACTGGAAACGGCCCGCGACGCTGGACGCGGCGATGCAGGCGGCGGGCCTGCAGGTGGACGTGGCGAGCGACGGCGCAACGACGATTCGCGTGCGGCCGGCGTCGCCCCTCGGACGCCAGGTGAAGGACGCGCTCGCCGACCTGCCTGACGAGTCGTCGATCGCGTCGATCCTCGGCGTCGATCCGCTGCAACTGCTGAAGCCAGCCGGCATCGTGCTCACGCCGCGGCAGGTGGACGAACTCGACGTGATGACGCTGCCGCCTGGCGCGAAATCGCTGGTGACGCCCGCGCTGGAAGGCGACGTGGACACGCTCGCCGACGACGCGGACTACGACGACGCCGTGAAGTCGGCCGGCCCGCCGAAGCGCACGGGCTCGTACGGCTACCTCGACATTCGCGGGTGGGCGCGCACGCTTCTGACGACGCTCGGCGAGCAGGATCCAAGCGTGGCTCGGGTGCAGTCGCTCGTGGACAACAACCTCGCCGATCTGCCAGGCGTGCTCTGGTGGACGACGCGCGAAGGTTCGGGCGACGACCAAGTTGGCGTCGCGGAATTCGCGATGCCGATCCGCGACTGATCAGCCGAGCGTCGGCACATCCAGTTGCGCCTGTAGCTGCACGCTCACTGGCGCAGCTGCAGTGAGCGCCTCGAGTTGCTGCGCGACGGTGTTCACCACGCCTGCGACGTCTTGAAGCGCTGGCGCGGGCGAGACAGCGGCTGGCTGCACGGTCTCCGTGGCAGTCGCGGCGGCGGGCGGTGTCGCCACGGGTTCAACCGTTGGCGTTGGCGTTGGCGTTGGCGTTGGATTCGGAGTCGAAGTAGGAGCGGGAGTCGCGACAGGCGGCGTCACCGGGTTCGCGCCGGGAGCAGCATCGCCGCGGGGCGCGCCCGATGGCCGAGGCGCCGCAGCGCGCTTCTGCGTCGGCCGCGCCTCGCCTGCGATCGAATCGCCGGCCTGGTCCACGAGCTCGGAGAGCGGTCCGGAATCTTCGTCATAGATCGCGCTGAACTCCAGCGCGTCCTCGCCGCTCGCCCTGCTGACGCGCGCTTGGTCGCCGTGGCCGATTCGATGCGCCATCGTCCATGCGCCCGCTGCGAGCACGACCACGATCACGCCGACGCGAATTGGATGCAGCCATCCGCCCGCGTCGTCATGTGAATCGAACAGCCTCATCGCTCGCATGTCGACCGTGTTCCCGATCCATGCGATTCGACGCGCGCACGATCACGTGTTGCATACGGCGATCAGGACGTGATCAACCGCTGGATCGCGGTGAACTCGTCGTTGCCGGCGCGCTGCAGCCAGTCGAACAGCGCCTGTTCAACAGTGGTTTCTCGCGCGCCCGCGCGCGCGAGCTCGCGCAGGGCGACGTCTCGATGCAGGTCCCGCGCGCTGGCGACCGCGTCGACGCACACATGCACGTCGCGGCCGTGGGCGAGCAAGGCGAGCGCGGTCTGGCGAACGCACACGTGCGCCTCGATGCCAACCAGCACGAACTGTCGCGTGTCGCGCACGACGGCGGGCAGCTCGCTCCACGTCGGCGCCGCCGGCGCGGCGAACTCGAGCTTCGGTATCGCCTGGAATTCGTCCCCCGCTGCCATGCGCAGCGCCTCCACCGTGGCGCCGAGCCCCTTCGGATACTGTTCCGTGGCGGCGATCGGCACGCCCAGGATTCGCGCGCCCTGCAGCAGGATTGCCGCGCGCTCCACGATCGAGTCGAAGACCGGCACATACGGGCGAAACGCTTCCTGCATGTCGATCACGAGGATGGCGCTGCCGGTGCTGCTGAGAAGTTCGGTGCCGCTCACATTCGCGTCCTTACCCGCTTGGACGTGTTTTTCGCGCGCGTGTGGCACAATGTGCGACATGGAGACGACCGCGCACGAAACCACAATGCCCGTCACGCTCACCGACGCCGCCGTGGCCAAGCTCACGACGCTGCTGGCCGAGGGCGACGAACCGCAGGCGCTGCGCATCGCGGTGACCGGTGGCGGCTGCTCCGGCTTCCAGTACGCGCTCGGGTTCGACACCGAGACGCATCCTGACGACATCGCGTTCGAGCAGAGCGGCGTGCGCGTGCTCGTGGACGAGACAAGCGCCGAGTATCTGCAGGGCGCGGTCGTGGACTTCCAAGACGGCTTGCAGGGCAAGGGCTTCGCGATCGAGAACCCGAATTCCACCGGCAGCTGCGGCTGCGGCAACAGCTTCAGCTGCTGACACAGTGGGTACGACGCGTGCGTGACTGACGACTCGCGCACGCGTGACGAGAACGCCGTTGAAGCCGAGATCATCTCGGCCCATCGCGCGGGCGCGTGGCTGCTGGTCGTGGTCTTCCTCGCCGGCGCCGCGCTGATGGCGTACGAGATCGTGGGCAGTCGCCTGCTCGCGCCCTACTTCGGCTCGTCCACGTTCGTGTGGGGCAGCTTGATCAGCGTGTTCCTCGGCGCGCTTGCGACGGGTTATGCGATCGGCGGGCGCGTGGCCGATCGATTCCCAAGCGCCGGCGCATTGGCGCTCGTGCTCGCAGGCGCGGCGCTGCTCGTGGGCGCGAGCGTGATCGCCGCGGATCCGTTGCAGCGGGAGATCGTGTCAGCGAATCTCGGGCTGCGACTGAACCCCCTGCTCGCAAGCGTGGTGCTGTTCGGGCCGGCGAGCGTGTTGCTGGGAATGGTGTCGCCGTACGCGGTGCGGCTTCGCGCGGGAGGCTTGGCGTCGCTCGGGCGCACTGCGGGATCGCTCTACGGCCTCTCCACGTTCGGTTCGATCGCGGGCACGCTGGCGGCGTCGTTCTGGCTGGTGCAGACCTTCGGTTCGGAAGCGACCGTGATCGCCGTTGGGATCGTCGTCGCGGTGTGCGCTGTGATTGCGGCGTTCGCCGGTCGAGCTGGCGGCGTAGCAACTGGCGCGGCGATGGCGACGCTCGTGCTCCTCGGGTTGCTCGCCGTGGCGGGCGCGGGCGAAGACGAGGTCGGCTCGACGGTTCGCGCCGCTGGCTCGGACTTCTCCCCGGTGTTCCACGCGGGCGGGTACAGGCCGCAGTTCACGCCGTCGGTGGGCGGCACGCTGCGGGCAAAGGCCGATTCCAGCTATCACCGGATCCGCGTGGTGGACTATCCCGCTGGGCAATTCGGCGCGGATCCAGCGCGAGTGCTGCACTTCGACAATTCGCTGCAAGCGGCGGCGCGGCTTCGCGATGGGGAACCGGTGGTGACTGGGCCGCCGCTGTTCGGCTATCTGCGCGCGTTCGATCTCGTGCCCGCGATTCGTCCCGACGCGAAGCGCGTCCTCATGGTGGGCTTGGGCAGCGGCGCCGCGGCGATGCGCCTGCACGAGCTGCGCCCCGAGCTCGACATCGACGTGGTGGAGATAGATCGGAAGGTGGTGGAGCTCGCGCGCGAGTGGTTCGGCTATCGCGACGCCGAGAACGGCAATCCGCGCATCCGCACGCACGTGAGCGATGGACGAACGTGGCTAGCGACGCAGGACGACGCTTCGTTCGACGCGATCGTGCTCGACACGTACTTCGCGGACTCGATCCCGTTCCACCTCACCACGCGCGAGTTTCTCCAGCTGGCGAAGGATCGGCTCGCGCCGGATGGGATCGTGGCGGCGAACCTGATCGGCGCGGTGGAGGGTGACAAGAGCGAGCTGCTGCGTTCCATGCATCGCACGTGGAGCGGCGTGTTCGACGACATCGCGGTGTACCCGGTGCCCACCGATCGCGGCGTGAACCTCGACGAGTTCGGAAACGTGGAGTTCATCGCTTCCGCGAAGCGCGGCGTGCTGCCGCCGCTGGGCGGCGACGCCGCGCTCGTGGACGCGGCGAAGCTCGAGAGCGCGCAGCCCGTGCTCGATTCGCAGCTGCAGCGATTGCTCGCCGCGCGGTACGTGGATCGGATCTCGCACGACGGCGTGCCCACGCTCACGGACGACCTCGCGCCCGTCGACTCGCTGCTGCAGGTGGACGGGATCTGACCTCGGCAATGAGTCGCGGATGCTCTGGTTGGTTCACGATCGTTCGCCGATTCGCCGAATTCGCGTGCATGACCGACGTCAGCGTGATCGTTCCGACCTTCAATCGTCCGTCGCTGCTCGCGCGCGCGCTGGAGAGCCTCGCGGCGCAGACGCTCGAGCGGGACCGGTTCGAGGTGCTTGTGGTGAACGATTGCGGACTGGAACCGACGGACGTGGTGGCCGCGTTCGCCGATCGTCTCGACGTTCGATTGCTGTCCACGCCCGAGAACGGTGGCCTCGCCGCGACGCGCAACGTGGGCATCGCCAACGCGCGCGGACGCTACGTGTCGTTCCTGGACGACGACGACTGCTTCTACCCCGAACACCTGCAGCTGTTGGTGGACACGGCCGACGAGCTCGGCGGCGAGACGGTGGTGTACTCGGACGCGATCCACATGATCGAAGACGACGAGGGCACGCCGCTTGTTCGACAGATGATCCAAGCACCAGCCGAGTTCAGCTACGAGCGGTTGCTGCTCAACAACTACATCCATGCGATGTGCCCGCTCGTGCCGCTCGCGGCGCTTGAGCACGCGGGCGGGTTCGACGAGGAATTGCGCGCGCTCGAGGACTGGGAGCTGTGGCTGCGCCTGGGCCGCGAGACGCCGTTCCATCACGTGCTTCGCGCCACCGCCGACTATCGGATCCGTCGCGGCTCGATCAACAACACCACGCGCGAGCTGCCGCTGCACGTTCGCTGCACCGAGCTCGTGTACGAACGCTACCCGGTGGACGCCGATTCATCGCTCGCGAGGGATCGCGAGCGATACCTGACGCAACACCGCGCGATCGCCGAACAGCGCGCGATCGCGACCAGCGTGCTGATCGCGAACGCCCCCGACATGGCGACGCTGCTGCAGACGATCGAGCAGGCGCTCGCCGCGCACCCGTCGCCCGACACCGAGTTCGTGGCATACGTGCCCAGCGATCTCGCCGACGAACACGCTGCACTGCTGCGCACGCTCGACGAAAGCCTCGCCGGCCGGCTCGTGCTCGTGCGCGGCGACGAACGCGACGCTGCCGCACGCGAAGCGATCCTCGAGCGCAAAGCCGCCGGGCTGCGCGTCGAGCATGCGCCAGGGGACGACTACTGCATCGCCGGCCGCTACCAAGCGCGCCCGGTGCCCGAGTATTACGCCGACGAGCCGAGCGGCATCCTCTGGCAGCCCGACGTGTATCCGGAGGCGCGACGGATTGCGCGCGCAGTCGGCGCGCGCACGATCGTGGATCTCGGCTCGGGCAACGGCGCCAAGCTCGCGCCCATGCATCCCGAGTTCGCGATCGTCGGGGTGGACATGGGCAGCAACCTCGACTTCGTCCGCCGCCATCATCCGCAGGGCACATGGGTGGAGCACGACTTCGAACAACCCGGCGCGCTGCCGCTCGACGACGAGCTGCTCGACGGGAGCGTGGTGGTGTGCGCCGACGTCATCGAACACCTGATGCGGCCCGAGCACCTGCTCGCGAAGCTGCGCGACGCGTTCGATCGCGGCGCGGCCGCCGTGCTGCTCTCCACGCCCGAGCGCGTGCACACGTGGGGTCGCGAACATGCGGGTCCGCCGCCGAATCCGTGCCACGTGCGCGAGTGGACGCTCGAGGAGCTCGGCGCGCTGCTCGAACGCGAAGGCTTCGAGTTCGGCGACCTCGAACTGACCCGCTCCAACGACGCCGAGAATCGCATGGCGACCAGCCTCGCAATCCTGTATCGAGACGAGCACGTGGAACGCGTCGTTCGCGAGCTGCGCGACGCGGCGCCGACCGCCGCTTGACCGCGCCCCCACGCTGAAACGCTCGA
>JBDHZF010000060.1:0-16396 GCA_039811765.1 Thermoleophilia bacterium | reverse complement strand
ATGTCGTCGCGCCCGTAGGGCAGCAGGTCCGGCCAGCGACGACACGTGCTGGCGAGCGCTGCACCGGACTTCCACGTCACGCAAGTGGTGAACGGCGTTCGTGGCGCGCATGGCGTGCTCGCACATGATGCGTTGCGTCCGGCCTGAATTCGCGAGTCGCGCGTCACCCATCCGCAATTTGTCCCGACTGTTGTTCGAAATTGCGGATCGGTGCACGGCGAGATCGGCTCGACATCGCAGTTGCGAGACGGTTCGGCCGGGCTGTCAGCAGCTGTAGCCGACGTGAATGTGGTCGCCGTGGTCGCCCATGGCGAGCGTGGCGCCACCGAGATCGAACAGGGAGATCACCTGGTGCGGGGCGAGGTCGGGCTTGCCGGTGACCTGGCCGAGCGAGTTAAAGAACAGCACCGCTTGCTCCACTTCGCTGCCGGGCGTCTGCGCCGAGGGCGTGATGTAGGTGGATCCGATCGTGCCGATGTCCATCGCGCAGCCGTACGAGTGCTCCGACACGTTGCCGCTCGACGTGTACACGCCGTGATCGCTCTTGAGCGAGGTGATCTTGAGGTAGTTGAAGCGCGCGGCGGCGGCGAGCATCGCGTCGAGGATGCGCCCGTCGATCTGTCCGGTGACGATGTCGGTGTAGCCGGACGCGTCGACATCGATGCGCTTGTCGGTGAGCACCTGCTGGATCTCGAGCGGCGTTGCCTTGCGCGCTGGCGTGTGCGTGCCGCCCGAGTAGCCGCTGCCCGCGTTCGGCAGGAACAGCTGCGCGGTGAACGCGCCGTCCATGACGTACCACGTTCCCTTGATGCCCTTCGGCTGCTCGGCTGCTTCGTCCTCCGTCGCCGGGGCCTCGTCGTGCCCCGCATGCGCTGCGACCATCACGTCGTCGAGCCGGGCGGCGCGCTCGCGCAGATCGCTCGCCTGCTCGCCGTTGATGTCGCGCAGCTCCTGCAGAACTTGCTCGTAGACGTCGATTCGATCGAGCGTGTCGGCATAGTCGCGCACGAGTCGCTTGTCGCGCTCGTCCTGGTCGCGAAGCACCTCGTTGCGCGTGATCAAGTCGGACAGGCCATCGCCGGACAGCAGGAACTCGAGGCTGCCTGCGTCGCCGCCCTTGTAGCGCTCCACCGCGCGCGCGCGAATCGCCTGCTCGATGCGCGCCTTGTCGGCCTCCACCGAATCGAGCATCTCCTGAATCGCGAGGATTCGCTGGTTGGCGCGCACCGCCGCGGCCGAGTGACGATCGGCGTCGTTGCCGAGCCGTTCCTGCTGCTTGGCCGCCGCGATCGCTTGCCGATCGGACTTCGAGGTCTTGAACTTGATCGTGCCCGTCGCGCCGGTGGGATCGGGCGCGCCGAAGTCGACTCCCGATTCGGGTCCGGGCGTGGTGAACTCCACGGATCGTCCCGCGGCGCTGGACACGGACGCGAGCAACACGCTCGCGCATGCGAGGACCACCGGCGCGAGCCGGCGCGATCGTCGATGGTGTGGGCGTGGTGCGGGCATGTGCGTGGGCGGCGCGTGAGCCGTCGGTCGACCATCGGCACGGTCGTTCGGCAGCTTGACCCTCCGTGGCATGCGCGACGACCTGCACGACGCCAATCGCGATACGATCTGCAGCGATGAACGATGCTGCAGCACGCACAGGGGACGACACACGTTCTGCGGATCGTCCTGCATCGCGCCGAGCGATCTGGCGCGTCGGCGCGTTCGCCCTCGTCGTGGCCGCGCTGCTCGCCGCATCCGTCGCGATGACCGGACCAGCCCCAAGAGCCGCGGACTCTGGCTTTCCCAAAGAGCCGCCGCCGCTCGCGTTGCCCACCAACGTGGCAGACGACAGCGCAATCGCGAAGGCCGCGGCGATGCTCGCGACCGGCGTTCTGGACGCCGCGCGATCCGAGTTCACGGATCTGGTGGCGAACGACCATGACGACGTCGTCGCACAGACGGGATTGATCCTGTCGCGATGGCGAACCACTGGACCTGTGAGCGTCGAACGAGATCTGCAGCAACTCGTGAAGGAGTACCCGGAGAGCGCGTTCGCGGCGCTGCACCTGGGCTTGGTGCAGACGATGCTCCACGAGCCGCGCGCCGCGCGCACGTCGTTCGATTCGGCAGTCGAGCTCGGACGCGATGCGGGCGACGCCACCTCGCTTCGCATGGCGCGTCTTGCCGACGACCTGCTGCATCCGGACGCGTTCCGCGGCGATCTGCCCGTGCTGGTGTCGACGTCGGAGCTGCCAGAGACCGAGCGAACGACGCTGCAGCGACTGTTGCGCGCCGTGGGCGTCGGCGACCACAACACGGCGGCCGACATCGCCGGGAAGGTGCCGCGCGACGCGTCGGCGCTGCTCCGCGCCGCTGCGCTCGCGGCCGCCTTCGACAAGGACACCCCTCAACTGACCGTCGACCGCCTCGGCGCGATCGCCGACGAGCCGACGACGACGACCTCCGCTCGGGATCGCGCACGCATGTTGTCCGCGCTCGCGCTGGCATGGGGCGGCAGCCGCGCTGAGGGATGCGTCGGCTTGCGGGCCGCGACGCAACCAGGCATCGATGCTGGAACGCGCCGCTTGGCCGTGCCAATCGCCAAGGAGATCTGTGGCTGACCCCGCCGATCGTTGTCTCGGTCGCGTGAACCGATCGACCGCGATCGGACAAACGTGGTTGCGCACGCACTGAAACGCGCTATAACGTGTCAGGAATTCGTTCGGTTCGAGCCTCGACGAGGCGAACGATCGAAGTTCTCCTACAGGTTGTCCCGAAACTTCCGATAGCACCGGGACCAAGATCGACCGATTCGATCAAAACCGACTGCTTGCAAGCGATTGAAGAATCACAAACCTGCCTACACCTGCACACCACGTAACTTCACGAAGTGTAGAGGCGGGTCATCAACGGGTATAGTTACGTGGTGCACATCGCACCCCGAGGAACACGACGGACCGCGCGAGCGCGAATCGTAGCGCACCGGGTCCAGGAGGCACATGTGAGTAGCACCATGCTCGTCAACGCATTGGAAATCGAAGAGGTGCAGGAGTTTCTTGCCCGCCTCGACGCTGACGCGGCCGCGCTCGAAAGCGGCGTCGCGCATACGGACCTGCTCCGCGTCGCGCAGGAGAACGAACTCGACGACGATCAGCTCGCGCAGCTGGTCGCGCTCGTCGAGGATCGTGGAATCGAAGTGCACGACGCGGTGGAGAGCGAGCTCGAAGCAGCTCGCCCCGCTCCGCAGGAGAGCCTGACGGAAGCGTTGGCGCGAGCGCGAGCGAGCGTGAAGCCGCAGACCACGGACTCGCTGCAGCTGTACTTGAAGGAGATCGGTCGCGTGCCGCTCCTGACGGCGAAGCAGGAAGTCGAGCTCGCGCAGGCGTACGAGGCTGGCAGCGAGGCCGCCAAACAGCGGATGATCGAGGCGAACCTTCGGCTCGTCGTCTCCATCGCCAAGCACTACCGAGGGCAGGGCCTTGGCTTTCTGGACCTGATCCAGGAAGGAACCATCGGTCTCGTGCGCGCGGTCGAGAAGTTCGACTGGCGCAAGGGCTTCAAGTTCTCCACCTACGCCACGTGGTGGATTCGCCAAGCAGTGGCGCGAGCGCTCGCGGACAAGGGCCGCACGATCCGCATGCCCGTGCACGTGGTCGAGAAGGTGAACCGGATCGGCCGCACCGAGCGCCGCTTGGTGAGCGAACTCGGGCGGGAGCCTACCCTCGCCGAGATCGCGGACGTGCTCGACATGCCGCTCGACGAGGTCGAGCAGATCAAGCACTCGATGCAGGCGCCGATGAGCCTCGATCGACCGGTCGGCGACGAGGAGGACTCCGAATTCGGGCAGTTCGTGGCCGACGAGAGCGCGCCTGCTCCCGAGGAATTCGCATCGGACGACGCGCGCGCCGAAACGCTTCGACGCGTGCTGATGAGCCTGAGCCAGCGCGAGCGCCGCGTGCTCGAGCTGCGCTTCGGACTGAGCGGCGAGCACCCGCGCACGCTCGACGAGGTCGGACGGGAATTCGGCGTGACGCGCGAGCGCATCCGCCAGATCGAGAACCAAGCATTGCGCAAGCTCGAGGCGCTCGGCGAGGCGCAGGCCCTGCGCGACTTCGCCGCCTGACTCGACCGTCGCTGACATGAAACGAGAGCCCGCCTCCCATCGATGATCTGGCAAGGGAGGGGGAGCATCCGTGCGTGTGCTGGCATTGGACGCAATTGAGCGAATTGGCTCGTCGATCATGTTCGGCGGGGAGCGATTCGAAGGGTTGGCGTTCGTCGCCGCTGATCGCTCGCCGGCGCTGTCGAAGCTCGTCGGGCGCGTCGAGGCGGTGCTCGACGACAATCGGCGTCTCGTGCCAAACAGCTCGCTCGGTACAGACGCGCGGCCGATCCGGTTGCTCACCAACCTGCCGGCGACGGACGCGTACTTCGTGGCACCGGACATGCTCGTCATGCCACTGCAGCGCACGGACGGCCCCGCAATCGCCGCGCATCTGAACGCGTACGCGACCTCGGACGCCGTCGTCGCCCACGAACTGGGGCACGGCATGATCGCGGAAGCGATTGGAAACCCCGTCGTCAGGCCCGAGGACGCCACAGGCGCCGTGCGCCACTTCAGCGGCCGGGTTGCCGACGAGTCCCTTGCGGATTTCCGCGCCGGGTTGCACACGCACTCCTGGCAGCTGCGCAGTGGTGACGCGATCATCCGAGATCTCGAATCTGGATCCAGCGTCGCGCACGCTCGCAACGGAGTGCGACTGTTGCAGCAGGCGCAACGGTCCCCGGAGGCGGCCGTCGCGTCGGGCTCGCTCTACGTGGGAATCGACGGAACCGCCTACCTCGAGGGGATGGGACCGCACGAACTGTCGTTCGCGCTCTCGTCGGCGTACCCCGAGATCCAGCGCGCGGGCGGGTGGGCAGGCGCCGAGCGGACCTTCGCGGAGTTGCTCGACCGCTTGCCCGATCGCGCGGACCTCGACCTGCCGGGCGCGAGCCACGCGCTGATCGACGCGACACGCGCCACGCTCGGGAGCAGCGCCGAACAGCGGGTAGCGCGCGCGATCTCCCCGGAACTGCTCGCCTGAGCCGTCCGAGACTCAAGTTCCGGTAGGTCGCGTGCCGATGCGCGGAGGGCCGAAGCCCACTCGGAAGGAACGCCCGTGAGCGCACGAAGCGCAGCCGCACCAACCGGAGATCCCGTCCAGACGCTGCATTACTGCATGCGCCAAGTGTCGACGCTCGGAGCGAGCGACCTGCACCTGAAGGCCGGATCGCCACCGTACCTGCGATTGAACGGCGAACTCACGCCGATCCCAGGCATGTACCTGATCGGTCCGGACGAGATGGACATGATCGTGCGCGAGCTGACGCGTCACGCGCCGAACCGTCTGCACGAATTCGAGCAGGCCGGCGAGACAGACTTGTCGTACGAGCTGCGCAGCTGCGCGCGCTTCCGCGTGAACGTGTTTCGCCAGCGTGGCGAGATCTCGATCGCGCTGCGCGTGATCCCGGACGAGGTGCCGGCGCTGAGCACGCTGAACCTGCCGCCCGTGATCGAACAGCTCGCGATGGAACCACGTGGTTTGGTGCTCGTCACCGGCGCGACCGGATCGGGCAAGTCGACCACGCTCGCGGCGATGATCGACCACATCAACGACCACTCCGCGAAGCACGTGGTGACGGTCGAGGATCCGATCGAGATGGTGCACCGCGACAAGCGATCGTTGATCAACCAGCGGGAGATCGGCACCGACACAGGCTCGTTCGCGGGCGCGCTGCGCCGATCGCTGCGCCAGGATCCGGACGTGATCCTGATCGGCGAGATGCGTGACGAGGAAACCGTGCGCGCCGCGCTCAGCGCCGCGGAAACCGGACACCTCGTATTCTCCACCCTGCACACGATCGACGTGATGGAGACGATCTATCGCGTGCTCGATTTCTTCCCCGCGGAGCTCGAACGCCAGGCCCGCTCGATGCTGGCCGGCACGCTGCGCGGCGTGATCTCGCAGCGCCTGATCCGCACGGTCGACGGCCGCTCGCGCGTGCCCGCGATCGAAGTGATGGTCGGCACGAGCCGCATCGCCGACGCGATCGAGAACCCGGACGAGACCGGCACGATCCACGACGCGATCAGCGAGGGCGGCTACTACGGCATGCAGTCGTTCGACCAGTCGCTGCTGCAGCTGGTGATGGACAAGGCCGTGACGGTGGAAGAAGCGATGCTGCACGCATCGTCCAAGCAGAACTTCGCGCTGCTGCTCGAAGCCAACAACGTGCGCATCGATCGCGATCTTCGCCGCGTCGCGTCCGGTTCGCAGCACGCGGCGAACGACGAGCTCGGATTCGATTCGCTGCGGCACGGACGCGGCGCTGCGTCGGCACCCGTTCCCGTGCCTGTTGCACCGCCGGCAGCCGCCGTCACGGCCGTTGCCGCGGCCGCGCCATACGACCCCGCGGCGTACGTGCAACCCGCGGCCGCGGCGAGCGCCGAGTTCCTGCCGACGATCGGCGGGCAACCCGCCACGATGCAGGCGCACTTCCCCGGTGTGACATCGGCGCACCACGCCGGCCACCCCCACCAACAGCATCCCGGGGCGCAGCCGGCCCAACCGGCCCAGCAGCAGTATCAGCAGGATCCGAACGCGTACGTGGCGGGACCGCAACAGCCTCGTCCGCAACCGGGGATCTCGCCCGATCTCCCCGGTCACAACGCTGCGTGACGCGCGTGCCGCGGCGGGGTGGTCTAACCTGTCCGCGTGACTGACACGCACACAGCCGAACGAGCGCGCGAACTGCTGCACGAAGCGCTCGGACCGGGCGCGGAGTTTCGCGACGGCCAGCTCGACGCGATCGTCGCGCTCGTCGATCGGCAGGCGCGACTGCTCGTGGTGCAACGAACCGGGTGGGGCAAGAGCTCCGTCTACTTCCTCACGACTCGGCTCTTGCGCGAGCGCGGCGCCGGGCCAACGGTGCTCGTCTCCCCGCTCCTTGCGCTGATGCGCGACCAGGTGCGCGCCGCCGAGCGTTTTGGCGTGCGCGCCGCGCGCATCGATTCCACGAACACCGACGAGTGGGACGAGATCATCGAGCGGCTCTCGAGCGACGATCTCGACTTGCTGCTCGTCTCCCCCGAACGGTTGGCGAGCGCGGCGTTCGTGCAGCGCGTGCTCGATCCACTGCTCGAAGACATCGGCCTGTTCGTGGTCGACGAAGCGCACTGCATCAGCGACTGGGGCCACGACTTCCGGCCCGACTACCGGCGCATCGGCGCGGTGCTCCCCAAGCTCGGCGACGACGCCGCGGTGCTCGCGACCACCGCCACCGCGAACGATGCCGTGGTGGGCGACGTGGTCGCGCAGCTGGGCGGCGACGTGGAGGTGCTGCGCGGGCCGCTCTCGCGCGCGAGCCTGCAGCTGCAGGCGATCCACCTCGCCGGCGAAGACGAGCGCATGGCGTGGCTCGCGGAGCACCTGCCCACGATCGAGGGGAGCGGCATCGTCTACGTGCTCACGAAGGCGCACGCGAGCCGCGTCGCGGCGTTCCTTCGCGCGCACGGCGTGGACGCGGAGGCCTACACGGGCGGCGGCACGGGATCGGCGGCAGAGGACGCGCGCAAGCTCGAGCTCGAGCGGCGGCTGCTCGCCAACGAGATCAAGGCGGTGGTCGCGACACCCGCGCTTGGAATGGGCTTCGACAAGCCCGACCTCGCGTTCGTTGTGCACTTCCAGCTGCCACAGTCGCTGATCCACTACTACCAGCAGGTGGGTCGCGCGGGGCGAGCGATCGACGACGCGTACGGCGTGTTGCTGCACGGCGACGGCGATCGACGGATCACGGACTGGTTCATCGGGCAAGCGTTCCCGCCTGCCGCGGCATACGAGAAGGTGCTGACGGGGCTGCGGCTCGCGGCGCCGTCGGGAATGACGGTGCCCGCGCTGGCGAAAGCGACGGGCGTGGGGCGAGCGCTCACGGAGAAGGTGCTCGGTCAGCTCGCGGTGGAGAACGAGCCGCCAGTGCGCCGCGGCGGCAGCACGTGGTATGCCACGGGCGCGCCGTTCCAGCTCGACGAGGGACGAATGACCGAGTTGCTCCTGCGCAGGCACGACGAGTACGCGCGCATGCAACGCTATGCGCGTGGCGACGAATGCCTGATGGCGTACGTGGCCGCGGAGCTCGACGACCCGCACGCGCAGCCGTGTGGTCGTTGCGCAGTGTGCGCGGGCGAGCCGCTGCTGCCCGAGACCGTGGACGCGGCGTTGGTGTCGTCCGCCAGCTCGTTCAAGGATACGTCGCCGCGACGGCGCACCACGCGCAAACGGCCGCCGAAGACGACCGCTCGCGTCAAGCGTCGCAGCCGCAGGCGTCGGCGCTGATCGCGTCGGCCGCTGCCGTGTCAGGCGGCATGGCGAGCAGTTGTTCGCCCACGTCGCGCATCGCCTCGATGATCGGCGAAAGCGCCTTTCCGTGCTCGGTGAGTTCGTACATCGTGCGTGGCGGCAGCGCCTTGATCCGCGTGCGCGACACCATGCCGGCGATCGCGAGCTGCTTGAGCCGATCGCAGAGCGTGCGCGGGCTGATTCCGGCGAGCGACGCTTCCAGCTCGCTGTAGGACTTCGGGCCGGTCGCGAGATCGCGAACCACGAGCAGAGTCCACTTGCCACTGACAAGTTCCGCGCAGCGAGCGACCGCGCATTGGTCGAGTTCGAGCTGCGTCTCGTCGAGCGAGACCGACTGATCGGGCGTGGTGGTCACGACAATCCCACTATAGCCCTGCGTGTAGAACTCGTCGCGTGATCTGGCCGCTATCATCGTGGAATGAGCGATGTGCAGGCATTTCCATGGCGACGTGTGCGAGTCGTGGGCACGTCTGGGTCGGGGAAGTCCACATTGGCACGGGAGCTGTCGTCACGTCTTGGCCTGCCGCGCATCGAACTCGACGAGTGCTACCACGGCCCGTGTTGGACGCAACGCAGCGCCGAAGAATTCGCCCGGGAAGTGGTCGCTCGCATCGATCGCGCGCATGACGGCTGGGTGATGTGCGGCAACTATCTGAACCGCGCTCCGCTCGGTCGTTGGGAGGCTGACATGGTGGTGTGGTTGGATCTCCCGCGCCGGGTCGTGATGCGACGCGTCGTCGTGCGCACAGTGGGACGCATCGTTCGACGCACCGAGCTGTGGAACGGCAACCGGGAATCCGCGAGCGGACTGTGGAGCCGTGATGGCGTGGTGCGTTGGGCGTGGCGCACCCATGCGATCAACCACGACCGCTATGCCGCGGCCATGGCCGAAGCCGCCGAGCACGTGCAGTGGGTTCGCCTTCGCTCGCCGCGCGAAGTGCGCGACTGGCTTCAGCGCGTGGGCAGGTTGGCGGCGCCGTAGGTCCAGCGTCCGCCGACCATCGTGGCGACGACCTCGATGTCGTCGAGCGCATCGGCGAGCGGATCGCCGGAGAGCACGACGAGATCTGCGTCACGTCCGGGCACGAGCCGACCGAGGCGGTGCGACTCGCCAGCCGCGTCGGCGGGCCACGCGGTCGATGCGAGCAGCGCGGTTTCGGGATCGATCGCCTGCTCGGGATGCCACCCGTCGCGAGTGACGGCGGCTCGAATCGCGGCAAGCGGATCGAGCGCCTCGACGGGCGCGTCCGAGCCCAGCAACAACCCACAGCCCGCGTCGACCATCGAGCGGTATGCGTACGCGCGTGCGGTGCGGTGCTCGCCCCAGCGTTCGATCGCCAGTTCGCGGTCGGTCACGAGCATCGACGGTTGCACGCTGAGCGCGATGCCGAGCGACGCGGCGCGCGCGAGGTCTTCGACGCGCGCGAGCTGCGAGTGCTCGATGCGCGGACGCATCGGCAGGTGCTGCCAATGCTCGGACGTCGCCTCGAGCGCGTCGAGCACGTCGGTGAACGCGCGATCGCCGATCGCGTGCACGGCGAGCGGAACGCCAGCAGCGCCCGCTCGGCGAGCGAGGTCGCGCAGCGCGTTGGGGGCGGTCACCGCGTCCACCGAAGATCCGTCCAGTGGTTCGTGCAGCAGGGCGGTACCCGAGCCGAGCGTGCCGTCGGCGAACACCTTCAGCGCGCCGAGCTTGAGACGATCCGAGCCCCACCCGCCGCCGATGCCGAGCGCCTCCAGATGCGGAAGGTCGTCGACGCGCGCGTGCACCCACGTGCGCAGCGACAAGCCGCGTTCGTCTTCGAGTCGACGCCACGCGCGCAGCGCCGCGGCGCCGTCCATGTCGTGCAAGCTCGTCACGCCGAGTCGCGCGGCCTCGCGCATCGCGGTCGCCATCGCCTTGACGCTCGCGTCGTCGGGCAGCGCGCGATTCACCCGCTGGACATCGTCCTCCCGCAGAATGCCTGAGAAGCGTCCTGGAGCGTGAAGCGCGAGTCGGTCCACCGACGCGCGGGTCGTTGCCATCGTGTGCCCGTCGCGAGCGTGCAGCGCGACCGATCGCGCGCCCGCTGCCTGCGCGAGCCGCCTCTCGTCGATCGAATCCGCGAGATCGTTCGGCCAGCCGCCGCCGATGATCCACCCGTCGATCGCGCCGTCGAATCGGGCGACCTGGTCGTAGAGCTCGTCCGCGCTCGACACACCGCGCAGGTCGATGCGCTGCGCTCGCGTGGCCCATGCGCGGAAGTGGCAGTGCGACTCCACGAAACCGGGAACCACCGTGAGGCCGCGCAGATCGACGCGCTCGTGCTTGTGCGAAGCGATCGCGTCCTCGCGCGAATCCACGCCGCCGAGCACCTTCCCTCCCGCGATGGCGAGCACTTTGGCTCGCGGCAGGGCATCGTCCATCGTGAGCACGTTCGCGTTGTCGAGGATCATGCGTCGCATCCTACGGATCGCCGTCGAGCGGACACCTTGCCGGATCGGCGATCCAACCGCACACTGAAGGCGCGGGCTCGTCCCGCCGATAGCGCATGCACGCGCGAATCGTCCCCCGACCGATCGGCCCCCACCCGATGACGACCGACCTGCAGCAGATCGATCCGCCCTCGCTCGACAAGTACGCGATGCTCGCCGACGAGCTCTCGGTGACGAAGGTCGCCGGACGTCTCGTGGGCGTGGCCGGGCAGGTGCTCGAAGCGGAGATGCCACGCGCGGTGGTGGGCAGCCTCGTGCGCATCGAGACGCGCTCCGGCAAGCCCTTGAAGGCAGAGGTGGTGGGTTTTCGCGAGAGCAAGGCGATCCTCGCGCCGCTCGGCGACATCAACACCGTGCCGCAGCGTGCGCGCGTGGAGAGCGAACCCACGCCGCTCGCGGTGAAGGTGGGACCGAAGATCCTCGGGCGAGTGCTCGACGGCCTGGGCAATCCGATCGACGGACTCGGCCCGGTGGAGGCCGAGGCGATGTACCCGGTGAACAACGTGCCGGCCGATCCGCTGCACCGCCAGGGCATCCACGAACCGTTCTTCACCGGGGTGCGCGCGATCGACGGCGTGCATCCGATCGGCAAGGGCCAGCGCATCGGACTGTTCGCCGGCTCGGGCGTGGGCAAGTCCACGCTGATGAGCATGATCGTCAAGAAGTCCGCGGCGGACGTCGTCGTGTGCGCGCTGGTTGGCGAGCGCAACCGCGAGGTGCGCGACTTCGTGAAGGACACGATGGGTCCGGAGGGCATGGCCAAGAGCGTGGTGATCGCCGCGACGAGCGACAACCCCGCGATGATCCGCGTGAAGGCGAGCTTCGTGGCCACGGCGATCGCGGAGTACTTCCGCGACCAGGGGCTGAACGTGGTGCTGCTGCTGGACTCGGTGACGCGCCTCGCGATGGCGCAGCGCGAGATCGGGCTGAGCGCAGGCGAGCCGCCGAGCGAGCGCGGCTACACGCCGAGCTGTTTCGCGATCATGCCGAAGATCATGGAGCGCGCGGGCGCGGGCATCACGGGCACGATCACCGCGATGTACACCGTGCTCGTGACGGGCGACGACATGAACGAGCCGATCGCGGACACCGCGCGCGGCATCCTCGACGGGCACATGGTGCTGAGCCGCAAGCTCGCGCACAACGGGCACTACCCGGCGATCGACATCCTCCAGTCGATCTCGCGACTCCGCGGCGACATCGCCGAGCGCGACCACATCGACGCGGCGATCTCCCTCTGCGCCGCATGGTCGCAGTACGAGGACGCGAAGGACCTAATCGACGTGGGCGCGTACGTGCGCGGCTCGAACCCGGATATCGACTGGGCGATGGACATGCGCAAGCCGATCGAGGCGTTCCTCAAGCAGCGCGGCGACGAGCCCGTGAGCTGGGACGACACGCTCGCCAAGGTGAAGGCGCTGATGGGCGGCGGCGCGCCCCCGCCGAGCGTCGGCGCGGTGCAGACGCCCGCCCCCGCAGTGCCAGCGCAGCCCGCGGCGCCTGTGGAAGACCAGAACGACGCGATGGACTGGAACTGGTAGCGCGCTCCCGCGGCTGCAACAATTTCGCCCCCCCCCGGACGATAGCTAGACAGACGGTGACGACGATGCTTCCGGACTGAAGCAGGCGTGGGACACGCTCGTCGTACAGGGACGAATGGAGTGGACATGAATGCGGGAATGCGAGTTGGTTTGGCAGTGGGCGGCGGTGCGTTGCTCGCAGCAGCTGGCACAACAG
Source organism: Thermoleophilia bacterium (assembly GCA_039811765.1). Classification (GTDB taxonomy): domain Bacteria; phylum Actinomycetota; class Thermoleophilia; order Gaiellales; family SKUG01; genus JAGQUL01. The sequence goes on along the minus strand of JBDHZF010000060.1, from coordinate 3,794 downwards.
CTGCGTTGATGGTGCACGACAAGCAGGTGGTCGACAAGCTCGAGACTCGGGAACAACGCAATGCCGCGGTCGATCAATTCAGCGGCGCGGTGGACACCATTTCGTCGGTTGGGCTGCTGGGGGGTTGTTCATCCCCTCGACGACCCCCGGCTTGGCGTTGGCAAATCTCGCGTCCTTTGGCGTCATGGGAGGCAGCTGGGCCGCAAAGGCGGTCGTCGAGAACGTGGTGCTCAATCGCGTCGAGAACAAGGGCAACCGCTGGAACCCCTTCGACAACAAGCTCGAGGTCGGCCCGAAGGGCGACTGATCAAGCGAGTCTCCATGCGCTTTGACCGATGGGCCGTCGCGATCCGTTCGCGACGGCCCATCGTGTCGTCGGTCACTCGTGGAACGGGTAGATCGACTCGGTGTCGTCGTCCCAGAGCAGCCCGTCGTCCCACATGTTCCCAGTGAAGACGGAACCTTCGCGGTCGGGGCGATAGCTCGTCGTGGGTCCCCACGTTCCGCACGAATAGCGATTGCGGCTGGTGAGCGGGGCTTCCCAGTCCTGCGCGTCGTTGGCCGCGACGCCGCGCCGCATCACGTTGTCGCGGAACGTGATGTACGTGGCGTTCAGCGGATCGTCGTTGTACGGCTTGCCCGGATTCCAGCCGCCGTAGGCGCAATACCCGGTGCTGTTGGCCCACACGAGGTTGCGTTCGACGGTGTTGTGGTGGATCGGCCCGAAGTCGGGGTAGCCGGTCTGGGCCGCGGAGCAACCACCGCCCTCCGGGGTGCCCTCGAGATCGCAACCGAAGCTGTTGTGGCGGTAGGTGGTGTGGCTTTCCGTGCGCATCGCGGACGCGTGCGCTTCCGCGTCCTCGCTGATGTTCTGGTCGTGAAAGTACGAGTCCTGCACGACGCAGTCGCTGCACCACATCTGCCGATGACCCCCGGAGAAATCGAGGCGACTCGCCGTGATGTTCGAGCCGGTCATTCCCTGCCCGTCGCGATAGGCGCCGAAGTCGCCTTCCGAATCGGTGATCGTGAGGCTGCCGCTCACGTCGATCGTGTGCGTGCCGACGAAGCGCGAGCTGGTGATCGTGACGTTCGCGGCCTCGATCACGAATCGTCCGCATCCGGTGATCAACTTGTTGGAAATGATCGTGTTGTCGATCGACACGATGCATGGCCCGGTGTACGGCGTGAGCGAGGTGCCCGCCGGCACGCCCGTGGTGAGCGGTCCGGGGAAGCACCCGCCCCACGGATCCGGCGCGTCCGGGACGAACACCGCCGTGCCCGCGGGGTAGCCGCTGTTCACGAGACGCGTGACGTCGCTGGTTGTGACAATCCGTTTCGCGGCGGGGCATCCGGCCGGATCGACGGGACCACTCAGCGCGGTGCTGAACGACCACGAGTAGCTGCGTGCGATGCCGTTGTGTGCGGGATCGGCGATGCCGGTGGTCAGCGTCGCGACATACGTTGCGCCGCTCTGCAGACCGTCTACGGGCGTGATCGTCACGCTGCGCGTGGCGGCGTCATAGGCGATCGACGCGTCGACCGTGGCGCTCACGCCCGTCCGGCGAAGCGTGACGGTCGACGCGGTGATCGTCGCCGGATCGACGGCCTCGCTGAACACGGCGTGGATCACGGCGTTCGTCGAGGTTCCCGTGGCGCCGTCGGACGGGCTGACGCTCGAGACGGTCGGCGGCGTGGCGTCGAGTCCGGGAACGCCCTCAACGACCACGTCCACCCAGTAATTCGCCGCGCCATAGGTGCTCGACGGGAATTGGCTCTGAGCGCCGTAGGCGTACACGCCGTTGCCGCCGGCGACCGAACCGGGCAGCGCGGTGAGCAAGCCCCCCGAGTAGCTGTCATCGGCGAAGTAGCCGCTGTCGACGGCGTAGTGGCCGTTCGGAGCGAAGTACGAGACCACGTAGGTGGTGTTCGCCGCGATGGTCACGGGTGAACCGAATGACGCGGACTGCCAACCTGTGGCGGATTCGCCCGTGAACGTGACGCTCGCCAAGAGCGATCCGTCGGCAGTCCACAGGTTGCCGACGTGGGTTCCGGCATTGCCAGGACCTTTGTAGAAACGCACGCCCGTCGCGCGAGTCGCGGCCTTGCTCCGGAACTTCACGCCGAGCTCCACGGCGCTCGAATCGCCGTCGGCCTCGACCGCTGGCGCATCGTCGTTCGTCCAGATGCTGACGAAGGACGGCCCCGTGGTCGTGGTCGTGGTCGTGGTCGGCTCCGGAGCCTCGCCCGTCGGATCATCGTCGTCCAGCGCCGGGATCGACACGAACTTCGTTCGGCGCAGAGAAAGGGGTCCGCGGAGCCCGGCACTGGTTCGAAGCTGCACCGCGTACCGAGCGCCGGCAAGCGCGCCTCGCCAGGTGCACGACAGGTTGACCGAGCGTCGTGTGCGGAGCACGCGGGTCGCGACGGGGCACATCCGCACGGTTCTCGGGGCTCCTGCACGGCCGATGCGCAATTCCATGCGCACGCGTCGACTGCCCCGACGTGCGCCACGGCTTCGCACCATGGCGGTGGCGACGACCGCGTTGCCATCCGGCGCGCTGGCGCTCGCGCGCAGCGTCACGGCGGTCGCGCCCGCGGATGCTCCTGCGGCGTTCGCCGACGGCACGAACAACACGAACGACGAAGCGATTGCGGCGAGGACGATGCGAACGAGCATGCGAATGATCGTATCGGCGCCGTTCGCGGTCGGCTGAACGACGTCGGTAGACTTCGCGCATGCAGCTCACCGATGCTCGTGCAATCGCTCCGTCGACCACCCCCACTCGTCCCATCCAGGGCATGTTCGAACAGATCCCGTGGCTTCGATCGCTGCAGATCGGCAATCGGACCGCCGGCGAGCTGCTCGACGAGCAGCTGCAGTTCGGGCTCGTGCGGCGCCCCGGCGCTGCCGGGTACGCGATGATCCCGCAGACCGCCGCCGCGGTGCGCTACCTGCACACAGCCAACGGCACGCGACTGAACGGCATCGTCGACGCGATGCTGGGCGTGGCCTCGCTCCGCGGCGCACGGTTCGAGGCGCGCGGCATCTCGCTCGCGTCCGACCGGGAGGGCTATGCGCTCAACTCGCTGATGGACGGGCTCGACTGGGGCGACAGCACGCTGGTCGGCCCGTTCCGCGAAGCGCTCGCCGATCCGGCGAAGGTGCCGGCGTTCATCGAGACCGCGCAGTACGCGATCAAGTACCTCATGGCGCGCACGTCGGCGAACTTCGAGACGTGGATGAACTTGAGCGAGCGCACGTCCGCGCCGCTCTTGGCCATGGCGGAGGGCACGGCACCCGAATCGATCGATCCGGCCGCCGCGACCTTCTCGTCCACCGTGATCGCGCACGAGCTCGAGCACTCGATCACCCCGATCGACCCGGCCAGCTACTCGGACGCGTCCGGGAAGCTGACCACCGCGGGCTGGATCGAGGAGGGCGGCGCGGAGCTGCTCAACGAGCGCCTCGCGGCGGACCAAGGCATCGCGCGCGCGCTGGGGATGCGATGGGACCCCGCGTCGCGTCCCAAGTCCTACACCGGGCTGATCACGAGCGTGTCCCGACTGCTCGCGCTGGCGGGGGTCGACGTCACCACGACCACTGGCGCGCGCGCCGCGAGCGACATCCTGCAGGGTGGTGCGGCGCGCCGGTCGCCTGACCGGATCGTCGGCGCGATCGCCAAGCACCGCGACCTCGACGACGGCACGCGCACGGAGCTGCGCCGTCGCCTCGACGCGGTTGGCGGGGATCCCGCGAAGGTCGACGAGATCCAGCGCTGGCTCGACACCACGCA
>JBDHZF010000059.1:0-16457 GCA_039811765.1 Thermoleophilia bacterium | reverse complement strand
ACAGTCGCACGAGCCGGTGCACGCCACCTTCTGCGTTGAACACGCCGTAGGCGTAGTCGCCCTTCACGGTGAAGGTCGCCGAGCGGATGCCAGCCTCCTCGCCCGCGCTCTCCTCGTTGAATTCCACGGAGAAGCCGCGCTTGTCGGCGAAGCGCAAGTACATGCGAACGAGCATCTCGGCCCAGTCCTGCGCGTCGACGCCACCCTCGCCGGCTTGTACCGACACGACCGCGTTCGACGCGTCGAACTCGCCTGTGAACAGCGCCTCCTCCTGGACCTCGGCGAGCTTCGCTTCGAGCGGCGCGATCGACTGTGCGAGCTCACCGAGCAGCTCTGCTTGCTCGGCGATGTCGACTTCCTTCGCCATTTCGATCAGCGTTTCGACGTCTTCCACGCCGGATTTCAGCTGCGCGTACCCATCGAGTTTCTTGGCTGTGCGGTTGCGCTCGCTGCTCACTTTCGCAGCGTGTGCCTGATCGTCCCAGAACCCGCCGCCGTTCATCTCCGCGTCGAGCTCTTGGATACGCAGTTCGGCGCGCTCGGGGTCGACGAGCGCACGCACGGTCTCCAGCTGGGTTTCGAGCGCACGAAGCTGCTCGACGAAATCCTCGATCGTTGCATCGGCCATGCGCCGCATCCTACTCGCCGCGCGCAGTTCTCAGCAGGCTGGATCGTCGGCTGCCGCCGCGGCGCCATGGTATTCGTCGAGCGCCGCGATCACGCGGTCGAGCACCCCGCCGGCAACATTCGCGTTGCGCAGCGCAAGCAGTCGCGCGCCTGGCCCCGGATCCACGAGCCCGGCGAGCCCGGCATTCGCCTCGTCCAGTGCAAGGTGCAGATCCCCACGCGCTGCGTGCAAGTCGCCACACGAGTCGATCGCTTCACGGATCGCCTCGGTGGCGTTGGTGAGCGCCTCGCGCATGCCCGGGGCCGGATCGGTCGCGCCCGGTCGCGTGGCGATGCGCACGCCTTGACCCAACCATTCGCGTGCCGCTCGCGCACGCTCGATCGCTGTGTTCGACGCTGTCACCGGTTCGACGGTCATCGCCGCACCTCCAATCTTCGTCTCGAGCACAGTCGATCAGGAGCGTGACGGCAGCGCATCGGGGTCGTTGCACGCGACGAGGAGGCGTCTCCCGAGTCGCGACTGCGCAATTGTCCGCAATCGCGGGCGCTGCAGGCCACCGCGGCGACCGCACGCGGACGCGATGCCGTCCGTGCCGCTGTCACGGCGAACGAGATCGAACACCATCGACATGCCCCCCATTGCGTCCACGGACGCCGAACGATTCGCAGGTTCCGCATGAACGCGACTTCGCCCGCTGCCCCGACGCCCCCGATCGCTATACCCATGGCGTCGAAAATCGCGAAGGAGTTGCCAACGCTTTCAATCACGGAACGAACACGACTTGCGAGCGCGATCGACACCGAGAATCAGCTCGTCGGCGACGCGGTGTCGAAACTCGGAGGCACGCCGATTCCAGTCACATCCCCCCGCACGCTCAAGTATCGCGGCAAGGTGCTCAACGAATTCAGCGCCGATCTCAAACCGGTGTTGTCGATCCCGCTCGGCACCATGGTTGCGGACGGCCCCGAATCCACGTGGTCTGTCACTGGCGTCAACGAGGGCCAAGTCCAGCTCGCCCGCCGCAATCCACGAACGAACGCGATCGAGCAGGCGACGAAATCGCTGAGCCAGTTGGCCGAACACACCAAGTCGCTCGTCGACCCCGTCTGGAACGACGCAGAGAATCACTCGTGGAAGATCATCGCCGATGCCGATGACGTCCAAGCATTTGGTCGAGCAGCCAAGGCCAAGCTCGTACGGGCCAGCATCTCATTAGACGAGAAAGCGAACGTCGCCAAGAGCGGCAAGAAGGCTGCGGCATACGGCCTCGTGAACGAAACCACTTGGGGTTCGATTCTCGATGCGGTCGAGATCTCGAAGCGATCGCCAGTGGCCGATTCGGCGAGCGCCGATGGCGCGGTCTCGCTGCGTCAGATCGTCGGCGACACGACGTTCGCGATCACTGGCGTCGGCTCCGGCGATGGAATCCGCCAAGTGCTCGCCGCGACGAATGCAGCGCCCGAAGGCGCCCGGGACGCGTTCAAGGGCGCGCAACAGGTGCAGCAATGGTTCAAGGACAAGGTTGGTATCACCTTCTGGCCCGATCGCGAGCCGCTCGTGATCCACGCGGACAATCCGAACTACGTCGCCAACGCCGCCGCGGCGATCGGACAGGACGGAACCGATCGTTCGTTCCACTTGCTCGAAGGGCCGCGAAGCGAGTCGATTCGCCAAGCGCTGCTCCGGCGCGCGCCCGCTGGCGGGACCGGCACGGCCGATCAGCTGATCCGCCACTACTCGGACATGGTCAAGAAGAACGACGGGTTCGTGCGCTATCACGAGGCCGGGCACATCGCCAACGGCATGACCTGGTCGCACATCTCCCAGACGAACGCCGACAACGGCGACGATCACGCCAAGTCCGTGGAAACGGGGATGGTGAACGAGGCCTTCGCCGACATCTTCGGACTCGCGAAGAGCGGCAATGCCCACCCGGCGATCCGCAACCTCACGAGCTTGAACCACAAGTGGGCGACGCTGGACGCGTATCGCGACATGCTCGCCGCGCAAGGCAAGGACGCCGACGACCACGACGGCACACAACTGCTGACCAAACCGATCGCCGAGCTTGCGAAGACGATGGGGACCGACGCGGTCGCCAGCGTTGCTGGTGGCGCGAACAGCCTGCTTGCGTCCGGTCTGTCGCGCGGCGATTTCGACGTGGTCGACGTTCCACACGCCGCGCACGCGCTGTTCGACGCCGCCGCAAGCCGCTACGGCATCGACTCGCCATCGGTCAAGGCATTGCACGATTCGTGGAAGCAACTCGGCGTGTTCACGGACGAGAAGCCCGCGACCTGACGAGCGCGACGCGTGGTCGCCAGCAGCAGTGGACAGCGCAGGCCACTGCCGCGTCCGCACGCGGACACGCGAGCTTCCGCCCCGCGGTCCGCGCGAACGAGCTAGCGAAAGACCGACAAGCTCATTCATCGCGCCAACTGACGCCGACCGCTCCGCAGGTTCTCCATGAACACGACTTCACCGACCGCCGCGACGCCCCCGACGATCCCGTCGATCACAACGCAGATCGCCGCCAAGGCGCCCGACTTGTCGAAGACGGAGCAGGCTCGGCTAGCGAGCGCGATCGACACGGAGAACCGGCTCGTCGGCGAAGCAGTGACGAAGCTCGGCGGAACGCCCGTGCCCGTGACGACGCTCGGCCGACTCAAGGTCGAAGCGCCGTTCAGCAATGGCACCAAGGCCGATCGCAAGCTTTGGATTCCGCTCGGCACGACCGTTGCCGACGGTCCGGAGTCCTCGTGGTCGGTAACCGGCGTGAAGGACGGGCAGGTTCAACTCGCGCGCCGCAACGGCCAGACGAACGCGATCGAACAGGCGACGAAATCGATCGGCGAACTTGCCGAACGCACCTCGTCGCTCGTCGAGGACCAATGGACCGATGCCGCGGGCAAGCGCTGGAACATCCACGCCGATGCGGACGACGTCCAATCCTTCGGACGCGACGCCAAGGTCAAGCTTGTGCGCGACTACTCCGATCGGGAAGCCGCCGAAGCGATCAAGCAAGACGCCGCGTCGTTGAAACTCGGCTCGATCGTTCGCACCACGTGGGGCACGATCCTCGACGACATGGCGAGCGCCAAGCGAACGCCAGCCGTGGTTCCGGCTTCTACCGATGGCGCGCTTTCCCTCCGTCAGATCGTCGGCGACAAGACCTTCGCGATCACGGGCGTGGGTTCCAACGACGGGTACCGACGCGTGCTCGCGGCGACCGACGCGGCTCCGGACGGCGCACGCGACGCATTCAAGGGCGCGCAGCAGGTGCAGCAATGGTTCAAGGACAAGGTCGGCATCACGTTCTGGCCTGATCGCGAGCCGCTGCTGATCCATGCCGATGAACCCAACTACGTCGCCAACGCCGCCGCTGCAATCGGCCAAGATGGAACGAATCGATCGTTCCATCTGCTCGAAGGGCCGCGCAGCGAATCGATGCGCCAAGCGCTGCTCCGGCGCGCGCCCGCTGGCGGGACCGGCACGGACGATCAGCTGATCCGCCACTACTCGGACATGGTCAAGAAGAACGACGGGTTCGTGCGCTATCACGAGGCCGGGCACATCGCCAACGGCATGACCTGGTCGCACATCTCCCAGACGAACGTCGACAACGGCGACGATCACGCCATGTCAGTTGAAACGGGCATGGTCAACGAGGCCTTCGCCGACATCTTCGGGCTTGCGAAGAGCGGCAACGCGCACCCGGCGCTCCGCAACCTCACAAGCCTGAACCACAAGTGGGCCACGCTGGACGCGTATCGCGACATGCTCGCCAAACAGGGCAAGGACGCAGACGAGCACGACGGAACGCAGCTCCTCACCAAGCCGATCGGCGAGTTCGCGAAGACGATGGGCGTCGACGCGGTCGCGAGCGTGGCCGGCGGCGCGAACAGCTTGCTCGCGTCCGGCTTGTCGCGCGGTGACTTCGACGTGGTCGATGTGCCACACGCAGCGCAGGCGCTGCTCGACGCCGCGGCGAGCCGATTCGGCATCGACTCACCGTCGGTCAAAGCGCTGCAGGACTCGTGGACGAAGCTGGGCGTGCTGAAGAGCTGATCGCCCGCAACCTGACGAGCGCGACGCTCGACACGACCAGCACGACGGCAAGCGCGGCATCGTAGGCATGCCAACCCACGCGTTGGATCACGCCGCCGAGCAGGATCGGCGCAACGGCGCACGCCGCCGCGTTGGCGGTGGTCTGCATGCCGAGCGTGGCGCCCGTGCGCCCGGGCGGCGCGAGCGACGCCGCCACGGCGACGACCACGCCGTTGCAGGACGTTACGACCACCAGCGCGATCGCCTGGATGGCAACCGACCAGCGCGCCTGCCCGATCGCGAGCGCCGCGACCACGAGCACGAACGCGCTCGCCGACACGTGCTGGAGCACGCGCACGCGATCGCCGGCGCGATCCGACCAGACGCCGAGGATCACGCGACCGGCCCCGCCTGCCAGCTGCGCAATCGCGAAGACGACCGCCGCGACGGCGAGCTGCAGCCCCGCTCGGTCGACGAGCTGCACGGTCAGGAACGATCCGATGCCAAGCTGCACGAACGCGAGGCTTCCCGCGCCGATCGCGAGCAGCCACATCGTCACGAGCCGCGTCGGCGAGACTCCTCGCGCCCCGCCCGCGACGACGCGCCCCGCGCCTCGTGAGGATGGGATCGCGATCGTTAGCACGATTGCGGCGACGACGCCGGTCGCGGCGAACCACGTCATCGTTGGCGCCAGTCCGTCTCGACGCACGAGCAACGGCACGAGCATGCCGCCCAACGCCGCGCCGATCGGTATCGCGACGTGCCGGATCGACAGCACGAGGCCGTGACGCTCCGCTGGAAACGCAGCGCTGATCGCGCGCCCGCCGGCCGAGTGGGCCGCGCTGCCGAACAGCCCGGACGCCAGCATCGCGAACCCGAACCCGATTGTCGCGTCGCCGCGCGCGGCGTGGGCGGCCGCGAGGTTCGCCACCGCGAAGCCAACGAACGCGCCGGTCAAGACTCGTCGCTCGCTGGTCGCGTCGGCAAGCAGCCCCCATCCGTACGTGCCGAGCATCAAGCCAATCGCGGGAGTGGCGAGCACCACGCCCAGCATGCCCGTGTCGAGGCTCAGCGACGAACGAACCGCCGGACCCGCCGCCGCCAGCCCGAAATGCAAGGCCGCCACGACGAGGTTGCCGAGCGCCACCGCGCCCAGCACGAGCCATGGGTGGCGAGTCACGCGGGCGTCAACGGCCGTGGCAGTTCTTGTACTTCTTGCCAGACCCACACGGGCATGGATCGTTTCGACCCACGGTCTCCTCCACGCGACGCTGCTGCACGACCGGCGCCTCGTCGGCTTCCAAGCCGGCCTCGACGCGCGCCTCCTGCAACGCGGTTGGCGCGCTGGCTTGGCTATACGTCAGCGTGGACGTCGACCGCGAGCTGGCGAAGCCGCCCGTCGAGCTCGAGGACGAACCGCTCGTGATGCCTTCGCCCACGTCCGGTTGGCGCGCGTTTGAGCCGCCGGCGTCCAGCGCGCGCTGCGCCTTCGCGTCGAGCGAGCCACCGTCCACCTCGATGCGCAGCAGCAAGTTCACGGCCTCGGTCTTCACCGAATCCATGAGCTCGCGGAACATCTCGTAGCCCTCGGCCTGATACTCGTTGAGCGGATTCTTCTGCGCGAGCCCGCGCAGGCCGATGCCGTCGCGCAGGTAGTCCATGTTGTCGAGGTGCTCGCGCCAGCGCGTGTCGAGCACCTGCAAGAACACAACCCGCTCGACCTCGCGCATCGTCTCCTCGCCGATCTCCTGCTCGCGTCGCGCATAGTGCTCCTGCGCGTCGGCGACCAGCGCCTCCTGCAAGTCCTCGATCTGCGATTCCGGATGGCCCTCGAAGCGGGACTTGTCGACGCGCAGCGGCCACATCGTCGAGCACAGCTTCCACAGCTCGTCGAGCTCCCAGTCCTCCACGTACGGGGTCTGGCAGTGCACGGAGACCGCGTGATCGATCTCCTCCTCCAACCAACCCATGATGCGCTCGCGAAGGTCCGCGCCCTCGAGCACCTCGCGCCGGTCGGCGTACACGCGTTGACGCTGGATGTTCAACACGTCGTCATACTTGAGCACGTTCTTGCGGCTGACGAAGTTGCGCTCCTCGACGCGCTTTTGCGCGCCCTTGATCTGGTTGCTGAGAATGCCCGCGAAGATCGGCACGTCCTCGGCTTCCTTGTGGAAGCGCCCGAGCACGCGCTCCATGCGGTCGCCCGCGAAGATGCGCACGAGGTCGTCCTGCGCGCTCAGGAAGAAGCGGCTCTCGCCCGGATCGCCCTGACGCCCGGAGCGGCCGCGCAGCTGATCGTCGATGCGTCGGCTCTCGTGGCGCTCGGTGCCGAGCACGTAGAGCCCGCCGAGTTCCTTCACGCCCTCGCCGAGCTTGATGTCGATGCCGCGCCCCGCCATGTTGGTGGCGATCGTCACCGCGCCGGGCTGGCCCGCGTCGAGGATGATCTCCGCCTCCTGCGCGTGGTGCTTGGCGTTGAGCACGGTGTGCTCGATGCCGTTGCGTCGCAGCTCGTCGCTCAACGCTTCGCTGCGCGCGACTGCGATCGTGCCCACGAGCACGGGCTGGCCCTTCTCGTTGCGTTCTTTGATCTCGCGCACGATCGCTTGGTACTTGCCGCGCTCGGTCTTGAAGATGTAGTCGTTCTCGTCGAGGCGTTGCACTGGCCGGTTCGGCGGCACCTGCACCACGTCAAGCCCGTAGATCTCCTTGAGCTCGGCCGCCTCGGTGTGCGCCGTGCCGGTCATCCCCGCGAGCTTGCGGTACATGCGGAAGTAGTTCTGGATCGTGATCGACGCGACGGTGACGTTCTCCTGCTGCGGACGGACGCCCTCCTTCGCCTCGATCGCCTGGTGCAGCCCCTCGCTCCAGCGGCGTCCCTCCATCACACGACCGGTGTTCTCGTCGACGATCTTCACCGCCGGCTCGCCGGTGCGCTCGTCGGGCGCGATCACGTACTCCTTGTCGCGCGCGTAGAGCGTGCGCGCGCGGATCGACTGGTTGAGGTGGTTGATCAGCTGCGCATGCTCGGGCAGGTACAGATTCTCGATGCCGAGCTGTTTTTCGGCGAACTCCACGCCAGCTTCAGTGGGGTAGGCCACATGCAGCTTCTCGTCGAACTCGAAGTGCTCGCCGTCCTGCATCTTGTCGGCGATCTTCGCGAACTGGAAGTACGTCTCCGCAGCTTCCTCGGGTTGCCCGGAAATGATCAGCGGCGTGCGCGCCTCGTCGATCAGGATCGAGTCGGCTTCGTCCACGATCGCGAACGAGTGCCCTCGCTGGAACAGCTCGTCCGTGGAGTACGCCATGTTGTCGCGCAGATAGTCGAACCCGAACTCGCTGTTCGTGCCGTACGTGATGTTCGCAGCGTACGCCTCGCGCTTCTCGGCGGCCGGTTGCTGGTTTTGCAGGAAGCCCACCGTCATGCCGAGCGCCTCGTAGAGCGGTCGCATCCACTCGGCGTCGCGCTTTGCGAGGTAGTCGTTGGTGGTGACGAGGTGCACGTTCTCGCCGGACAACGCGTTCAAATACAGCGGGAGCGTGGCGACGAGGGTCTTGCCCTCGCCGGTGAGCATTTCCGAAATCGATCCCTGGTGCAGTGCCATGCCACCGACGAATTGCACGTCGAAGTGGCGCATGCCCATCACGCGTTTGGACGCTTCGCGGCAGTTGGCGAACGCTTCGGGCAGCACGCGGTCGAGCGACTCGCCGCCCTCCTGCACGCGCTGCTGCAGCTCACGCGTCTTCTCCACGATCTGCGCATCGGTGAGCTGCTCGAAGTGTGGTTCGAGCTCGGTGATGCGCGCGGCGCGCTTGACGAGTTCCTTCACGCGGCGTCGCTCGCTGAACGCGAGCGCCCGCTCCCACCAGGGGCGTTGATCGGCCATGCGTGCAATCTATCCCACTCGGGCGTGCGTCAATCCGCAATGCAGGCCGCTGTGGCCAAATGGATGCACGGTTGCGGCCAACGCTCCCGTTTGGAATCCGCGCGCGGCGCCGGATCGTTCTACGCTCGCATGACCACCAGTCACGACCTCGAGGAGTTCGTTGCGATGATCCCAGGCATTCCCCCCGTTCTCAGCACGATCCCGGAACCCGCGGGCCAAGAAGGGGTCGTTGACGAGTATCCGATGCAGCTGAAGGACTACGCAGCGCCATTCACCCCGGTCGGCACGCTCAAGGTCAACTATCCGTGGGGACCGTTCGGAGCGTTCCACGGCAAGGATCGTGAACCCGAAACGATCTGGGCGGCCATCCAGCTGGGTCAGCGATTCGACTCCGTCGACGCGGCTCGTGCGGCGGTCCGAGCGGAGATCGCCGACGAACAAGCTACCGCGGGGATCGATCGAGACTGCTACGCCGTGATCGACGCCGGGAACGGTGCCGCGATTGCCGCCCGAATGGCGAAGGGCCCCGGATACGAAGTGTCGCTCGGAGGTACCGAGGACGGCAGCTTCGTGTCGCGATACCTGGACCGTCTTGCCGACCAGTCGATGGACCCCGGCTACTACTACGCCGCGCCGCGCGAGCAAGCGCGCAAGAGCACCAACCTCGTGGTGGAGCGCACCGATCCGCGCCTGCTCGAGATCTGGGGCAAGGAATACCACGTAGCGTTCGCCGACGGCTCGAACGCCGCGAAGCCCGTGCACGACGCCTGAGAAGAAGAGAATCGCCCCGGTACCTGCGCTGAGCGCCGAGGTCCCGGGGCGATCCCGTGTTGCGAATGTTGACGTCGCGATCGGACGCTACGAGGCCTTTGACGCCTCGCTCTCGATGCTCGTCGGTTCGATCAGGCCGAACTGGCCGTCGCTGCGCTTGTAGAGCACGGATGTCTCACTGGTCTCGTCGTTGACGAAGACGAAGAAGTCGTGTCCGACGAGCGACATCTGCTCGGCCGCTTCCTCCGGGCTCATCGGCCCGAGGCTGAATTGCTTGGTCTTCACGATGCGCAGCTGCGATCCGGTGCTTGCCATTGCGTCCTCCGTCGTCTGTGTTTCGAACTCGTAGTCGGCCGGGAGCGATCCCGATCCGTTGCCGTTGTCCATGAGCGCGCCCTTCCAACTGTCGCGCTCGTGGCCGGCCCTCCCGCCATGACGCGCCTGCACGCGCTTTTCGTGGTACTTGCGCACTTGCGCCGCAAGCTTGTCGGCGACGAGGTCGATGGACGCGAACACGTCGGACGACGCTTCCTTCGCGCGCAGCGCGCGACCTTTCGTCCACACGGTCGCTTCGGCGACCTTGTTGTCGGCGACCCGCGGATTCTTCTCCTCGGTGATCTCCAGCTCCATGCGGGTGACGTCGTCGTCGAGCTGGAGCGAGAGCTTCGACAAGCGCTTCTCTGCGTACTCCTGCACGCGTCGGCTCACGTCGATGTTCTTGCCCTTGACCAGTAGCTTCATTCGGTGCTCCTTGCGGTCTTCGCAGCGAACGAACTGAGTGTTCGTTCCCTGCCTCGTGGATCCCCGCGGCACGCGTGCCGAAAACGGGAAACCTGCCGAAAGCACTCTCGATTGGTGTGCCTTCTGCGCGAGATCACAGGACCGCGGTCAAGGGGGTCGGGGCTCGATCAAGAATCGAAGCTGCCTTTCCATCGTCGTGGCCCACCGTATCGGCATGCCGTCGTCGATTCGTGAGCGGGAATTCCGCGCTCGGTGCGGCTTTTCCGCAACGATGGGGACGGTTCGCGAGCAGTCGTGATCGCGAACGTGCAGGGAATGAAACCGGCGAGCTCCAGCGCATGCGCGCACGCCGCGAGCGTGGCGCCTGTGGTGCGCACGTCGTCGACGACGAGGACCGTGGCGCCAGCGGCGAGCGGAATGCTTGCGTTCGGCGCATACGAGTCACGGGCGTTTCGACGGCGTTCGGCACGCGACCGGTTGCGCTGGGAGCCGTCGTCGTGGATTCGCTCGAGCATCGGCAGCGCGCGTACGCCGAGCTCGCGAGCGAGCTCGCGCGCGGCGCGTTCGGGCAGGCACCCGCCTCGCCGTGCTCGACGCGCGCGGGCCGCGGGCACCCAAGTGACCGCGTCGACCGGCGGCACGGTCATCCGGCCGAGCGCGCGCGCGATCGCAACCAGTTCGCGACCGCCGCGTCGCCATGTGCCGTGCTTGGCGGAAAGCACCAACCGCTTGGCCACGCCGTCGTGCGGCCACGCGGCCGCACGCGACCGATCGGCGCGGGCGAGCGCGCGCCGGCAGTCGGAGCAAGGCGTGTTTCGTCCATTGGCGCCGCATCCCGCGCATCGGGCACCAACGGCCAAGTCGAACATGCCGGCGATCGCGTTGGAGATTCGCATCCGCGAATCACATCACGCGAACTGTCACGCATTGCGCGCACTTTGTCACGAAAGTGTCACAAAGGACGCTCGACTTTGTCACACGATGTCAGTCCGCGAGGTCGCGCGCCCAGCGGGCGAGGCCGTCGAGCGTGCCGAACGTTCCGGACGCGATCGCCGATTCGGCAGGCACCCGGGCATGCGGGAGCACCATCGCCGAGCGCAACTGCGCGCCATCCTCCACGACCGCGCCGTCGCCGATCACGACCGGACCAACGAAGCCCACGCGATCGCCGATGCGCGCACCGGGGTGGATGAGCACGCGGTCGACGATGGCGTCGTCGTTCCATGCGCCTGGCCCTGCGTCGACACGACCGTCGAGCAGCGCCGCGCCCGTGGCGCGCCACTCGTCGAGGCCGCCGATGTCGTTCCAGTACGTGTCGCGCAACGCATGCCCGTGCAAGTGCAATCCCTCCTGCAGCATGCGCGGCCACAGCTCGCTGCCGAAATCGGTGAGCCCCCACTTCGTGCACATGTCGAGCGCCTCGGGCTGGAGCACGTAGATGCCGGTGTTCGCGAGCCGGCTCAGTTCCGAGCCTCGCGCCGGCTTTTCTTGGAATCCGGTGATTCGGCCGGATTCGTCGAGCACGGCGACGCCGTACTCGGACGCGTCGACAACTTCGAGCAGCGCGAGCGTGGCGAGCGCGCCCGATTCGCGATGCGCCCGCACGACGGCCGCGAGATCGGCGTCGTGCACTCCGTCGCCGCTCAAAACAACGATCGGTTCGTCGCCGTCGCGCAGGCGATTCTGCGCGGCGAGCACGCCCCCCGCGGTCCCGAGGGGCTCGTCCTCGATGCTCCAGTCGAGCGTCACGCCATGCGCGCTGCCGTCGCCAAACATGCCGACAAGCACGTCCGAGAGCCATGACGCGTTCGCGACCACGCGGCGCATCCCGGAGCGTCCAGCGAGACGCAGTAGGAATCCGAGCGACGGTTCGTTGCACACTGGCAGCGCCGGCTTGGGCACGACTGTGCTCCACGGCGCGAGACGCGTCCCCTTCCCAGCGGCCATGACGAATACGGAGGTCATGCCCCCGAACCTACCCCACGAGGCTTAGCGAAACGCCGCGAGCATGCCTTCGATCGTCGATTGGCCGAGCGCGTTGTTCACGCGCTGCAGCTGCGTTGGATCGCTTGCGGACCGGTCGAACGACGACTTGATCGCGGCGCTGAGCGACTCGACCTGCTGCTGTCGGTACGCAAGGCTTTGGAGTTTCGTCTGGTCGAGCGTGCCGGTGACGTTCGCGTTCTGATACGTCTGCACAAGCTCGCTGTCGACCTGTGATGAGAACGCGCCCATGCGGTCGAGCAGCGTGGACGCGCCCGCGATGAATTGCGCCGAAACCCCGCGGCTGGGACCGGTGATCTGCACCATCAACTTCGCGAGCCGCGCGGCCGAGAACATGCCGGTGTCGTTGGCGTTCGATATCTCCGCCATCAGGGCGGCGCCATGGTTCGCGTCGATCGTGCTTGCGATCGGCGCCACCTGCGCGAGGATCCCCTGGATCGTCGCCGTCATCTTCTTCTCGATCTCGAGCCGCTGCGCGTCGGATGCGTTCACCACTCCCGTGCTCGCGGCGTCCTATTGCAACGCCTGCTGCATCGCCGCGATTCGCTGGGTTCGAGCCGCAAGCACGTTCTGGAGCGCGGTCACAACACCGGCCCCCTGCACCGACCCCGGAATTGGCACCGTCGAATTGGCCGCGTAGGACGCCTCGAACGCGCTCGTCGCGCCGCCGCCGCTCGTGGTGCCGTTCTGCACCGCGATCCCGGTCGAGCCGCACGAATTCACTGGTCCGCACATGGAAGTGATCCCCTCTTCGCCCTTCGACCAGTGAGCCATCGAATTCCCACAGCGTCAACGATCATCCGGAACGGATCCCCGTTGCGTCGCCATCGCTTGCGCCGTACCGTCGAACGTGCGGAGACGACGCCCCCTGGTACCACCGACGACGGCACACATGGGGAGACGCAGATGCTGCATGCCACGATCGACCACGGCGACGCTTCCGCACCGACGAGCGAACAACACGACTTGGCGACGAGGCTCACGCAGCTCGAGGCGATCGCGCAGCGTGGCGGCTTCGCCGACGATCACGTGATCAACGTGTTGCTGGAGCGGTACGCGCAGGCGCGTGCGAACTCACTCCGTGCCTTCATCCCATGACGAGAGGTACTTCGTCTGCTCGGGGGTGAGTTCGTCGATGGCGAAGCCTTCGGCGGCGAGCTTGAGCTTGGCGATCTCCGCGTCGATCTCGGCGGGCACCGTGTAGACGTCGTTCCCGAGCGACTCGCGGTTCTGCAGCAGCCACTCGAGGCCGAGCGCCTGGTTGGCGAAGCTCATGTCCATCACGCTCGCCGGATGCCCCTCGGCCGCGGCGAGGTTGATCAGGCGACCGTCGGCGAGCAGGTTGATGCTGCGGCCGTCGGCCATCGTGTACGCCTTGATGAACTCGCGCGGCTCGGTGGCGCCGGTCGACAGTTCCTCCAGCGCGGGGATGTCGATCTCCACGTTGAAGTGGCCGGTGTTCGCGAGGATCGCGCCGTCGCGCATCAGCTCGTAGTGCTCGCGGCGCAGCACGTGCTTGTTGCCAGTGGCCGTCACGAAGAAGTGCCCGACCTTCGCCGCCTCCGACATCGGCATCACTTGGAAGCCGTCCATCGCCGCTTCGAGCGCGCGCAGCGGATCGATCTCGGTGACGATCACGTTCGCGCCGAGGCCCTTCGCGCGGCTCGCGAGCCCGCGACCGCACCAGCCGTAGCCCGCGACGACGAAGTTCTTGCCGGCGAGCAGCACGTTGGTCGCACGCACCACGCCGTCGACTGTGGACTGGCCGGTGCCGTAGCGGTTGTCGAACATGTGCTTGGTCTGTGAGTCGTTGACCGCGACGATCGGGAAGGCAAGCTTGCCTTCCTCCTTGAGCGCGCGCAGACGAATCACGCCGGTGGTGGTCTCCTCCGTGCCACCGATGATGTCGTCGAGATATTCACGCTTGTCGCCGTGCAGGATGCCGACCACGTCCGCGCCGTCGTCCATCGTGATCTGCGGGCGATGCTCGACCGCGGCCATGATGTGCGCGTAGTAGGTGTCGTTGTCTTCGTCCTTGATCGCGTAGGTGCGAGTACCGTACTCGGACACCAGCGCGGCCGCCACGTCGTCCTGTGTGGAAAGTGGGTTGGACGCGCACAGCACGACGTCCGCGCCGCCCGCGACAAGCGTGCGCATCAGGTTCGCGGTCTCGGTGGTGACGTGCAGGCACGCGCTGATTCGCAGCCCTTCGAGCGGGCGCTCCTTCGCGAATCGCTCGCGAATCGAGCGCAGCACGGGCATCGTGCGATCGGCCCATTCGATGCGTCGCACGCCTTCCTGAGCGAGCGAGAGGTCCTTCACGTCGTGGGGCGCGGTCATCGTGGTCACCTGAATCTCCTACTGAATCGATCGGGAATGAATCCTGCAGTCGAAGCATACGCCTCGACGCGTGCGGATGCGACGTGAACGACGCTGCTGGTTGCTTTCGCGACGGTTTGGGCGCGGCATCGCGACACTGTTCAACTCCAACGGTTCGCGCACCGACACAAGTCGACAGTGATTCCCCTCGTTACACCCACACGCCTGCTCGCGTGCGTCGCGCTCGCGACGACGCTCATGCTCGGCGTGCTGGTGTCGAGTGGTTCCGGCGCCTCGACGAGCACGACGGTCGTCGGCGCTTCGGTCGTGGGCAGCACCGAGCTCGACCCGACTGGATGCCCGTCGCTCGACGCCACGCGCACGTCGTTCGGATTGCTCACGCCCAACACGTCCGCCACGACGAGCGCCGACTGCGCCGTGCAGTTCGGTTCGAACAACGGCACTGCCACGCTTCGCACGTACCGATCGTCGCCACGCGCCGACGCGATGGCCGCGGCGACGACCACGGTGACGCCGGTCCAATCGTCGTACCGAACGCTCGACATGTCGATGCCCGATGCGAGCAACGGCTGGGCGGCGAACGCGGACACGACCAACTACGTGATGCAGACCGGCGACGGCGGCGCGACGTGGACCAGCAACGCCGCAGCGAACACGGCGCTCGGCGGCTACGCACGCGCGATCAGCGCGCCGACGTCGAGCGCGATCTGGGTGGGACGCAGCGGCAACCCGCGCGTGATCGTCTCCACCAACAGCGGCAGCAGCTGGACGCAGCGAACGCTTCCGGGAACCGGCGCCCGCGCCACCGCGATCTACGCCGACGACGGCTCCAAGGCATGGGTGGTGGGCACCGTGACGCCCGTCTCCACCGACCTGCCGCGCATCTGGTAGACGAGCGACGGCGGCGCGACCTGGACGGCCGTGCTCGACGATTCGCAGACCATGTCGGCGTTCACCGACATCGAGTTCGTGCCGGGCACCACCAACGGGTGGGCGGTGAACCAGGCCGGCGAGATCTTCGCGACGACGAACGGCTCGACGTGGACGCTGCAGTACACCAACCCCTACGGCGACACCCTGTACGGCGTCGACGCGTTCGACGCCAGCAACGCGATCGTCGTCGGTTCGTACGGCGAGGTGTTCAAGACCACGAACGGCGGGTCGGCGTGGCTGGACCGGTCCATCAACCGCAAGTATGCCCTGCGTGACGTCGCCTATCGCGCGAGCGGCGTCGCATGGGCCGCGGGCGAGCGTGGACTGATCGTGCGCTCCACCGACAACGGCGATACGTGGACGACGATCGGACCCGGCGTCGAATCCGGGGTGATCCAATCGATCGAAGCGTCCAGCGACACGGCGGCCGTCACGGCCGCGCTCGGCGCGTCCTGGATGCGAACCACGGATTCCGGAGCCACGTGGAGCCGGCAATCGTCGCCGACCGCTGGAACGAGTTGGGCCGCGATCGACGGTCCGGACGGCGCGAACGCGTGGCGCGTTGGCAACGGCGGCGCGATCGAGCACACCTCGGACGGCACCACGTGGACCGCGCAGACCAGCGGAACGACGAACGGCCTGTTCGACATCGGAGCGATCGACCGGCAAACCGCCGTGGTGGTCGGCGCGGGCGGCACGATTCGGCGCACGATCGACGGTGGCACCACGTGGACCGCGGTGTCGAGCGGCACCACGTCCACGCTGCGTGCCGCGTTCGTGACCGAGTACGGCACGGTATGGGTGGCTGGCGACGGCGGCACGCTGCTGAAGTCCAGCGATCGCGGCGTCACGTTCAGTCCGGTCACGAGCGGCACGAGCGCGATGCTCACCTCGCTCGCGGGGTCGTCGGAGCTGCAGATCTACGTCGGCACGGCGGACGGCTCCGTGCGGCGATCGCAAGACGGAGGCGGCTCGTGGGCCTCGCTCACGGGTCCGAACACCAATTCGGCGATCAACGCGTTGGACGCGGTACCTCGCACCAACGTGCTGTGGGCGACGCAAGGCTCCCGGATGGCGCGTTCGACCAACAGCGGCACGACCTGGGC
>JBDHZF010000058.1:0-16463 GCA_039811765.1 Thermoleophilia bacterium | reverse complement strand
CCCGCGAGCGCAGTCGAAGCTGCCGCGGGAAGCGACGCGACGAGCGCGAGCAGGGCCGCACCCAGCGCGAGCCGCCGGCGCGCCGTCACGCGCCGCGCCCGCCCGCCTGCCCGCGAACGCTCGAGAACGTCCAGAGCTTGTTGAACACGAACGACGCCGGCGTGACGATCGCGATCGCGATCAACTGCGCCATCGTGAGCCGATCGCGCCACGGGCTGGACCCGTCGAACGCCGATTCAGAGAGCGACAGCGGCGAGTTCGGATGCAGCAACACCGTCACGATCAGCAAGTTGAGCAGCAGCGACAACAGGCCCACGAGCACGAACGGCACGTACTCCGACCACCATCCGGCGTGCTTGCCGGAGCGAAACGTCCACGAGCGATTGAGCTGGAAGTTCCAGAGGTTCGCCACGAAGAATGCGAACGTGACGTACACGTGGTACCAGCGCACGTTGAAGTCGGTGAGCGGCAAGTCGAGGCACACCGAGTCGTACGCCGGCCCGGCCCCCTCCACCAGCTTCAGCGCCACGAGGTTGACGATCACGCCTGTCGCGCCGACCACGCCGAAGCGAACCAGCAGCTTCCAGTTGTGGCGTTGACGAACGAACAGGTAATGGGCGAGCTTGTTCACGTGCGGGGGAGCTTAGCGCGTGGAGCGTCGATCACGGGTATCGTGTGACGCATATGCGATTGCTTGTTGGACGTCGTGCGCTGCTGGTCGCGGCAATGCTGCTCGCGGCGAGGACGGGGACCGCGCACGCCGCGCCGATCGCGTTCGTCACGGACCAGTACGACGAGACGAGCCTCGTGTACGGCGACGGCATTGCTCCCGTCTCCGTCTCGATTCGCATCGAACCGCTTTCGAGCTCCTCGACCTACGGCCGGGTGTGGATTCACGACGACGCCTCCGCGCCCACGTTCACTTCGTCGCAATGCCAAGACGAAGCTGACGGCGTCGTGAGCTGCTCGATCGACAACCTGCAGGTGACAGTGAAGGGCAGCCCCCAAGCCGACCGTTTCACCCTGCTGCCCGGAACCGCTGTCGCCGAGAGCTTCATGGACCACTTCTCGGTCGAGGGCAGCGACGGAAACGACGTCGTGGACGCGACGCGAGCGCCGACGGGCGGGATCGCGGTGGACACCGCGAACGACGCGGGCGACGACACGTACCTCGTCAACGACATCACGCCGGACATGGTCGACGGTCCTGGACTCGACACGATCTCGCTGGCGCACCTGCCGCGGCGCCTGAAGATGGATGGCGGAGGACGCGTCGGCGCGGACGTGCTCGTTGCCACGCGCTTCAACGACCAGATCGAGGGCCGCTTCGGTGAGATCCATGGCGGCGATGGCGACGACGACATCAGCGTTCCACCGAACGCCGCGACGATCGACGCGGGCTCGGGCAACGACACGATCCGAGACCAGGCGGCGTGGACCAAGCGCGCGAATCAAACGATCATTGGCGGCGCGGGCAGCGACACGTACCTCGTGGACGACGACACCCACCGGTACACGATCTGCCTCGCGTCGTCGCGAACGGTGTGCGATCCGTGGGATGGCCGACCCGGCGAGCGCGACGTGATCGGCCCGGACGTGGAGAACGTGATGGCGGTCGGCACCACGGCGATCACCGTGATCGGATCGCCAGCGCGCAATTCGATCGTGGGATCAAGCGGCGACGACGTCTTCGTTGGCGCGGGACCGGGAGATTCGTTCTCCGGCAGCAGCGGCGCGGACATCGTGTCGTACGAACTGACGGCGATGCAGCGTCATGGAATCCGACTGATCCTCGGCGCCAAGTCGAGTCCGATCGACGGCACGGTCGAGGGCGTTCGCGGCACCCGCTGGCGCGATCGACTCATGGGCAGCGCCAAGCTCGACGCGCTCTACGGCCTCGCGGGCAACGACGTGATCGTCGGCGGGCGCGGCACGGACCTGCTGTTCGGTGGCGCAGGCAACGACCTCGTCGACGCGCGCGACGGGGTTGGCGGCGATCGCGTGAGCTGCGGCCCCGGCCGCGATCGCGTGCTTGCGGATGCCACCGATCGCGTCGCGAGCGACTGCGAGCGGCGTGGCTAGCGCGCTGCGCGCACGCCCGCGTCCACGCCCAGATGGGCCGCGGCGAGCGGCGCGATGTCGGTGAGGCGCACGGTGCCGAGGCCGTCGGTGGTGGCGCCGTCGACGCCGATCGAAATCAGCGGCGCGGTGGAGTCGGTGACATGCAGCGAGCCATGGCTGCCGCCGGTGTGGCCGCTGCCGCCGATGTCGTTGAACTCGTAACCAGGCACGGCGCTCACGAGCACGTCCCCCGTGTTCACGCAATCCACCGCGCTCTGGATGCGATTGAACGCGTCCGGGTAGTTGCCGTAGCTGAGCATCCCGGAGTCCTCGTTGACGTCGAGCAGTTCGCGGTCGCCGCTCACCACCCAACGATCGAGCGGGTCGTGTCCGAGCGCGCAGCGCAGCGTCGGCGTGCCGTGCTCGACGTCGCGTCGTGCGCGAAGTTCGCCGCCCTCGCCGTTGAGCACCATCAACTCGCCGTCGTCGATCCATACCGCGACGTCGGTGGCCGCGCTCTCGCACGCGCGCTCGGCGATCCAGCGATCTGGCGGCGTGCCGTGGTCTTCCTTGTGGCCGTGGTGACGTTGCTTGGTGCGGTAGATCATCGCGACTCGGTTGGAGCCGATCACCGCCAGCTCGCAGTCGGCCGCGGCGCGTCCCGCGCGCTTGCCGCGATACAGCGTCACGTCGTCGAACACGTCTTCGAGCGCGGCGTGCTCGGTCACCTGTGTCTGGCCGTGGTCGGCGCACAGCAGCACCGCGAAACGCTCGAGGAACGGCTCGATGCCGCCGAGCGAGCCCATCGCGCGCCCGAGCGCGCGGTCGGCCACGCGGATCGCCTGCTGCGTGGAATCGGGTCCGGCTTTGTGGGACGCCACGTCGTGCTGGCCCAGGTACAGCAGCACGAACTCCACGCCCGTGTTGCGCATCAGCCAGCGCGCGATGTGCCCGCCGCCCCAGTCGCGCGGGCGCTTGAACCCGACTTGCGGCAACAGCGGACGCAAACTGCCGTACAGCTCGCCGAAGTAGAGGTGGTCCGGGCCGTACAGCGAGTGCACGCCCACGCGCTTGCTGAAACGGCGCATCGGACCGTAGTCGTGCTTGATCGTGTGACGCGTTCGTCCACGCGAGACGAGGTAGTTGATCGACGCCGCGCGCATGCCTGCGTCCTGCACGCGCTCGAAGAGCGTCGGCGGATCCTCGGCGAGGTGCATGTGGTTGAGGTCGAGCACCACGTCTTGCACGCCACGCCACGTGCCCTCCACGGCGGCGGCGGCGAACGACGAGCCGTACTCGATGAAGCGATCCTTGCCGCGGTCGTACCAGCCGAGCGAGGGAATGCGATGGCGATCAGGCCCCGCGCCCGTGATGATCGACGACAAGCACACCGGCGTGAGCGACGGGAACGGGCTGATCGCGTCGTCGAATCGCGCGCCCGCGTCGAGCAGCGCGCTGATGTTCGGCGCGTGCCCGGCCGCGATCGCGCGGCGAAGCGGATCGCTGCCGAGCCCGTCGATGACGACGAGCAGCAGTCGGCGCGGGTGTTCTTCGTGCGTCATTGATCGTCACGTTCCCACATCCGCGTGTTCCATGCACGCCCGCGTCACCCGTTGAGGATGCGCAGACCACCGGCGGTGTGCTGCTGGCGGCGACGAAGGCGCAGCGCAAGCAGCGAGATCACGACGAACACCACGCCGCCGACGAACGGCACGTACACGCTCGCGGCGTTGAGCAGCCACGCGAGCAGCACGAGCGCGGTGCCCACGATCGCGGCGCTGCCGCCGGCGCGCACGGCGCCGTGCAGGAACCGCCACGCGAAATCGCCGCCGATCGACGCGGCGAGGATTCCGATCAACAATCCGGCGACTGCTTCGCCGTCGTCGAGGCGAAACGGAACCTCGTTCCACTCCGACCATGCGAATCCCGCGGCTGCGCCCGCGAACACGACGGACACGATCGCCAGCGCGTGCGCCCACCCTTCGCGCTTGGCGATGCGCGATCGCGCCGCTTTCGTTTCGAGCGCGTCGGCAGCTGCGCCGGTGAGCGTAGCGCGCTCTCGCGTCGCGCGCGCATCCAGCAGCCAACGCACCATAGTGGCGAGCAGCAAGAAGACGAGCACTGCGAGCGATGCGGGCACCGACCCGCCGAAATCGTCCTTCTCGCGCAGCACAGCGATTGCGCTGATCACGTACACCAGCGTGCCGAGCATGCCTTGCGTGATCAGGATTCCGCTCGTGAGCGCCATGCCGAGCAGGCCGAGCAGCGCGGTGAGCGAATCCAGATCGCCCATGCCCACGCCGGGGAGGTTGGAGGGAGAGAACACGTCCATGGCACTGAGCCTATCCGGCGGGACGCTGGCGTAGGACTACACCATGCATCACTCATCTCCCTCCCGTCGCGCTGGCCTCGTCGTGCTCGCGTCCACCGCGCTCGCTTTGCTGCTGGGGTGCACCGCGGCGCACGCGCAATCCATCGCGTACGTGGACAACGGCTCGGTGTGGCTCTCGTCGATGGACGGGGCGACGAAGGTGAAGCTCGCGGATCCGGTGCCTGCCTCGAACGAGAGCGGCTCGTGGACCGAGAACTGGACCGACGTAGCGCAGTCCGACAACGGGCGCATCGTGGCGGTGCGCAACAAGCCGGGGACCATGTCGAACTACTCGTCGTTCCAGGTGTGGGAGCCGGACGGCACGAGCACGGTGCAGGGGTCGCTGAACGCGACGGCGGGCGAGAACTTCTACGCGTATCCAGTCGGCTTCGACGTGAGCTCCGACGGCTCGGTGATGGTGTACGGCTTCAGCAACTGGCACGGGTTCGGGTCGAGCACGGTGTACAGCACCGGCACGTACGTGCGCCCGGTGAGCGCGTCGGTGATCGATCCGTTCGCCATCACCGGGCGCGAGTATCCGTCGCGGATGGGCAACCGGATCGTGGCGCGATCGTCGTCGTCGCAGGTGTGGGTGCAGCCGCAGGATCAGGCACCATACGGATCGACCTTCCAGGGGTGGCTCGACACGGCTGACACCGGGCTCGGGCTGACGCGCAGCGACATGGCGGCCACGGGCACGATGATCGCGTTCGAGCTGCAAAGCAGCGAGCCCACGCCGGTCACGCAGGTCGTGCAGGTGCTGTCGACGCAGAGCCCGGGTGCGGCCACGTTCCCGGCGGCGGTGAACTGCACGCTGCCCACGGCGAGCGGCGCGCACGACGTGTCGCTGTCGCAGGACGCGACGAAGGTGGCGTGGACCGACTCGGAGGGGCTGAAGGTCGCGGGCATGCCCACGACCAGCGCCGATCCGTGCGTGCTCGGGTCGGCACCCGTGCTGATCGCCGCGGGCGGTCGGCATGCGTCGATCGGCGGGGCCGACATCGCGAAGTTCGCGAAGCAGAAGAACGCGGGAGGAAACGGCGGGACGGGATCGACCGCGAAGCCGACGTTGCCCGGCGCGAACAAGGTGCAAGTTGCCGCGGCGGCGCTGAAGCTGGCGGCGATCCGCACGGCGACCGCGATCCGGTGCGCGTCACGCCGCCGCAGGCGAAGGTACGACTCACCGCGTCCGTGACGCTTGCCGCGGCGAAAGCACGCGCGTTCGGCATGACCGTGCCCAAGCGCACGAAAACGGTGACGATCGGCAGCGCCGTGGTCGCGTCCACCGTCGCGGGCAAGGCGATCACCGTCAAGGTGCGGCTGACCGCAGCGTTCCGCACGGCCCTCGCGCGCGCGATCAATCGGGGGACTGCCCCGGCTGCAACGCCCGCCACGTTGAAGCTCGTCTTCGCGAAAGGGAAGCTGCAGAACCAGCGGACGAAGACGATTTCGCTGAGACGCTAGGCCCCGACGCGGTCGCGGCGGCGCTTCTTCGGCAGGTTCTCCTCGATCCAACGCACGACGGCGCCGGCCACGTCGACCTCGCTGGCGAATTCGATGCCTTCGAGGCCGGGCGATGCGTTCACCTCGATCACGAGCGGGCCACGGTCGCTGCGCAGCATGTCGACGCCGGCGATCGGCAAGCCCAGCGCCTTCGCGGCCTTCACCGCGAGGCGGCGCTCGCGCTGCGTGAGCGTCACTTTCTCGGCGCTGCCGCCTTGGTGCACATTCGCTCGAAACTCGCCGGGCGCGCCGACACGCTTCATCGCGGCGACCACGCGGCCGCCCACGACGATCACGCGCAGATCGGCGCCCTTGGATTCCTTGATGAACTCCTGCACGATCACGTCAGCCTTCAAGCCCTCGAACGCTTGGAGCACGCTCTTGGCGGCTTTCTTGGTCTCGGCGAGCACCACGCCCACGCCCTGCGTGCCCTCGAGCAGCTTGATGACGACGGGTGGGCCGCCGAGGCGATCGAGCAAGTCGTCGAGGTCGCTCGCTCGACGCGCGAACAGCGTGTGCGGGATCGCGGCGCGCTCGCGTGCGAGCAACTGCAGCGAGCGGAGCTTGTCTCGCGCGCGCGTAAGGGCGATCGACGGCGTGGTGGTGAACACGCCCTGCGTCTCGAACTGGCGCACGATCGCAGTGCCGTACTCGGTGACGCTCGCCCCGATGCGCGGGATGATCGCGTCGATGCCGGTGAGCGGCTCGCCTTCGAAGAACACGCGAGGGCCGGAGTTGGACACCTCAACGTAGCAGCGAGTGTGATCGACTACGCGCACGGAGTGCCCGCGCGCGGCGGCTGCCTCGACGAGGCGGCGCGTGGAGTACAGGCGCTTGCCGCGGCTCAGCACCAGCAGGTTGAGCGGGCGCGGGGTGGCGACCTCGGCGGTTGGCGTTGTCACCGGACCCGGATCGGTGGCGCGGCGGGCGGCGGCGACCGCGTCGTCGGCGGCAGCGCTCGGGCCAGGCGCGGGCGTTGGGGAGACGTTGAGGGGAGACTCGGTCACGAGGACGATGCTAGTCGATCGGCGCGGCGTGCCGAGCGATTGGGCACCCCCTCGCGTCTTGTGCCGACAAACACGCGTCGAACACGGGTCTGCCGGCATAAGTGCCGGGCCGGACGTGCCGCGCTGGCACGCCCGAGTGCCAGCGCGCCTACTCCTCTTCCTCCGCGAGCGAGTCGCCCACGCGCGCTCGGGACACGTCCACCACGAAGTTGCCGCGCAACAATCGCCGCCCGAGCAGCACGGGATAGTTCATCGCCTCGCGGTCGGCGAGGTTGAACTTCGTGCGGATCGTGCGGCCGGCGATCACGATGTCGGCGGCGATCACGTGACGCTCCTGCACCTCGCCGTTCGACGAGCGCACGGTTCGGGTCGCCACGCGTCGGGCGCGGAATCGTCGACCGTTGTAGTCGGGGTGCTCCGGATCGAGCAGCGTGAACGAGATGTCGACCGTGCCGTCGTCGCCCTCGCCCTCGACCCGCACGTCTGTGCAGTGGATCGACGAAGTGCGCGCCCCGGTGTCCACCTTCGCCTCGAGCGCGAGCAGGCCGAAGCGCGGGAAGTCCACGCGCTCGACTCGGCCGATCACCTTCAGCTCGTTGGGGGCGGGCGATGCCACGGGCCGGATCGTACCGGACGCGTCGCTCACGCCGACCCCGCCTGCGGCCGATAGTGAATCGTGGTGCCCGACTCCCCGAGATCCGTGATCCGCCTGCACCGCGTGCTGCTCGCCGCGCTCACGCCGATCGCTGCGTGCTGGAGCCTCGCGGGTGCAGCGCAGGCGGCGGCTTGGCGCGACGGCTCGCAGCGCGCCGCTGCGGCTCGTTCACGGCACGGCGACGATCCGCACGCGCGGCGCGCAGCGCGTCGAGCTCGCCGGCCGCGGCCGCCGCGCGCGATGCGGGGTGCTGACGCTTCGCGCGGGCGCACGTCGCGTCACGCGGATCGACACGTCGCGCTGGTCGGGAACGCGAGTGATCGTCGCCCGACTACCGGCCCGCGCGCGATCGATCACGGCGACGGTCACGAACCCGCGCACGCGCGGCGTGAGCGTCGCTGGAATCGTCCTTCGCTGAGTCGAGCGGCTACGACGATCGCACGAAGCGACGCACGCGACTGCCCGACGGATCGCCGCCCTCGTCCTCCATGCGCTCGACCTCCGCCTCGAGGTCGAACTGCTTCGGATCGATCTCGGCGACGTACGTGTCGTGCTGGATCGAGAGGTCTTCCGCGGCGCGTCGGCGCGCGGCGCGACGCTTGATCGCCCACCGCGCGAGCAGCAGTCCCGCGACCACGCCGGCCGCGGCGCCGCCTCCGACCAGCATGCTTCGGCGCGTGACCGCCACCGGCACCACGGCGAGCGTTCGGGTCGCGAACGTGCGGCGCGCGGCGGCGCGCTCGCGCATCGCGCGCACCACGCCGGGTCCGACCGCCATGATCGCGGCGGGCGCGAGGTCGACGAGTTTCGCGTTTCGGCCCACGCTGCGGGCTGCGTCGCCCGCGCGTCCGGTCCGATCGCTGCCGTCGACGATGTCGCCGACGCGCTCGATCGCGTCGTCGACGATGTCCTTTATCCGCTCGCGCAGATCGCTCGTGTCGGGCGCCTGCAGGTCGAGATGGGAAGCCTTGCTGCGTGCTCGCTGGAGAATCGTAGTCATGTGCACGGTGTTGCCGACGACGCAACGCCAAAACCCTGCCGGACGCAGGAATCGTCAGCCTTCGGCGCTTCTCGCCGGTCGCTCCGGCGCGATGTAGGCTGCCGCACGATGCGGCGCACCATTCTCGATCCGTACGAAGACCGCTACGCGCGGCGCGTGTTCGGCATGCGCTCGAGCGTGATGCGCGATTTGATGAGCATCACCCAGCGCCCCGAGGTGATCTCGCTCGCCGGCGGCCTGCCGGACACGGGCGCGTTCGATCGCAAGGTGCTCGCCGAGCTCGTTGCGGAAGTGGCGCGCGAGGACGGCGCGGTGGCGCTGCAATACGGCCCCACCGAAGGCATCCGCCCCGTGGTGGACGTGATCCGCGAGGTGATGCGCAGCGAGGGCATGGACCCCGATCCGGCGAACATCATCGTCACCACCGGCGGCCAGCAGGTGCTCGATCTGTTCGCGCGCACGTTCCTGGACGCGGGGGACGTGGTGATCGCCGAGGGCCCCACCTACCCCGGCGTGGTGCCATGCTTCGACGCGGTGCAGGCCGACGTTCGGCACGTGCCGCTCGACGCCGACGGACTCGATCCAGCGCGCGTGGAGGCGCTGATGGACGAGCTCGCGCGCGAGGGGTTGCGCGCGAAATACCTGTACACGATCCCCACGTTCCAGAACCCAGGCGGCGTGACGACCACCCTCGAGCGGCGCGAGCGACTCGTGCAACTCGCCGCCGAGCGCAACTTGATCATCCTCGAGGACAACCCGTACTCGCTGCTGCGTTACGAAGGCGAACCAGTGGCGACGCTTCGCTCGCTCGACCAGCACGATCGCGTGGCGTACCTGGGCACGTTCTCGAAGATCTTCTCGCCGGGGGTGCGCGTGGGTTGGATCGAGGCGCCGAAGCCGATCCTGCAACGCGTGAACCTGCTCAAGCAGGCCGCGGACTTGTGCTCGAGCACGTTCACGCAGCTGCTCGTGACACGCTTTTTCACGAGCGAGGACGGCGCCGCGTGGAAGGCATGGGTCGCACGCCTCAACGAGATCTATCGTGCGCGCCGCGACGCGATGGTGGACGCGATCGAGGAGTTCTTTCCGCAAGGCACAACGTTCACGGTGCCGCAGGGCGGACTGTTCTTGTGGGCGACGCTGCCGGGCGTGGTGGACACGAGCGACCTGCTCGCGCGCGCGCTCGAGAAGGACGTGGCGTTCGTTCCGGGGCGTGGCGCGTTCCTCGACGGCTCGGGCTCCAGCTCGATGCGCCTGAACTTCAGCGCGATGGGCGAGGACCGCATCCGCGAGGGCGTGCGCCGCATCGGCGAGGCCGTGGACGAAGTGATGGGGCTGGCTCGATCGCTCGGCATCGACGAGAAGGGGAACGGCTGATGGCCGCGACGAAGGTGGCGATTCTGTGCGGCGGACGATCGCACGAACGCGCGGTGAGCTTGCGTTCGGGCGCGCGCGTGGAGCAGGCGCTGCATGGCGACGACGCGTTCGACGCTGTGATCGTGGACGTGGACGAGTCGCTCGGCGAGACCCTGCGCGACGGAAACTTCGACGTGGCGTTCATCGCGCTGCATGGGCGCGGCGGCGAGGACGACACCGTGCAGACGTTGTGCGAGCATCTGGGACTGGCGTATACCGGCACGCGTCGCGGGCCGTGCGGCGCGGCGTTCGACAAGGCGCGCGCGAAGCGTCTGCTGCTCGCGGCGGGCGTGCCCACCCCGCCGTTCATCACGTTCAGCGAGCACGCGATCGAGCAGTTCGGCGCGGGAGACGTAAAGGTGGAGGCTGCGCAGCTCGGCTACCCGCTGGTGGTGAAGCCCGCGCAGGGCGGATCGGCGCTGGGCACGCGCTTCGTGGACGACGAGGCGGAGCTTCCGCGCGCGTTGATCGGCGCGCTCAACTATCACCCGCACGCGGTGCTGGAGCGGCACGTGCACGGGCGCGAGCTGTCGATCACGATTCTCGCCGGCGGCGACGCGGGCGCGCCACGCGTGCTGCCCGCTGTGGAGATCGTGCCGCGCCACGCGGACTGGTTCGACTACACGAGCCGGTACGTGCACGGCGAGACGGAATTCACGTGCCCTCCGCAAGACATGGACGACGCGTCGCTGGCGCGTGCGAGCGACGTCGCGCTGCGCGCGTACGAGGCGCTCGACATCTCCGGGTTCGGTCGAGTCGACTTGCTGGTGGACGAAGCCGGCGAGGCTTGGGTGCTGGAAGTCTCGCCCGTGCCGGGATTGACGGAGACGGGCACCGTGAGCGTCGCGCTGGAGGCACAGGGAATCGCGCTCGAGGATCTGGTTCGCGAGCTGATCGCCGACGCGCTCGCGCAGGCGGACGACGCCGAGTGACGGTCGCAACGCGTCGCCTCGAGTCGCTCGGGCTCGCGCCGAGTTCGGCCGACGGCGTGCGGCTGAACTCGGCGGTGGACGTGGCGCGCCACTTGCTCGCGATGCAGGGGCAGGATTGGGGCGCGTCGCAATGGGCAATCGGGTCGCGCCTCGTGCACGCGGGCGTGACGCGGGACGATGTGCTCGCGGCCTACGACCGCGGCGAGATCGTGCGCTCGTGGCCGATGCGCGGCACGGTGCACGTCGTGGCGCGCGAGGATCTCCATTGGCTGCTGGAGCTGCTCGGCGAGCGCGCGCTGCGTGGGGTCGAGCGGCGGTGGGAGATGCTCGGCATCGACGGCACGGTGCTCGAGCACGGGCGACAGGTGGCGCTCGACCTGCTCGGTGGCGGGCGCGCGGTGACTCGGAAGGAATTCCAAGCGGCGCTCGGCGATGCCGGGCACGACTTCTCCGGTCCGCGCGGCTACCACGTCGTGTGGTTCCTGGCGCAAACTGGCACGCTCGTGCAGGGTCCCACGCGCGATGGCGAGCAGCTGCTCGTGCTGCTCGACGAGTGGATACCGAAGCGTGCGCGCACGACGTTCGCATCGCGCGAGGACGCGCTCGCCGAGCTGGGAAGACGGTACCTTCGCGCGCACGCGCCCGCGCGAGTCGCGGATCTTCAGTGGTGGTCGAGCCTCGGCGTGCGCGACTGCCGCGCGGCGTTCGACGCCGCGAGCGACGAGTTCGAGCCCGCGGGCGATGGCGACGACGCGCTTTGGCAGCGACGCGAGCATGCGAACGCCACGGCGAAGCCCTCGTCCTCCATGCTTGCGCTCGCCGGCTTCGACGAACACTTGCTCGGTTACAAGCGGCGCGACGAGGTGCTCGATCTCGAGCACGCGACGCTCGTCGATCCGGCCCGCAACGGCGTGTTTCGCTGGACGCTCGTCGACCGCGGTCGCGTGATCGCCACGTGGAAGCGCACGAAGCGCGCCAAGCACGTGCTCGTGGACATCCAGCCGTTCGCGCCCCTGTCCGACGCGAAGCTGCGCGCGGCCACAAAGGCGATCGAGCGCTGGGGCGCGTTCGTGGGCAACGACGTGCAGATTCGCGTCGAATCTGCGTCACGCTGAAGTTGTCGGGCATTGACGAATTGCGCCGGTAGTGGTTTGCAACTTCGTCAGTGCGGGAATACTACCAATGCGGCGCAGATCATCGGTTGCCCGCCGAGGATCGAGCGTCACCGCTGGGGAGCACGACGCGCCGCACCCGTTTGCCCATTGCCCTTGGAGGAGTCCGCCCATGTCCCGAATCCTTGTGTTCTTCCACTCGAGCACGTGCGGCCACTCGCGGCGCATGGACAGCATCGTGGATCACTTCCTGCGCACGCATCGCGATCACTTGAAAGTTGCGAAAGTGGACCTGAACGATCGCAAGGACTTGGCCGATCGATTCGCGGTCACGAGCGCGCCCACGTTGGTGCTGCTCGAGGACCTGAAGGAAGTGGCGCGCCTCGAAGGCCGCGCCACGCTGCCCGACATCAAGGAATCGTTCGAGCCTCACATGGGGTTGGAGCGAGGGGAGCTGTCGATCGAGCTGGCGGGCGCCTGCTAGGAGCGCGTCCCGCTCCGCGCCCGCGAACGGTGGACCGACCCGTTCACCTGCCCCGAAGGTTTGCGTCCCGCACCCGCACCCGCACCCACGCGCCTCGGGGACCCGGTCCACCCGCACGATCGACACAGTCAGGCCGACTCGGCGTCGGCGTCCGCATGCACCAGCCCGCCTCCGCGACTGCCTTCCGGAGCCGGGTGGCGGACGCCGGCGCCGGTTCGTGCATCACGGATCGGGAATTCGAATCGCTTCGATCGCCGTGGCGCGACCGGTCGAGGCGTCCAGCTCCACGATCGCGCCCTCGAGCTGCACCCCCTCCGCGCCCGGAACGAATCGCTCGCCGACGCCCGTGAGGAAGCGCTTGAGGATGATGTCCGAGCGCACGCCGATCACCGATCCCGCATGCGGTCCGCTCATGCCGAGGTCCGTGATGTACGCGGTTCCGCCCGGCAACACACGCGCGTCGGATGTCTGCACGTGCGTGTGCGTGCCGACCACCACGCTCGCGCGCCCGGCGAGATGCAGTCCCATCGCGACCTTCTCGCTGGTGGCTTCGGCGTGCATGTCCACGAGCACGATCGGCGTGCGCGCGAGCGCCGTCTCCACGAGCTCGTCGACGACCTCGAACGGGCTCTGGCCCACGTCGAGGTACAGCGAGCCCATCAGGTTCAGCACCGCGGCTTCGAGTTCGGTACCGGGGATCGGCACGAAGCACAGGCCGCGCCCGGGCGCGCGTTTGTGCAGGTTCGCGGGGCGCACGATCGGCAGGGATCGGTCCTCGAGCAGCGGGAAGATCTCGCGCTGGCGCAGCGCATGGTTGCCGAGCGTGATCGCGTCCACGCCGTGCTTGAGCAGCGAGCGCGCCTGCTTCTCGAAGATCCCCAAGCCCTTCGCGGCGTTCTCGCCGTTGACCACGACCAAGTCGATATCGCGTTCGGCGCGCAGCTTCGGCACCAGCTGCTCGACGCAGCGTCGCCCAGACTCCGCGAACACGTCGCCAACGAACAGGATCCTCATGGCGTCACCCTACCCCGTCGCCGCCCTCCCTCCCCAGCTTCGTCATCCAGCGTGTCGGAAAACGCAACGCTGGATGACCAAGCTGGGGGAGCGAACGACTGTCAGCGGATGATGCGCAGCGACCAGGCGATGTGAACGATCGCGGCCGCGGCGCCCGCAGCGAGCAGCACGAGCACGTCGGACGGATCGTCGATCGCCGAATCCAGCGTCCAGCGCACGAGCGCCGCGAGCGCGGCGACGAACACAGCCATGACGGCTCCGCGCAGCAGAAGCGGGCGCATCAATGGAGCAGGTGAATCGGCGATGGCGCCGAGCTCGCGCTCGAGCAGCAGGTGATGACGCAAGAAGTAGTAGCCGAACGCGAGCGTGGTGCTGATCACCGCGCCCCATGCGCCCATCCACGGCACGAGCGCGAGGTCAAGCACCACGTTGACGCCCACGGCGATCGCGGCGATGCGCAGGCGCTGGCCCGCGTGCCCGGTCTGGTTGAGCGTGATCGTGGGCAGCGGCGCGAGCGCGCTCAGCAGCAGGAACACCCCCATCGCAGGCAGGATCGTCCACGTCGCGCGGTACTCGTGGTCGATCGCTCCGAACAGCTCGCGTCCGAGCACGACCAGCACGAGCACCGCGCCGAGCGTGACGATCCCCAGGAACGCGATCCACTGCCGATACATCGCTTGCGCATGCGCGCCCGCTCCCGCGATGCGCGGCGCGACGATCCCGGCGATCACCACCGCGGGCGCCGCGAGCAACGCCTGCACCTTCAGCACGAGCGCGTACGGCGCGACCTGCTCGAGCGGATGGAACAACCCGATCACGAACTGGTCCACCTGTCCGAAGATCGCAAGCAGCAGGCTTACCACGAAGATGCGACGACCATACGCCGCCACCATCGCCAGGGTGGCTGCGTGACCGGGTTCGGCGTCGGGAACGTCCCCCGCCGCGGCCCGACCCGGCGCGAGCAGCAGCGCCCATGCCACCGCCGACACGATGAATCCCGCCCCGGCCGTGGCGAGCACGATGCCCTCCACGCCAGCGTTGCGGGCGCGCGCGACGAACACGAACGCGAGCTCGAGCGCGGGCTGCGCAACGGTCACGAGCAGCAACAGGCGAATGCGACGCAGCGACGGCAACGCGCCGAAGTGGAACGCCACGAGGCTCTGCGCCACGACCAGCGCGGCCAGCGCCGGCAGCAGCGCAGCCACCCGCGAATCCGACCCCGTGATCCACGGCGTCGCCGCAACGACAAGCACGACGAGCGCGGCAGCGACGATCACGCCAAGCCGCACGAACGCGACCCGCACGACGAGCGCGGTGGTGGCCGCGCCCTGCGCCACGTAGCGCGCCACCGAGCTGGTGAGTCCCAGATCGAGCGCCATCACCAGCACCACTTGGATGCCGAACACGATCGCGTACGCGCCGTACGCGCCCTTGCTCAACGACGCCGCCACCACGAACGTGGTGACGGACGTGCACGCCATCGCGACGATGCGAGCCGCCACCGCCAATCCCGCGTCGCGCGCCACCCGTTCGCTCGTCATGGAGACGGAACGTGGTCGCGGCTGATTCGATAGATCGCGGCTTCGTGCCCGTTCGTGCGCAACGGATTCACGTGCACGAAGCGGCCGCCGCTCGCGTCGCCGCGTGCCAGTCGCACGCCCGGCGATGGTCCGCGCTTGGGCGGCTCGAGCGGCACGCTCCAGTCCAGCCAGCGCACGGCATCGCCCGCGCTCGACGCCACCCATGCCTGCGCCACGCCCTGCGCCACGCCCAGCAGCGCGAGCCGGTCGTCGATGCGCGATGCGTAGTACGTCGCGTCGGGAAGCTCCGCGTCGATCGTCACCTCGCCGGTCGCGCGGTGCCAGCGGATCACATGGTTCTGTTCGAAGTCCGCGTCCATCCCCCACAGCACCACGTCATCGAAGAACGCGAACGCGCAGGTTCGATGGATTTGACGACCATGCCCGATCCACGTGAAGCTCGAGCCGCCGTCGAGCGATCGACCCACGAAGCAGTGCTCGTCGCGATCGCCTGTTCCGATCCACATCGCGCCGTCCACGGGATCGCACTGCACGGCGTGGATGTGGCGAATGTCAGTCGGCGCGAACTCGTAGCACAGCGTCCACGTTTCGCCCTCGTCCTCGCTCTTCCACACGCCCGTGGGGCGATCCCCGGATTCGGTGACGTACTCCGCGAAGTAGAGCGCGCCGGCATCGTCGCGAACCAACCCGAACGCCATCAGCCCGCGCCCCTTGCCGCGCCCGAAGTAGCGCAGCTGGTGCGTTCGTCGCACGCTCCCCGCGTCGAGGCCGAGCACATGCACGAACCCACCCGCGAACGCGAGCAGGCGCTGCTCGTCGAGCGGCATGACCTCCACTAATTCTTGATAGCCGTACAGCGATCGCAACGTGCGCAGATACCCACCCCACGCCTCGCCGCGCGGAGGTTGGATCTTCGCGACTTTCCGGAACGCGTCGCCGTCGACGCTTCGATAGATCGAGTACCCACGAGTCGCCCACACCGAGCGTCCGTCGTCGTGCTGCAGCACCAGCCCTTCGGCGATCCAGCCAGGCACCCCGGCGTGCTCGACCTCGTCCCATCGAACGATGCGAGGCGTGTGCACCTGCCACGCGAGCACAAGCGCGGCAAGCACGATGAAGGCGAGCAGAATGAGAGCGAGCGTCGTCACGTCTCGCACGTGGTACCCGCACGCGCGGGAGCGCAAGCAGGGAGAAGCGGCGCGTCAGCCCAACGGCGTGGCGTCGGGATCTTCGACGCGCAGCACGTACAGGTCAACGCCGGATCCGGAGTCGTGGGTGTAGTCGGCGAGCGGCGCGTCGATCGCTCCGTCCATGTCGCGCACCGTGCCGATGCGCGTCACCGATTGCGTCACGCTCGTGCCGATCGC
>JBDHZF010000057.1:0-16737 GCA_039811765.1 Thermoleophilia bacterium | reverse complement strand
AGATGCGTCCGAAGGGGGGGATACACTCCGCACGTGAGTCTCGACCTGCGATCGAGGGTGAGTGTTTTCAACCCTCGAAAACAGGTTGAGGGTTATCGGGAATCACCTGCTAGACGTGGTATTTCGTGCGGGGATCGGCGGCGCATCGCATGGATGGGGTGCTCGCCAGATGGGGAGGAACGAATGGCAGTCAGCGAACGACGCCAGGACGGGGACCGACAGGCTCGCACCTACGCGAGAGCGGTCGCGGACCTCGACGAGCAGCGACTCGTCGACCGTGCTCGACGCGGCGACACCAAGGCCCTCGACCAGTTGATCAAGCGCTACGTCGGCTTCGTGCGGATGAAGTCGTCGAGCTACTTCATCGCCGGCGGCGACGCCGACGACCTGCTGCAGGAAGGCCTGATCGGCCTCTACAAAGCCGTTCGCGACTATCGTCGCGACAAGGAAGCCAGCTTCCGCTCGTTCGCCGAGCTGTGCATCACCCGCCAGATCATCACGGCGATCAAGACCGCCACGCGCAACAAGCACGTGCCGCTCAACCAATACGTCTCCTTCAGCCACACCCCGGCAGGACGCGACGTGGACACCGACTGCACGATCGGCGACTCGCTGCCCGGCAGCGACGTGGAGGACCCAGCCGTGCAGATCGTCTCCACCCAAGAGCTGCGCAGCCTCGTCGATCACATGACCACTCGGCTCAGCCCGCTCGAGGCACAAGCGCTCACCGGTTATCTCGAAGGACGCTCCTACGAGCAGATCGCCGAGCAGTGCGGCTGCGATCCCAAGACCGTTGACAACGCCCTCCAGCGCGTGAAGCGCAAGGTCGGCGAGCACCTCGAACGCCGCCGCGTGCCGGACTGATGCGCCTGCCCGGCGGACGAATCGTCCCCGAAGCAGCGCTCACATGGCGCACGTCCACCAGTGGCGGTCCCGGCGGCCAGCACGCCAACCGAACCGCGTCGCGCGTGGAACTGATCGTGCGCATCGCCGACTTGCCGCTCGAGCCTCGCGAGGTCGCGCTCGTGTACGAACGCCTCGCCAATCGCGTCACCGGCGCGGGCGAACTCGTCACCGGGTGCTCCGACACCCGCGATCAGCACCGCAACAAACGCATCGCCGAACGTCGCATGGAGCAGCTGATCGCCGAAGCGCTTCGAACGCATCGTCACCGCATTCCCACTCGGCCCGGCACAGGTGCGAAGCTGCGCCGTCGCGAAACCAAGCAGCACACCGCGAATCGCAAGCGTTCGCGCCGGCGCGATTGGTCGTCCGACGACGAGTGACGCGGTTAGCTTGACGTGGGCAACCGCAGCCCGAATACCGAACCCGTCGGCTCGTTTGGTTCGTGCCACGCGTCGCCGCCCTGCGCGCGCGCCAAGCCGCGCACGATGCTGAGGCCCAAGCCCGTGCCCGGGATGCGCGCCGCGGCGTGCCCCTTGCCACGCACGAACTCCTCGAACAACAGGTGCGCCACGTCGTCCGGCACGCCGGCGCCCGCGTCGCACACCAGCACGTCCACGTACGCGGTGGTGTGCGGACGCGACTGCACCGTGATCGGCGCGTCGCCGTACTTGATCGCGTTCGACACGTAGTTCACGAGCATTTGCTCGAGGTGGTCGCGATCGGCCACCACTCGCACCGATTGCGGAAGGTCCACGTGCACGGCGACGTCCTCGCCGAATTCGGTGAGCGCGGAATCGACCGCGTCGCGCAGATCTACCGGTTCGGGGTTCGCGTCGAGCGAGCCCGATTCGATCTTGCTCAGCACGAGCAGGTCGTCGACGAGTCGTGTCAGTCGCGCGGCCTGTTCGTCGACGATGCGGATGTAGGCGAGACGGTCGACGTCGTCGATGTCGTCCCAACGCGTGCGCAGGGTCGCAGCGAATCCGGAGATCGAAGCGAGCGGCGTGCGCAGCTCGTGCGACGCCATCGCGACGAATCGGTTCTTGAGCCGGTCGAGCTCGCGCAGGCGTTCCACCATCTCCGTTTCGCGCTCGAGGGCGTGCTGCAGCTGCACCTGGTTGCGGTGACGCTCGCGCGCGTATTCGATCGAGCGCACGAGCCGCTCCGAATCGACGCGTCCCTTCACCAGGAAGTCCTGCGCGCCTGCCGCCACGGCCGCCGCCGCTGCCGAGCGGTCGTCGTTGCCGGTGAGCACGATCACGGGCGGGCACGGCTTGTTTGCGGCGATCAAGGTGCGGCACGTGTCCACGCCGAACGCATCGGGAAGCGTCAGGTCGAGCAGAACGACGTCGAACTCGTTCGCTCGGACGGCTTCGATTGCGTCCGCGAGACGGTCGACCCGGGTCATCGCGTAGTCGCGCACGCGTCCCACGCTCGCGAGCATCTCCTGCAGCAGGCGCACGTCGCCGGGGTTGTCCTCCACGAGCAGGACGGAGATCTCGTCGCGCGTCTCATCCATGGGTGGGCAACCTTGCAACGTTCGTCCAGAAGTGTTCGATCGCGTGCACCACGTCCACGAATCCTTCGAAGTTCGCTGGCTTGGTGACGAAGCAGTTCGCGTGCCCCGCATAGCTCGCCCGGACGTCGCGCTCGGCGTTCGAGGAGCTGAGGACGACCACCGGCACCAAGCACAGGCTCTCGTCGTGCTTCATCGCGCGCAGCACGTCGAACCCGCTGAAGCCGGGAAGGTTGAGGTCGAGCAGGACGAGATCGAACCGTGGACACGCATCGAACGGATCCTCGCGTCGCAGCATGCGCATCGCCGTTTCGCCGTCCGGCGCGAGCCACATGCGGTTGTGCAGCTTCGCGTGCGCGAAGCCCTCCTGAGTGAGGCGCACGTCCCCTGGGTTGTCTTCCACGAGCAGGATCTCGATCGAATCGAGCGACAGCGGGGTCATGCGGCGACCGCCTCGAGCGTGAAGCTGAACACGCTGCCTTCGTTCGGCACGCCGTGCGCCTCGATCCGTCCTCCGTGACGCTCGACGATTCGCGCGCAGATGGCGAGCCCAATCCCGTTGCCGTCGTACTCGCCGTGCGCGTGCAGTCGCTGGAACATCAGGAAGATGCGCCGAGCGTGCTCGTCGTCGAAACCGATGCCGTTGTCGATCACGTCCACACGAACCGATTGCCCGATTCGTGACGACTCGATGCGCAATTCCGGCTTCCTGTGCGGATCCCGATACTTGATCGCGTTGCCGACGAGGTTCACGAACAGGCGCTCGAGCTGACCCGGATCGCCATGCACAAGCGGCAGCGAGTCGGGACGGTACACGCGCGCGCCGGATTCCTCGATCATCGGCGCGAGCACGTCGAGCGCGCGTTCCAGCACGTCGCCGAGCGACGCGTCCTCGAATGGTCGGTCGCTCGTGCCCACGCGCGAGTACTCGAGCAGGTCGGCGACGAGCGACTGCGCGCGCTCGGCGCCGTCGGTGACGAAACCCAGCAGTTCGCGCCCGTCGTCGTCCACCTGCTGCGCGTAGCGCTGCGCGAACAGCTGGCTGAAGCTGCGGATCATGCGCAGCGGTTCTTGCAGGTCGTGCGACGACACGTACGCGAACTGCTCGAGGTCGCGATTGGAACGCTCCAGCAGCTCGTTCGAGTGCTCGAGCCGCTCGTTGGCCTGTGCGCGCGCGTCCGCTTCGCGCCGCACTCGCGTCTCGGCGGCGCGAAGCGCCGAGACGCTGCTTTGCACGGCGAGCGACATCATGCCGATCACCAGCGCCGTCAGCAGCGCGCCTCGGATCGACGAGCCCGCGTTGGCGACGTCGTCCATCAGCGTGGTCTGCACGACTTGGCTGGCGAACATCGCGATCGTCACGCCCAGCACTTGCCGACGCGTGCCGCGCAGCGCCACCCAGAACGGCGCGAGGTAGAGCAGCGCCGCGTAGCCGGACCGGTTGCCGCCGGTGGCCATGCGAAGCAGCGTGATCGCCGCGACGTACGCGTACGGCACGAGCAGCGCCAACCAGCGCGGCGCGTTCGGGCGGAGCGTCGTGAGCGTCGCGAGCGCCATCACCGCGGCGAGCGCGACGAGCGCGATCGCGAGTTCCAGCGCGTCGACGGGCGTGTCCTGCAGCGGCAGCAACCCCAGGCCCAGCGCGACCGCGAACGCGAACGGCAACGACTGCGCCGCGTCGCGGCGATCCTCTGGCGTGGTCGCGTTCGACATCCCACGAGCATCCTAACGACGGTCGTGCGTTGCAACGATCCCGGTGCGCGGCGCGACAAGCAGGAGGACGAATCGGGACACGCGGCAACTCGCCGCGAGAAGGGACGAGGACGCATGCAGGTGAGCAACGCATGGAAGGTCGCGGGAATCGCCGCGCTCGGCATGGGCGCAGTGGCGCTGGCGACGTTCGCCGGCTGCTCGGCGCAGGGCGAGAAGACCGACGGGCCGATGGGCGATCTGTCGGCGGAGTTGATGAAGACGCTCGTGCCGTCGTGGAAGCGCGGCGGCCTCGACGTGGCGACGCAGGGAACCCGCGCGGTGACTCGCGACAACGGCTCCGTGCAGGGCACCTACGACGGCACGCGACTGCTGCGCGCCGCCGATGCGCATTCGTACGGCACGCCCCAAATCGGCGATCCCGCGGTGGACGTTGCAAGCGACGGCAAGGCGACGTTCAACGAAGTGCGCGAGGTGGTGCGCCACTTCGACGCCGATTCGTCGGGCGCGTTCGACCTGGCCGAGACGCGTTCGTTCGAGAGCGAGGTCGGCATTCGGTGGGTTGCGGGTACGAACTGACCCGCATGGGCGAGTTCGACGACATCCTCGAAGCGAACGCGTGCTACGCCGAGTCGTTCTCGCTCGCGGGACTTCCGGCGCCCGCCGCCAAGCAGCTCGGCGTGCTCACGTGCATCGACTCGCGCATC
This sequence comes from Thermoleophilia bacterium, assembly GCA_039811765.1. Classification (GTDB taxonomy): domain Bacteria; phylum Actinomycetota; class Thermoleophilia; order Gaiellales; family SKUG01; genus JAGQUL01. Next base: position 11,898 of record JBDHZF010000057.1, on the reverse strand, counting down.
GAGCCCCTCGCGATGCTCGGGCTCGCGCCGGGCGACGCGAAGATCTTTCGCAACGCGGGCGCGCGCGTCACTCGCGACGTGCTGCGCACGCTCTCCATCGCGTCGCACCTTCTGGACGTTCGACGCATCATGCTCGTCGCGCACACCGATTGCGCGATGGCGACGAGCGACGACGACCTGCGCGCGCGCATGCTCGAGGACGATCCGCGGCCACAGGTCGAGCAGCTCGACCTGCATGCGGTCGGCGTCGACCAGCTCGCGACGCTGCGCGTGGATCTCGAGCTGCTCATCGACAGCGGCGTGCTCGCGCCCGGAACCGTCGTGGGCGCGTTCCGCTACGACGTGGAGACCGGGCTGCTCGCGCCCGTGGCCGAATCGGACTGACGGCCGAGCTCAGGTTCCGCGAACGAGCTTCACCGAGAGCGCGACGGTGGTCTTCGTCGCGCCGGCCTTGGTGGCGAGGCTCGCGCCCACGGGAATCGTCGCCGTTTTCATCAGCGCGTTTTTCCCCGCCCGATTCAGCGCGACCGTGATCGACTTCGTCTTGCCCTTGTTCACGGTGGCTGCGGCCGTGCCGTACACGGTCGTTCCCTTGCGCAGCGTGATCGTGGTCTTGCAGTTGACGCTTGCTCGGCAGCGCACCGTCAACGTGACCTTGCCGCTGCTCGTGCGCAGAGACGCGCCGGCCTTCTGCGTGAACGAGCCAAGCGCCGGAACCTGCACCTTCGCGAGCGCGATCGCCTTCGATCCGTCCTTGATCGGCGCGAGCGGCGTGCTCGTGAAGCAGCCGTTGCCGGCCAGCACGCACAGCCCGGCGGGCGCGCTCAGCACGTAGCCCGAGCCAGCCGGCAGATCGAATCGGAACACGCCCTTTGCGTTCGTGACCGCCGTGAACGTGCTCGAGCCGTCGGTCACCGTGATCGTCTTGCCACCCAGCGATGGCGCCTTCGCGCGCAGCTTCGAGCGCCCGCTCGCCACGGTGGACGCCTGCACCTGCCCGGTGAGCGCTGTGCGCGCGCCGGCGATCAGGTACGTGGTGTTCTTGAAGCCGGTCGAGCGCGATCCGGTCATCGTCGAAAGGATCACGTCGCCCCAGTCGTTGATGTCGAGCACCGCCGCGTCGTTCACCGTTCCGAGCACCGGGGTGAGGTCCTGCGTCGTGCCGTCGAGCGCGATCTTCGTGACGGTGGTGGGTCCGTGGTCGGTGCTCGAGGCGTAGACGATCGTGCCCTTGCCGCTGATCACCGCCAAGTACGTAGGGAACGTCACCACCGTGGCGTTCGCGGTCCCCGCCTTCTTGTCGACGTCGATGCGAAGGTACACCGTCGAGTAGGAATTGCCGCTCTTCACGAAGCGGCTCGCGAGCATGTGCCCGTTCGACGCGATGCTCGAGATGGTCACGCCCACGCCGAGGTTGATCGGCGTCGCGCCGATCGCCGAGTACCAGTAGCTGGGCTTGTCGGACGCCTGCCCGGAAACCGCGTAGCTGCCGTCCTTCGCGAAATACGGGAAGCCGTCGATCGTGTCGACGAGCTGCCCGTTGCGCTGGATCTGCTTGGCGGCGCTGTCGTAGCTCATCAGGTCGCCCGCGTTCGTGATCACCCACTCGGTGCCCGTCACCGTGAACGCGCGATAGTCCTTCGGGGACGAGTAGAACGTGCCGAGCTTCTTGAGGTTCTCGAGGTCGCCGAAGTCGTAGGCCGAGCCGAACACCTCGCCGTTCGGTCCGAGCGCGCTGTCCACATTGAGGTTGAACGAGGAGACGGGTCCGAGCAGCGGCGCCTTCGTGCCCTTGGTCCACAACGCCATCGGCTGGTAGCCCTCGCCGTAGTTGGTCTCGAGGAATCCGAGCACCTGCTGGTTGTCGTTGATCTTGCGACCGTAAAGGCCGTCGATCTTCGTGAGCGTTGGCGCGGCGAGCGCGGACGCGGTCGAGGTCAGGGAGATGACGGTCGCCAGCAGCGCGGCGATGACGGTTCGAGCATGCATGCGCGCGATCCTACCACGATCGACCTATCGTGGTTCGCGTGTGCCGCGTGCGCCGCGTGCTCATGCGCGGGGCGCGTTCGGTGGTTTCCCGCCCGTGCCAAGCAAGGATGTAACGGCGTGGCCGGAATCCGGACATGCCGTTACGCCGTGACCGCGCGCCCCGCTCGTTCAAGCCGGATAGCGGACTCGAACCGCTGACCCCCTGTTTACAAGACAGGTGCTCTACCAGCTGAGCTAATCCGGCGCGGCCCTATCCTACTGGGCAGCACCGATGATGCCGATGTGCGAGCGCGCGGCTTCACTCCGTATCGGTACCGCTCTCGACGCGCCGGAGTGGTAGTCGTCCTGCGCGCGAAATCGACCGCACCGGTCAGATCGTGCGCTTCGTTGGGGATCCGCAACGGCACATCGAGGAACAGGTTGATCTCCCGAGCGTAGGCAGCCTCCGCCTCCTGAAGATCATGTCGACATGTTGCTCGCCGGAACAGACTCGCTGCACTCGAACATGTGTTCGATTCGGTGTCCGGGCGAACCGTCAAACTGGAGCCATGCGGCTGCTGCTCGACACGAACGTGCTGATCGCGCTGGAAGATGCCCAGCACCCGTTCGCCGCTGCGGTGGCTCCGCTTGCACGACTGGCGCAGAAGCACTCCCTCACCCTCACGTTGCACGACCGCACGCTCGACGATTTCGATCGCGACAGCGACGACGATCGCAAGATGCGCTCGCTGTGGAGCACCACCAAGTACCCGAAGATCGACGCGCCGCCATCAGCCACCGATCAGTTCATCGGAGAGAGCGGAGGCGTGTCGAGCGACAACGATCGCGTCGATGTCGATCTGTTGTACGCCATCGACCAGAACTGCGCCGATGCGCTCGTTACCGAAGATCGTCGCCTGCGCAGCCGAGCGGAACGGGTGGGGCTGGACGAACAAGTCTACTTCATCGAGCAGGCCGTCGAGTGGCTGACGACGCTCTACGGGGAGCACGACGCGCCTCCGTTGCCACAGGTCGAGGACGTGTCGCTGCACAACATCGACCTGGCCAACTCCTTCTTCGACAGCCTGAGGGACGGGTATTCCGACTTCGATGAGTGGTTCGAGCGCGTGGCGCGACAGGGACGACGCGCATGGATCGTGCGAGCCGATGGCCAGATCGACGCTATCTGCATCTACCATCTCGAAGAGCCGGAAGGTGCACGGTCGTTCAAGCTCTGCACCTTCAAGGTAGGCGAGAACAGTCGAGGTCGGCACCTCGGCGAACTGCTGCTGCACCGCGCGTTCGACTACTGCACGAAGAACGAGTGCAACGACACCTTCGTAGAGGTACGGACCGAACAGGAGTTCCTTGTTGGGTTCCTGAACGAGTTCGGCTTCGCGCCTGACGGCCACAAGGACAACGCACCAGCGGAACTGGTGTATCGCAAACGGTTCCGGCCGCTCCCCGATGCTCCCATCGGCGATGCGCTCGGGTATCACATCGCGTGGGCACCTGCGTACGCGACGAGTGGGGTGAGAAAGTTCTGCATCCCGATCGAGCCGGGGTATCACGGCAGGCTGTTTCCCGATGCTCCTGCCATTCCTGCTGCACCCGATCAGACGATGCTGGATCTCACTGCGTATGCGGCAGCGAGCGTGGAGGGCAACGGCATCCGCAAGGCGTACTTGTCGCACTCGGGCATCACGCGAGTTGGAACGGGCGACCTCGTGCTGTTCTACCGGTCGCACGATGCAAGCGCGATCACCACGTTGGGCATCGTCGAGAAGGTCGAGCGGTTCCAGCAGGGCGAGGCGGCGAAACTGGCGGCGTTCGTGGGTAAGCGCACGGTCTACTCCCTACAGGAGATCGAGGTGCTGGCGGCGAAATCAGTTCTCGCCATCCTGTTCCGGCAGATCGAGCACGTTCAGGTGCCCGTCCCGCTGAGCAAGTGGCAGGAACTCGGTGGCACTGCTCCGCAGTCCATCATGAGCATTTCTGACGACCAGTTCGATCGGATCATGGAGTTGAGTCGTGCCGATCCTCATTAGCATCAAGCCGCCTTTCGCACGAGCCATCCTTGATGGCAGCAAGCGGTTCGAGTTCCGCCGCAAAGGATTCGCCGAGCAGCCCGGCCACGCGGTCATCTACGCCACCTCCCCAGAGCAGCACATCATCGGCTGGTTCGAGGTTGCGGGCATCATCGAGGATGCCCCGGAAGCCCTATGGAGGAAGTGCGGACGCTACGGCGGCATCGACCGCACGGCGTTCATGGCGTACTACGAAGGCTGCGACACTGGCTATGCCATCGAGATAGGCAGCGCCTACGAACTCGCTACACCGCTGCGCCTCGACGAGCTGCCCGAGCCGGTCGTGGCTCCACAATCGTTTCGCAACCTCGCCCCCGAAACGCTCGAAGAGATTGCTGGTGTCGTCGTCTGATGTGTGTTTCGCCCGCCGGCCAGCCCCGCGCCGCATTGTTTCCTTCAGGGAGCTCGTGGGATCTCCCGGTCGCTCGCGTGATTCGGCAAGTCCTAGGCTCTCACGAGGAAGAGCTGCTCGACGCGGGGATCTTGAGCCCCAGCTTCGGCACGTTGCACGGCAGGGGCTCTGCCAGCTGAGCTAATCCGGCGCGACGCTGGTCTATCGGCCGATGGCGACGCTGGATCGCGAATCAGTCCATCCAGTCCGGAGGCAGGCTGACCCAATGCGGATCGTCGTAGGTGAGCGTGGGCTTGCCGGCGACTTCGAGCGTGCGGAAACGCTGGTCGTACCACCAATCCGTGCCGGTCGTCTCGCAGCCGCGCTGGTGCACCGGCGCGCGCACGATTGCGTCCAAGTCGGGACCGCAGTTCGCGTCGAGCACGGTGACCGTGGCCTTCGGGCCGATGACGTCCTCGCCCGGGCCGCCGTCCACGCGCAGGGTGCCGCGCCGCTTCGTGAACAGGTCGTCGCCGGGGCCGCCGCGCATGGTGTCGGCGCCGTACTCGCCGTGCAGCACGTCGTCGCCGATGCCGCCATCCAACACCGAGCTGCCGTGTCCCGCGCCCAGGGAATCGTTGCCAGCGTCGCCGTAGGCGGCGATGCGCGGGCCGCCGCTCAACGAGTCGTCGCCTGCGCCGCCGTGCACGATCGAGCCGCGTCCCGCGGCGCGAATCGAGTCGTTGCCCGGACCACCGTCGACCACGGCGGTGCCCGCGGCCGTGATCGAATCATGCCATGGCGAGCCGACGATTCGGTCCCTTCCGAGCCCGCTCTTGACGACCCACGACACGCGAAGATCGGCGTCGGACAAGTCGATGCGATCGCTGCCGCTTCCGGTGGCGTACACCTCGGCAATGGCCACTCTGCCGCCGGCGAAGCGCACGACCGGGGCGCCGTCGATCGAGAGCGTATCGTTCGTCGCGCGCAGATTCAGGCCTCCGGAGCCGGCCAGCACCAGTCGTGACAACGCGCCGCGCGCGCCAACGATCCGGATCGTCAGCGGCGGAGGCTGCGGTCCTGTGGCGAGGAGGTCCCGCACGTGGATCTTCGTCGGGTGCTGAATTTGGAGTTCGACAGGCGTGCCGGGCGGCGCGTCGTCGCACGGCGGTCCGCACGACCACGAGGCGATCCCATCGCGAACGACACGGTGCAGCAACGTCTCCATCGCGTCGGATTCTGTGCGAAGAACGAGCGTTCCGACATCGCTCGCGACGACCGCCGGCACGGACTTGATTCCGTAATCATCGCCCCAAGAAGCGAGTGGTTGCCCGTCCCAACCATCCCAATTCCAGCGGTGGAGGCGACGGCGCAGATCGTCCTCGCCGCTTTCCATCCATTCCCCGCTCGCCTCGTGACGCTCGCATCCGTCAACGCCCGCTGACGGCGTTCGCGCCGTGTCGACGCCGCGACCGCAGGACAGGCCACGCAGCGATCCTTGCGCCCAGAATTCACCACCGTTCCACTTCGCCTGTGGCTGGTCGACGGTGTCGCTGCCAGCGCCAAGCGTGCCAAGGACCGCGGCGGAGCGAGTCGAGAGCACGTCGTTGCCCGCGCCGAGATCCACCCGGAATTTCGCGTGGGTCGAATCGCCTTGGAGGTTGACGAAGTCGCTGCTGCGGCTGCCGCGCACCGTGGCGGTTCGCGCGACGGCGTCGACGTTCACGCCCATCGAACGCGACGCGTCGACGGTGAGCTTGCGAGCGTACGACCTCAGCATCGATCGCGCGGACCCCGTCGTGACGTCCAGCGCGTCCTGCGTGCGCGCGGTGACCTGCATCGTCGCCGCGGAGCGGCTCGCGTCCACGGTGTCGCGCCCGCCGTCGGTCGTGACGACTTCGCCGTGCGGCTTAGTTCCGGTGAGCGTCAGGCGATCGTCGCCCTGGCCGAGCGCGATCGTGTCCGACAGCTCGTCGCCGGCGATCAGCGTGTCGTTGCCCGCGCCGAGGTCGACATGACTTCTGGCGCCGACGAGCTCGTTCGCGAACCATCGAGCGGACGACGACGCGATCCCTGCGCCCGTCGCGTCGACGCGGTCGTCGCCGCCGCCCGTCCACAGGTTGAGACGCGCAGGCGAGACAGCGCTGGTGTCGAGTTCGACGGAGCCGTCGCCGCCAATGTCGAATTGGCCGTCACGGATTCGCACCACGTCGTCGCGCACGACCGAGCCCCGGTCGAAGAACAGCTGCAGGGTCGATCCGTCGGCCGCCGTGGTCGAGGTGCCCTCGAGGCGGATCCGCAGGCCGCCCACCGTTCGATCGAGGCTTCCGGGATCCTCGACCGTCAACACGATTGGCCGGTCCGCGCGAACGACGAGCTCGGGCGTGGTGATCGGCGCGCCACAGCGATCGCATGCGAACCAACCCGTGCCGAACAGGTCGGGAGCGATTTGCAGGATCGGCCAGCCGTCGGTCGTGCTCGGGAGCTTCAGGTTGGGGACGTAGTAGTCGTCCGAGGACACCGCGCGCGCACTCGTCTGTGTCGTGCCGTCGTCCTCGGTCACATGGATCGTCGTGATTTGCTCGCCGCGCTCGATCTCGAGCGCGGACGCCGTGGACGGAACGAGCAGGACACAGGCGATGAGAGTGCCGAAGCATGCGAGCGCAAGACGCATGCCTTATTGATCGGCGCCGCGCGACCATCGCGCGAGTCGCTCATCGCTGGATCGCTTGGCCGTTCGCGCCGACGTTGCCGGAGAACTCGGTTCCACTCGCGAACTCGCCGGCCATCAGTGGACCACCGGCCCTTCGATTCGTCAACGGTAGGATGAGCGTGGTCAATTCCTCGAGTGAAGGCGAGCGCGGCAGATGAACATCGACGGCATTCGACGCGCGCTGCTTGCGCTGGTCACGACGATCGCCGTGCTCGCCACGGCGCCGAGCGCGATGGCGGTGGCCGGCGGCCAGCTCGAGTTCTACGGCACGACCGCTCCCGATTTCGGCGATCAAGCGGTCGCGGCAGGGGCGACGGCCACGATGAACGCCGTGGTCAAGAACACGGGGAGCTCGTCGGTCACGATCAACTCGGGGTACTTCTTGTACGCATCCGGCGGCAATCCTGGCGATTTTCCCGTCGTCAGCGACGGGTGCCGCAACAAGACGTTGGCGGCCAACGAGGAGTGCATCGTCACCATCGCGTTCAACCCCAGCGCGACCGGGACGCGATCGACCACGTTCGACGTTGCCGCGTACGGGACCGGCTCGTGGGGCGCGAACAGGTACTGGTCGCCCCACGGCACCGGCACTGATCCGACGATGAGCCCGTCGGCGTCCACGATCGCGTTCGCCAACCAGCGTGCGGACGGAAGCGTGCCCGAGACGAAGACGGTGACGATCACCAACTCCGGGACCACGGGATCGCTGATGTTCTACGACTCGATCACCGGCGTCGACGCGAGCGCGTACACGCTGCCGGGGAGCGGCTCGTGCGGTGCGTCGTCGACCAAGACGCTCGGCCCGGGCGCGAGCTGCACGATCGCCGTGACCTTCGATCCGCCACAGGTCGCGAGCTACTCGGCCGCCGCGCTGCACCTCACCGACAACTCCGGAACCGGCGCGCATGACATCGCGCTGACCGGGTCGGGCGTGAGCAGCGTGCTCTCGGTGTCGCCTGCCAGCGTCGGCTTCGGCGAGGTGCGGGTCAAGCCGGCAGTGGCATCCGGGCAGAACGTGACCATCACGAACACGAGCGGCAGCGCGCTGCAGCTCTCGTCGATCGGCGTGGTGAGCGGCGATACCGAATCGTTCGGCGTGACGTTCCTCGGGTGCACCACGCTGTTCCCGTCGGTCGGCATGAAGTCGCTCGCGGCCGGCGCGTCGTGCGTCGCCGTGCCGAACTTCAATCCGCAGTCCACCGGAGCGCTCGCGGCTGTGCTTCGGATCACCGGCGCCGATGGCAACGTCACCGACGTTCCCCTCGGCGGCACGGGCGTCGCGCCCGCCGTGGGCACGTCCGCATCGAGCCTCGCGTTCGGCGACCAGCGCACCGACGCCGGCGCGAGCACGGCACGCTCGATCACCGTGACCAACACCGGCACGGCCGCGCTCGCGTGGACGAGCGCGAGCATCGTCGGCGCCGACGCCTCGGCGTTCGCGATCACGTCGCCCGACTGCGCTTCGACGATCGTGGTCGCCGCGACGTGCACGATCGACGTGACCTTCGATCCCACCGAAGCGCGCGCCTACGCCGCGACCCTGCGCCTGACGCACGACGCCGACGGATCGCCCACCGACATCGCGCTCTCGGGCACGGGCACGGTGGCGACGACCGGCGCTGGGACGGGCACGGGCACGGGCAGTGGTGACGGCGCCGGCGCCGTCACCAAGCCTGCCGCTGCGCGAGCGCCCCTGATTCGTGGCGCGCGCAACGTCGGCAAGACGCTCGCTTGCGCGGGCGCGACGTGGACGGGCACCGCGCCGTTCACGATCACCTACCGGTGGCAGCGCAAGACCGGCAAGCGATGGGTGGCGATTCGCGGCGCGACGAAGGCGGCTCGAACCGTCGCGAGCGCCGACGCCGGCCATCGGCTGCGATGCATGGTCACCGCCAAGAACTCCGCGGGCTCGGCGACGGCCACGAGCGCAGCGGCGCTGATCCCCGTGCCCGTCGTTCGACGGTGATGTGTGGTGGATAGCGCCCGCTGAGCGGGCGCTATCCACCACACATCGGTCCGCGTGGCCGCCCTCGGCCGATGATCACCGCGCACGCTTCCCATCGCGTGCAACACCTGTGATCATTGCGCGCATGGACCTCACCGCGCCTGCAGCTCCCGCACTGAATCTCGCCATGAAGTATCAGTGGCTGACCGAGGGCAAGAACTCGCCCTTCGAGAAGCTCGAGCCGATCGATGCGAACACCCTCAAGGTGGTCGTCTCCAACGGCACGCCCGCCGATCCGGAATCCGATCAGATCATCGCCGACACCGCGGCGGGCATGCTCGAGCCGGTGGTCGACGGCGTGAAGTTGCTCGTCGTCACCCCGCAGGGCAGCGAAGGCAATCCCACCTGGTACACGGGCGACGAGAACTACTTCGCGAGCCTCATCCCGGGCGTGACGGGCCAGGTCATCGAGAGCGAGTACGACGTGGACGGCGACGGCACGGTTGGCGACGACGAGGCGGCGTACCTGTTCCCGGTCGACACCGCCGAGCGCGGGGAGCAGCTCGACCGGATCATGCGCGACACCTACGGCGACTACCCGGTGCGCTTCAGCGTCGACGCGTAGGCCGCGCCACCACCTTCACCGCCGCGCTCGTGCTCGATGCGCTCCCCGCGGCGTTCTTCGCGGTCACGACGCAGCGCAGCTGTTTGCCGGCATCGGCCTTCACGAGCAGGTAGCTCGACTTCGTCGCCTTGCGGATCGCGACCCAGCGCTTGCCGGTCTTGCGCTGCCACGCGTACTTCAGCGTGAACGGCTTCGTGCCCGTCCACGTCGCGCCCGAGCACGTGAGCCGCTTGCCGACCGCTCTCGTGCCATTAATCGTGGGCGATTTCTTGCGCTTGGGCTTCACGACCGTCGGCGCCGGGGGTTGTGTCGTGGACGTTGCCGACGCCTTCACCACCACGATCGGCTCGCCCGCCGAGTGCGCATGGTCGAGCGGTCGGTCGAGGATGATCGATCCGAAGCCCACGATCGTGCGCGTTTCCGCGTCGGGCAGCCCCGCGCCGATCACGACCTGCTGGCCAACCGAGAACCCGCTGTTTGGATCGTTCACTGCCGCGCTGCGCATCTCGTCGCTTGGGATCGCCACTTCGGAGGCGCCAGCGAACGCGCTGTCGCTCACCATCGTTCCCGGCTTGACCTTGATCGCCACGATCGGTCCCTCCGACGAGCACGTGTCGGTGAGCGCGGCGTCCACCGTCACCGAGATCGCGGCCCCGTCGGCCCCGCCCGTCACCCGCGCAAGATCGCCGTTCGGCATCACCAGCAGCACGATGGCGTCGTCCGCCGTGGAGTAGGTCACCGCGCAGCGCCCGAGCGTGGGCTGCGCGCCCGACGCGGTCGGCGACGGCTCCACGACCTGCGGCTTCGAGCCCGACGTGATCGCGGACTCCGCAGTCGTCGCGTCGACCGCGGTCCAATCGTGGTTCACCGCCGGCACCGGTATGTCGCCGCGCCCGGGACCCACGCCCACCTGCACGTACCCGCCGTCGTAGTGCACCTTGTAGTCGGTCGGGCTCTTCCACAGGCTCAGCCCCTCGTTGAAGCGCACGAGCCGCGGCTTCTGCCCGGGAATGATCTGCAGCCCGGCCTCCATCTTCTGGCGCACGCCGTCGTACTTGAACTGGCTGGCGATGAACTCCGGGCCGTTGTGCGCAGGGTCGTACCCGGTCACGCCGTCGGGCTTGTGCCCCACGTACGTGGCGGACTCCGGGTGCTGCGCCTGCAGCTTCGGGTTGATGCGCATCTTGTTCACCAGCTCGGCGTGCTCCTGGCGCGTGAGCGGCGTGCCGTCCAGGTGCGTGAACGAGATCGGGTCGATGTCGCCCGTGATGCGTCCCCACTTCTGCTCGACCGGGTTGTAGAGGAACAGCTCGAACGACGGCGGCTCGTTAGGGCCCGACACCTTCGTCATCCGGAACGCCTTGCGCGACGCCTCCGTCTTCTGGTCCATGAAGTTGCCCGGCCAGTTGAAGGTGTTGTCGATCCACCCCTTGCCGTCGCCCTTCACCGCGTCGTAGTGCGCGAAGTCCTTGTACTGCGACTCGTACTTCTTCCACTCCTTGACGCGCAGCTCCACGCGCTGGATCGCCGCCGGGCGCTCGAAGTCCTGCAGCTGGCCGCCCCCGATCAGCCCGTCGACGTACGCCTCGATGGTCTGCTTGAGATCGCCGCCGTGCTGCTGGTAGTCCCACAGCGGCCTCGGCATGCTGAAGACGAGGCTGCCCACGTCGCCTTGCTTGTAGCCCATGCGCGCGTCCATGTCGCTCACCGACTTGATCTTGAGCGCCTCGGGCTTGAGCTCCGCGCCCTCCTCGATCCACTTGAGCGACGAGCCGTGGCGCGAGCGCACCGTGAGCAGGTAGTCGGACTCGTCGGCGAGCTGCTGGAGCGCGTCGAGCTCGTCCTCGCCCACCGTGAACAGTCGCTCGGCGTCCCACTTCGTGAGCTCGGTGCCCTCCTTGATCGTGTAGAGCGCGTCGCCGATGTCGTCCCACGTTCGCGCGGACGCGAGCTTGGGCAGCACCTCCGCGTCGTACCACGCGCGCAGCTGGCGCTGCTGGGCGAGCAGCGCCTCGCGCGAGAGCGGGCTGGCGAGCAGCTCCTCGCTGATGATCGGCATCGCCGTGCGCATGATCCGCTCGCCCTTGGAGAGCACCGCCGCGGCGTCCACGTTCTCGCCGAGCAGCTCGCCGTACCAGGCGACCACCTCGTACGCGTTGCCCGTCTGCCACTTGTTCTGCTGCTCGGTGAAGTACTGCTCCACCATCGGGTTCACCTGCGCGGCGACCG
>JBDHZF010000056.1:0-17011 GCA_039811765.1 Thermoleophilia bacterium | reverse complement strand
TCCAAGTCGATCTTCTTCGGCTGGATGGAGGACCTCAAGCCGTGGTGCCTCTCGCGCCAGCTGTGGTGGGGCCACCAGCTGCCCGTGTGGTACTGCACGGCCGACGAGTCGCACGTGCACGTCTCCGTCGAGGGACCCGGCACCAGCGCATGCCCGCAGTGTGGAAACGCCGAGTGGCGGCGCGACGAGGACGTGCTCGACACGTGGTTCAGCTCCGGCATGTGGGACCACGCCACGCTCGGCTGGCCCGACCGCACGCCCGACCTGGAGCACTTCCATCCGACGGCCGTGCTGTGCACCGCGCGCGACATCATCAACCTCTGGGTCGCGCGCATGATGATGTTCTCCAACGCGCACCTGGGCGAGATCCCGTTCAAGGACGTGTACATCCACTCCACGATCCAGGCACCAGACGGGCGGCGCATGAGCAAGTCGCTCGGCACCGGCATCGACCCGCTCGACCTGATCGCCGGCTACGGCGCCGACGCCGTGCGCTACGGCCTGCTCGACATGAGCTCCACGCAGGACGTGCGCTTCAACGAGGGGCGCATCAGGGAGGGCAACCAGCTCGCCAACAAGCTGTGGAACGCCGCTCGCCTGCTGGTGCTGTTCGGCGACGAGGACTCGCTCGCGCACGAGGGCTTCGATCCGGCATCGGCCACGGCGCTCGAGGATCGCTGGATCCTCGCCCGGCTCGATCGCGCGCTGCGCGAGGTGCACCGCGCGCTCGGCGCCTACGAGTTCGCGCTCGCGGTGAAGGCGATGTACGCGTTCTGCTGGAACGAGCTGTGCGACTGGTACCTCGAGAGCGTGAAGGATCGCCTGCGCAGCGAGGAGGACCCGGGGGACCGCGCAGCGGCCACGCGCATGCTCGCGTTCGTGATCGATCGCACGATCCGCATGCTGCATCCGGTGATGCCGCACCTCACCGAGGAGCTCGCCGTGCAGGTGTGGCCGGGCGGGATCGACGGCGGGCGACTCGTGGCGCGCTGCCCATGGCACGACCACGCGATCGCCGAAGCGGACCGTATGGCGTTCGTGGCTGACGAGGCGCGGTACGCGAGCATGCAGTCGCTCGTGACGCGCATGCGTGGGTTGGCCCAAGCCGGCGACGTGCGTGGCAGCTGGCTGGTGCGGCTCGACGCGCTCGACGATGCCGAGCGCGCGCTGGTGGAGCGGCTCGTGCCCGGTGGTGCGCTCAAGGCTTTGGTGGACGACGAGTCGGCGGCTGACGCCGAATCGATCGCCGTCACCGTGGTCGAGGGCGAGCTGCAGGTCACGGCGTGGCTGCCGTCGTCGATCAAGGGCAAGCTCGCGAACGACCTGAAGATCGCGCGAGGCGAGGTCAAGCGCGTGGAGGGCAAGCTCGCGAACGAGAAGTTCACGAGTCGGGCGCCCGCGGAGTTGGTCGCCGAGGAGCGCGCGAAGGGCGAGCGCTACGCGCGCGAGGCCGAGCAGCTCGAGCAGGTGCTCGCGCAGCTGGGCTGATCGACGGCAGGCTGATCGACGGCGGGTGAGTTGAGCGACGGCGGGTGAGTTCAGCGACGGCGGGTTGAGCAAGCTCGTGCGAGAGAGACGGAGCTTGGCGCGCGCCATCCGTCCGCAATTCCCTTCACCCCTTGGGACAAACTGCAGAAGCGTGCTCGGGCCAGCGTTTCGCATCTGCGATTCGTCCCACCTGTTGGGCGAAATTGCGGATCGGTCCGCGGACGAGAACCAGCCAGCTCATGGTCCTCGATCTGAACGAACGCATCGCGACCTCGCCCGTGGCGAAACCACCTGGGCACGCTGTCAGCGCTTGGGAACCAAGGAGGCGACCGCGGCGGTTGCAAGGGCCGCCACGCCCAGCGCCGCGGCGGCGATCCCCGCCTTGGCAGCGATCGCGCCACCATGCGTTCCGATCGACGATCCGAGCAGCCAAGCGCTGCTGCCGAGCACGATGGCCCCCTCTGCCGCGAATCCGAGACGGTCGGCAGGCGGTGCATCCGTGGAGGTCGCCGCGTTTCCGATCGCGCCGATCCCGCCAGCCATGCAGACGATGGCGACGCTCCGCGTCGCGACGGTCATTCCGAGGGTGCTCATGTGTTTTCGTCTCCTTGCCTGTGTCGTGGCGTGTCAGCGTCGAATCCATGCGACGAGGGTTCGCAACAGCGCGCTGTCGTTCAACCAATTGCCGACATGCTCGAACGAGAAGTCGACGAAGGGGTTGAACCGGTATCGGATCTCGCCGGTTTCGACGACCGAAGCCGATCGCTTGGCGATCGTGCTCGCGGCCGCCTCGTCGGCGAGCCTGCCCGCCGTGTCCGCACCGAAGTTCGGTCGTTCGCGCAGCTCGTCGAGCGTGTCGTCCACCCATCCGGTGGGAACGCGCTCGCCGACGAGTCGCTGCACGTCGTCGTCCAGCACGAGCACGTGCGTGCCGGGCAGCGGCGAAGACCCGGCCATGTACGCGCCCATCATCGCTGGCTCGAGCGGATCGCTTGCCCGATTTCCGAGCAGCAATTCGGAGTGGTCGATCAGCGTGAGGCGGCTGGTTGGATCGTCGACGAGCAGGTTGCGGCCGTGGCGATCCTTGATCGCGAGCACGTAGTCGAACACCTGCACGAGCTGTCGGTCGATTCGCGCTTGGTTCGCGGTCGCGTCGGACGGCAGGTGCGGCAACTGCTCGGCGTAGAACCGTCGAAGCGTTCGTTCGATGTCTCGCGCGCCATGCACGCCGGCGTGGCGGCCTTGCACGCCGTCCACCAACGCCACGACCACGCGACCATCGCGTTCCACTGTCGGCGCCACGAGGTGCCCGATCCCGAGTTGCGTGGCGAGCCGTTCGGCGAACTCTTCCGCCATCGGGTGGTTCCCTGCGGCCCCCTTGCTCAGCGCGCGAACGGTGCCGAGCACGGGGTCGTGCGCGTGCACGAGCATCGGGGGGCCGGTGATGCCGCTGTGGCCGAGCACGCCGTCCTCGACGAGCGCGGCGCCGCGAAGCGCGTCGGCGACCACCGCCGAACGGTCCGCGAGATCTCGTTGCAACGATTGGATATCCGGATGCGCGGGCGCCGGTCGCACGCGCTGCGCCGCAGGCGTGATCGTGCTCGAACTGTTGTGAATCGCCCCCAGCATCGGTGCCCAGCGTCGTTCCCCGTCCGCACGCGCATCCCCGATGCGTGCTTGCTCGCCAGCTTCTCGGAAGCGATCGCGGAGTCGTTGCAACGAGGACCGCTGACGAAGCGAAGACCCGGCAAGGGGGAAATCGAGGGGGAGCAGTTCGAACGTGGCTTGGTTAGTGCCGATCAGTTCGTTCCGTGCGTTGAAGAGCGGCGTCGCGGCGTGGACGCCGCACGCGTCGCTCGCACGCTTCGCTGCCGTGGGCGAAGGCGCGGCGATGCGGCTGGTGCCGGATTCGCCGGCGGCGCAGACGTTGGTCGAGAGGCATGGCGACGGAGTCCCCGAGGCCATTGCGCGGCTCGCGCGCAGCTACGACACCGCTGGCAAGCCGATCGAGCTGCACGGGGTGAACCTCGCGCTCGACCAGTCGGCATGGTCCGAGACCGAATCGATGGCGACGCGAGCGATGCATGCGATCAATCGTGACGTTCCGATCTCCTCGGTCGAGGACTTCGGCGAGACGACCGTGTCGACGGACGTCGTCGCATTCGAGCTGCCCGGGTACGGCGAAGTGGTGATCGGTCACGTGGACTCGAAGCATCTGATCGACGCGTTGACGGGCGCGCGCTCCATCTTGGGTCGGCGTGCTCGAACGGAGGCCGTGCTCACGTTGGCGCACGAGCTGGAGCACGTGGCGGCGCCGAAGGCGCCCAAGGCTTACGTGGGCAGTCGCGAGCTCGAGGAAGCCGCGGCGAGCACGTTGTCGAAGCTGCGTTTTTCGCGAGCAGTCGACGAACTCGGCGCCAGCGGCGTGCATCGAGCTGCGACGAATGCGCATGATGCATACGACGAGTACGTGGCGTCGCTTCGCATGCTGATGCTCGAAGCCGGAGTCGACACGCAGTCCGAAGCGGGCGTGCGCGAACTGCTTCGCAGCGGAACGATCGATCGGGTCCCGTTCGATCTCGCACGACGAATCGGCGATCGGCGCAACCTCTCGACCGGCGATCGCCGAGCGCTGGCTGGTGCGATCTTCAACGCGCGCGGCTCGCTCGCGGGCACCCGCGAGGCGATCGTGGCAGCTGCGGCGCATTCCGGATCGGCGTCCCGCTGACCCGTCCCGCGATCGTGCCGGTTGCGCCTCGCGCCGGCCGATCTGCGAGACTTCCCGGCAACCGATGTCCGGTGCTCCCCGCATCAGTCGAAACGTTCGGCGAGATCGACCGCGCAGCATCGGCAGCTCCGTGATTCGGATGCTGCTGGTGAGCGTCGTGGTCCTCTCGATCGGATTCGGCGTGGGGTGGCTGATCGGACGAGCGCTGCTGTAGCGGCACGACCCGGAGCTGACATGAGCCTCAACGACATCATCGACCTCGCGAAGAACATGGGCGCGATCCTCGGATTGGCGTTCTACGTCGCGATCGTGATCTGGACCTACAAGGACGCTCGCAAGCGCACCGAGGATCCGATCCTCGTCGCCACCTTCACGGCGATCTCGATGCTGCCGCTGTTCGGCGTGTTCATCTACATGCTCGTGCGCCCGAGCGAGTACCTCGCCGACATCCGCGAGCGCGAGCTCGAGATCCGCGCGCTCGAGCGCCAGCTGGGTCGCCAGGAGCGCTGCCCGTACTGCAAGAGCCACATCGAGGGCGACTACCTGTCCTGCCCGGTGTGCACCACGAAGCTGCGCCAGTCGTGCACCGGCTGCGACAAGCCGCTCGATCCGCGCTGGGTGATGTGCCCGTTCTGCGAGACCGAGGTTCCCGGGCGCGGCGGTCGTGGACCAGCCGGACCGAGCGGCGGTTCGTCGCGACGGTCGAGCGCCCCGTCGTCGACGTCCGCCGGCGCGTCGCGCACGCGTCGGGCCGAGAGCAAGCCCGCGCCGACGTCGTCGCGCGAGCGCAACGAGCGAACGAGCGACCGCGCTCGCGAGCGCGAGGCCACGACGTCCAAGCGCGGCGACGCAGAGGAGACCAAGCTCACCGCCGCCGTGAAGGCGGACGCGAAGGGCTCGGCCAAGGATGGCGAGACGAAGCGCGGGGAGATCGAGACCGAGCCGTTCGGCGCGGGCGATTCCTCGCGCATCTGAGCCTCGTACGAAGACCAAGTCGAGACGGACAGGAACACACATGGCAGTTGAGCGAACCTTCGTGATGGTCAAGCCGGGCGGCGTGGAGCGCGGCCTCGTCGGCGAGGTGGTGCGGCGCTTCGAAGCGCGCGGCTACAGCCTCAAGGCAGGCAAGCTGCTCAAGGTGACCGCGGCGCTCGCGAAGGAGCACTACGCCGAGCACAAGGGCAAGCCGTTCTTCGGCGAGCTGATCGACGGCATCACCGCAGGTCCGGTGTTCGGCATGGTGGTCGAGGGCGAGAAAGCCGTCTCCGTCGCTCGCTTGATGATCGGCGCCACCAACCCGGTCGACGCCGCGCCCGGCACGATTCGCGGCGATCTCGCGCAGGACATGGGCGAGAACGTGGTGCACGGCAGCGACTCGCTCAAGAGCGCCAAGCGCGAGATCAAGCTCTGGTTCCCAGGCAAGGGCGAAGTGCTCAAGTAGTCCGCGCGTGTCGATCCTGCTCGCATCCGGCTCGCCGCAGCGGCGGGCGATCCTCGAGCAGCTCGAGATCCCGTTTCGCGTGCTCGTTCCCGACGTGGACGAGATCGAGATGGGCGATCCCGCCGAGCTCGCCGTGGAGAACGCGCGTCGCAAGGCGGACGCGGTGCTCGATCAAGCACGGCCGGGCGAGCTCGTGCTCGCGTGCGACACGGTCGTCGACGTGGACGGCATACCGTTCGGCAAGCCCGAGACGGCCGACGACGCGTTCACGATGCTCGCGCTGCTGCGCGGTCGCTCGCACGACGTGGTCGGTGGTCTCGTGCTCGTGGATCCGGCGACCGGCGAGCGCTTCGAGCGCGCGGTGCGCACGAAGGTGCGCTTCCGGGATTTTCCCGACGAGCTGCTGCAGCGCTACCTGACCGGCGGCGAGTGGGCCGGTCGCGCCGGCGGCTACGCGATCCAAGGCACGGGCGCCGCGATGGTGAGCGGCATCGGCGGTTGCTACCAGAACGTCGTTGGCCTGCCCGTGGCGATGCTGCTCATGACGCTCGAGGACACGCTTGGGTGGGATCATCTGGCGCGCTCCGCGCTGTCCGTCGCCTGAAACGCGCGTCGTGGCGCGGCCGAGAGTCGGGTGGACGGAGCTCGGGACCAGGAGGGGTGGACGATGAACGTGTCAGGAACGTGGCTTGCGCATCCGCGGCTCGCGAAGGCGATCGAGGCGGTCGCGGGATCGCCCACTGCCATGGACGTGCTGGAACGTGGCAGCAGGCTGCGCACGAAGCTCGGCTTCGCGAAGCCGCCTGGGAGCGTCAAGGAGCTCGTGGAGGAGGCCGTCGACGGCACGATCGCCTCGTATCGACCACTCACGAACACGATGCAGCTCGGCGCTTCGTTCGGGAAGCCGGAGGGGTTCGACATCCCGTTGCCCAACGGCACGAGCGTGCACCATGGGACCAGCGTCCCGATCGACGACGCCGAAGCGCTCGTGCACGAGACGGTGCACCGATTGCAGAATGCCGGTGGCCGCAGCGTCGCCGGTGTCTTCGGTTCGGCCTTCGCCGCGCCCTTCGAAGGGCTGGCTGCGCTTGCGCGCCCGGCCGCAGGCGAGCGCCGTGCCGCGTCGTTCACGCGAGGATTCCAGCACAGGATGCTTCGAAACGAGATCGAGGCGTATCGCGTCACCGACAAGGCGATGCAGGAACTCGGGGAGGCCTCGAAGTTCCACGCCGCTGATGGCGCATACCTCGGTGATGCGGCGGTGCAAGCACAGATCCAGCCGGGCTACGCACAGCAGAACGTCAAGGTCGCTACGGCCGCGTGGGCGCTGACGGGAACCCTGGGCGCCGCTGCGGCGCTCGAGCTTCGGCCGGACCTGTGATCGGCGCGAGCCGGTTCAGGCCGCGTCGCCGGTGCCCTCGCTGCCTCCGGTGGAGCTCGAGGAATTCGAGTCGCCGTCGTCTTCGAACTCGTCTTCCTCAAATGGGAGCCCCGCTGTTTGCAGCATGCGACCCGTGCGGCCGAGCGCATCCTTGAGCGCGCTCGGGTCGAGGTCGCCGGTCACGGTCTCGGGATCGGGCGCGTTGGGCGTGGTGTCGTCGCCAGTCATGGCGGCTTCATTCCCTGCATCGACAGCGATCACACCGATCGGCGTTCGGTTCGTGCTCGATGCGTTGCACACCATGTCCGGACAGCGGGCATGGTGGCAACGCATCCGGCGCTCGTGGACTGCGACGCGTGTGCCGCATCGACGAGTCCGGGCACTGTAAGGTTGGCCTTATCGTGCCTGCGACCGTGCCGACCCATCGAACCTTGGAGCTGCCGCGCTTCGAGGCGCCTCCCGTGCCGGAGCTGGCACGTCGCTCGCGCGCACCGAGCCGCGTCGTGCGGACGGGCATCGATGTTGCTGCCGTCGAGGCGCCGTTCCGAGTCCCGACGGCCTCGCCGGCGGTCGTGGACGCTCCCGAGATCGCGCCGGTCGCGCCCGCCCCGTTGCCGCCGCCCATGCATCGCGAGCTGATGGTGACGGCGCTTCCGGCGCGCACGCGACGCGATGGCGTGCTCATGCTCGCCGTTGGAATCGCGATCGCGATCGGGTTGGCGGCGCTGGTGATGGCGATGGCGACCGGCGTGAAGCCCGAGTGGTGACCGGTTCCACGATCGATCTCGTTCGCCGCAGGCGTCGACGCGCGCGCGAGCAGCGGCTGTGGGCCGGCGCGTACGCAGCGGTGTTGATCGCCCCGGTCGTGCTGATGTGGCTGTCGCCGCACGCCGAAGAGGCCGCGAAGCAGTTCGCGGTCGCGCTCGGACTGGCGGCGTTCACGGGCATGTCGCTGCAAGTGGCGCTCGCCGCGCGCCTGCCCGCGCTGGTGCGCGCTGGCGGCATGGACGTGCTGATCCGCCTGCACCGGTACATGGGCGTGGTCCTGCTCGCGGCCGTGGCGATGCACATCCTCGTCTTCATGCTCGTGTGGGGCACGGTGATCCTGAGGTGGATGTTCTTCGTGGATCGCAGCGTGACGATCGCCTGGGCGGGCGCGTCGGCGTGGTGGGCGTTGGTCCTGCTTGCCGTGACGAGCGTCTGGCGACGTCGGCTCGGCTGGAGCTACGAGCGCTGGCGCGTCGTGCACCTCGTGCTCACCGCGATCGCGCTCTTCGGCGGGTACCTGCACATGTTGCGCGCGAGCGAGTTCGTGGGGTGGGGACCGATCCGCTGGTTCGCCACCGCGATGCTGCTCGCCGCCGTCGCCTCGTTCTCGTACCTGCGCGTGGGACGTGCCTTTCGAGCGACCGGATCGCCGTACGCGATCGACTCGGTCCGCCGCGAGCAAGGGGGCGCGGTCACCGTGCGGATGCTCGCCTGCGGGCATGGCGGTCTGCCGTTCCGCCCCGGCGACGTGGCGTGGTTGCGCTTCGCCGGAGCGCCCTACGCGATCACCGAGCACCCGTTCTCGGCGGCGTCGTCCACCCGTGACACGCGCGCGCTCGAGTTCACCTGCAAGGTCGTGGGCGACCTCACCGGATCGCTCGAGCGGTTGCCGGCGGGTCAGGTCGTGTTCGTCGATGGTCCGCACGGGCGCGGTCGCCCCGATCTTCATGCGCCGGGCCACGTGCTGGTGACCGCCGGAATCGGGATCGCGCCCGCGATGAGCCTGCTGCGCACGCTCGCGGACGATCCGTCGCGCGCCGACGTGCCGATCCTGCTCGTGCACGGCGCTCGCTCGCTCGAGGACGTCACCTTCGGCGCGGAGATCGAGCGACTGCGGCCGCACCTTCCGCAGCTGCACGTGGTCTACGCGCTGTCTCGGCCGAACGCAGGCTGGACCGGGCACGTGGGGCGCATCGACTCGTCGCTGCTGGAGCGCGTGGCCGGACCCGCCGCCACCTCGGGCTGGGAGATCTTCGCCTGTGGTCCCACCGAGCTGCTCGTGACCGTCGAGCGCGCGTTCGCTCGTCTCGGCGTGCCCGCTACTCAGCTGCACGTGGAGCGCTTCGAAGGCGTGTGATCGAGCCGCTGCTTCCGATTCGAGCGTATTGACGATCTGCAAAATGCGTGGTTCGGTGGATGCATGCGACGTGCCCCCGCACTCCTGCTTGCCGTCTTCGCGCTCGTCTGCGCGTGCCTGACGCCTGGGGGCGCGAACGCGGCGTCGTGGGCGTCCCAAGCCGAGGTCTGCGGCGGCTACAACACGTCCGAACGCGGCTCCGGGCAAATGGATTCCTATGGTCGGCTGTACGTGCCGTGCTCGCTGAACGACGCCGGCGTGCACTCGAACTACATCGCGGTGCGCGACGTGAACGGCAATCGCGCGAGCATGATCCCGCTTCGGTTCACGGCCGGATCGACGGCCACGGACCGCGCCGCCGACGTCGCTCCGTCGCCCGACGGTTCGTACCTGTACGTGATCAAGTACGCCGACTACACGGCGTACCGGTTCGATCGACAGGCCGACGGCAGCTACGTGCGCAACACGACGTGGAAGCTCGAGAACTATCCGTACTCCGGCGGCGCTGACGAAGTGAACCGACCGCTCGGCCAGTTCCTTGCGACCGACGGCAACGGGGACATCTACTTCTCGTCGGGCCTGTGGGCTCAGAACGCGGGAGGCACCGACGACGCGATCGTGAAGTACCACGCCGACGGCGGTTACGTGACCCGCTTCGGCGCGAAGTCCGGCGCGTGGGCGCTGGGCACCAGCCGCGGCAGCTTCGGCGGCGTCGCCGTCACCGCGGACGGCAAGCGGGTGTTCGTGACCGACATCAACAATTCACGCGTGCAGCGGTTCGATCGCGCCGCCGACGGCACGTACGGCGCGACGCTCTCCATGGGCATGGACCAGTACACCGACCCCAACGCGTGGGGCGCGTGCAACTTCGACCAGGCCGGAGCCCTGCCACAGGCGCTCGCGGCGCCGTACGACGTGACCCTCAGCGCGGGCGGCGAGGTGCTGGTGATCAACACCACCTGCTTCGCGACCGCCGACTTTCACCAGTACATGCCGTACGGGTCGATCGAGGTGCGACGATTCGGTCAGGACGGCAGCGTGCGCGGCACGATCGTCTCGAAGTCGCTCGCCGACAACCGCGTGCACGGCATCGCGGTGGACCACGCCGGCAACATCCACCTCGCGCAGGCGAAGGCCGTGCTTCGGCCCGCGGCCGGATGGACGGACGCGGGCGCCGACGCGGGCGGTGGCGGTCCCATGGGCGGCGTCGCGGCCGTGGACACGACCGCGCCGACGATCACCGCGTTCAGCGGCCCGGCTTCCACGCAGACGAACGCGATCACGCTCGCGATCGCCGCGAGCGACGGGGTGGGCGTCACGCAGCTGCGGATTCGCGAGGACGGCGCGCAGGGCGGCTGGCAAGCGTTCGGCACGACGCTCGCGTACGCGCTCGCCGATCGGCTCGGTGCGCACGTGCTCGAACTGGAGGTGCGCGACGTCGCCGGCAACGTCTCGGCCGCGGCCCGGTTCACCGTGACGAAGGTGGCGGCCCCCGCGCCCGTTCCGACGCCCACGCCCACGCCGAAGCCGACTCCGACTCCAACGCCGACTCCCGCGCCCGTCAACACGACGAAGCCGGCGAATCCCACCGCTCCCGTGGTGGTCAGTGGCGGTGGCGCCGGCGAAGCGGCGGTCAAGCCGACGATCACGAAGACGAAGATCCCGCCGCAGGTGTATCGAGGCCGTCGCCTGACGGTGACGGTCGCCGCCACCGGCGCGCATCCCGTCACCCTGGTGCGCTTCGCCACGACGGGCACGTGGTCGAAGTGGCAGCGCATCCGTGGCGCGCACGTCGTGCTGCTGCCCAAGGGCGTGGGGTGGTCGGGGGTGCTCGTGCAGGTTCGCGACAGCATCGGCACGCGCTCCACGCCGATGTTCCAGCCGGTGCTCTCCGGCCCGCGCGGCACGATGTGGGTGAAGGGCACGAAGGGGCGCAACGTGATCAAGCTCGGATCGGGCAGCCAACACGTGGACCTGTCGAGCTTCGACTCGATCGTCGACACCGTGAGCTGCGGCGCCGGCTACGACACCGTCTACGCGCAGCCCGACGACCAAGTCGCGAGCGACTGCGAGCGAGTCGTGCGCGTGAAGCTTCCGACCTTCTGATCGTCGTGTACGATCCCGCCGAGACAACGCGCCAGAGCGCGCCGCACCTTCGGCAGGGAGCCTTCGCCTGCGGATCGCCACTTCGTCCACCCGTCCAACTGGCGTGCGCAGCGTCGTCGACGCGCTCATGGCCAACGAGTGGAGCCGTTCGCTCCAAGTGAACGGCGTGCCGCTCGCGAAGGTCGCCGAAGGCGGCGCGTGGCTCGAGCTGGCGGGGGACGGTCCGTTCGCGTCGCGCACGCTCGCCGCGCTTGCAGGGCGCGCGTGACTTGCTCGCGACGCCCGCGAGCGAGCGGATCCAGCACGCGATCGTCGGGTCCGCGTCGCTGTTCGACGCGCGCCGCGGGCAAAGCATCCTCAAGGGCGTCGTGCTCGCCGACACGCCGGAAGAGATGGCGCTGAGCTGGGCTGCCACGGTGATCGCCGAGTGGAATCGAGACGGCAAGCACCCGGTCGACATCACCGCGAACCCCACGCCCGAGCAGCGTGCGGACGTGGAAGGCGCGCTGAAGACGGGCTGGAAGCTTCGCGCGAGCGCGGTCGCGTTCCAGAACGACTGGATCACCTACGGTCCCTCGTTCACGCCGCTCTTCGTCGCCGCAACGAACGACGACGCCGCCGCGCCGTTGAATTCGCAGCAGCTCGAACGCAACCGATTCGTGAACCGCGTGCTCGCGCACGAGATGGAGCACGTCGTCACGTTCCCGTCGTGGTCGCAGACGCTCAAGCCGTCGCTCACCGATCTCACGCTCGCGCAGCTGGCGAACAAATCCCTGTTCGCCTACCTCGCCGGCCAGCAGCCGGTGCGCTGGATGGAAGAAGGTGGCACCGATCTGCTGACCGTTTGGACCGGCAACTCGGATCGCATCGCCGCGGCGACTGGGCTTCGCGCGGCGGGGCCGGAGCGCAACAACTACGAGGCCGAGCGCATGGGCATGACGCGACTGCTCGAGCTCGCCGGAATCGACACGGACCGGGCTGTGGATCGTGCCGCTGCGGAAGAACTGTTGCAGGGCGGCACGCTCGAACAGGAACCACGCCGTATCGCGGAGCGGATCGTGGCCCAGAAGAAGATCGACGCGGCGCACCTCGACGAGTTGACGGATCGGATCGTCCGCACCGCGCCAGTGAGTCCATACATCGTGGCTGTCTTGCCGAAGAAGCTCCACGGACCCGCGGACGCGTTGATCAACACGATCACCGCGCGGCGTTTCGACCGCTTCGAGCGATACGTGAACGCGCTTGCCGCTGGCACGGTGGCAGAGGCTCGCGCACTCGCCGTCGAGGCCGATCGCGCCAGCGCGAGCGAGGACCAAGCCTTCGAGCGGCAGTTCCCCGCGCCGCGAGCGTGATCGCTCCGAGCAACGGGTAGGCTTCGCGGCATGTCGAATCCTCCTGTCATCGGCGTCGTCGGCGTCGGCTATGTGGGTCTCGTGAGCGCCGCGTGCTTCGCCGAGCTCGGCTGCCACGTGATCTGCCGCGACATCCTTCCCGAGAAGGTCGCCGACCTGCAGGCCGGGCGCATCCCGATCTACGAGCCCGGGCTCGCCGATCTGGTGAAGCGAAACGCGCAGCGGCTCACGTTCACTACTGACATTCGCGATGTCACCGAGCGCGCGTCGATCGTGTTCGTGTGCGTGAACACGCCGCCGATGTACTCCGGCGACGCGGATCTCTCGCGCGTGGAGCAGGTGATCGACGAGCTGCCCACCGACACGGGCGACATCGTGCTCGCCATGAAGTCGACCGTGCCCGTCGGAACGGGCGCGCGCATGCAGCAGTTGCTCGACGCGCGCGGGCTCGGCCACGTGCGCTACGTCTCCAACCCGGAGTTCCTGAAGGAGGGCGACGCGATCGCCGACTTCATGCACCCCGACCGCGTCGTGATCGGCGGCAGCGACGTTGCCGCGGTGGACCGGATGGCACAGCTGCACGCGCCGCTCGAATCGCACGTGGTGCGCACCGACGTGGCGACGGCGGAGATGATCAAGGTCGCGTCCAACGCGTTCCTCGCCACGAAGATCAGCTTTATCAACGAAATCGCCAACGTCTGCGAAGAGACGGGGGCGGATGTCACTCGCGTCGCAGAGGGAATGGGGTTGGACCAACGCATCGGCCGGCACTTCCTGCGCGCCGGGATCGGCTTCGGCGGTTCCTGCTTTGGCAAGGACGTGAGCGCGCTCAAGCAGCTCGCCGGCAACAGCGGCTACCACTTCCAGATCCTCAACTCGGTGATGGAAGTGAACGAGCTGCAGAAGCGTCGGCTCGTGCAGAAGCTGATCAAGCACCTCGGCCCGCTCAACGGAAAGACGATCGCGCTGCTCGGACTCGCGTTCAAGCCCGGCACCGACGACATGCGCGAGGCCGCGTCGCTCGTGATCAGCTCGCGCCTGCTCGCCGAGGGCGCGTTCGTGCGCGCGCACGATCCGGTGGCGGACGACGTCGCGCGTCCGCTGCTTCGCAACGTCGAGATCTACGAGGATCCATTGGCGATGCTCGACGGCGCGGACGCCGCGGTGCTCGTCACAGAGTGGCCGCAGTACGCCGAGCTCGACCTCGTGCGCGTCGCCGAAGCGATGCGCACGCCACTGCTCGTGGACGGACGCAATCTCTTCTCGCCGGCGCAGGCGGCGCACGCCGGTCTCACCTACGAGGGCGTGGGGCGCCCGGGCGCGACCGTTGGCGTGCCACGACGGCGCGAGAGCGACCTCAACGAGACGGAGCAGCGCGCCTGATGCACGCGATCATCCTCGTCGGCGGGCGCGGCACGCGCCTGCAACCGCTCACCGACACGCGCCCCAAGCCGATGCTGCCGATCCTCGGCGCGCCGTTCCTGGAGCACCAGTTGCGCTACCTCGCCTCGCATGGGGTGACGGGGGTGACGTTCGCGTGCGGATTCATGCCGGGCGAGATCACGTCGTGCTTCGGCGAAGGCGAGCGCGTGGGCCTGCGCCTGAACTACGTGATCGAACCCGAGCCGCTCGACACGGCGGGGGCGATCGCGTTCGCGGCGCGCACGCTCGATCCGCAGCGGTTGCTCGTGTGCAACGGCGACGTGCTCACCGACCTGGACATCGACCAGCTCGTCGCGGCGCACGAGCAGCACGATGCCACCGCGACGATCGCGCTCACGCCCGTGGACGACCCAACGCGGTATGGCCTCGTTCGCACGGGCGCGCGCGACGAGGTGCTCGCGTTCCTGGAGAAGCCCACGCTCGAGGAAGCCGGCGACGATCGCTACATCAACGCCGGCACGTACGTGCTCGAACCCGAGGTGCTGGAGCTTGTTCCCGACGGCCAGCGCGTCAACATCGAGCGCGAGGTGTTCCCCAAGCTCGTGGGGCGAGGGTTGCACGCGATCGGGTTCGACGGCTACTGGAACGACATCGGCACGTTCGAGTCATATCGCCGCGCGAACGCGGACGCGCTCGCCGGTCGCATCGCTGGGATCGATCCGTTGCCAGGCGCAAACGTCGAGCGCAGCGCGTGGATCGCGCCGGACGCGCGCATCGCGTCGGGCGCGACCGTGGGCGGCGGCAGCGTCGTGCTCGCTGGAGCGGTCGTGGACGACGGCGCAGATGTCAGCGGCAGCGTCCTGATGGAGCGCAGTCGCGTGGGACGCGACGCTGTGGTGGACGACGCGATCGTCGGCGAGGGCGCGAGCGTGGAGGCCGGCGAAGTGCTCGAGCGCGGCGCGGTGGTCGCGCCCGCCTCGTCGGCGAACGCGACCACCTGACCACCGTCTCGATCATCGTCGCGTCAGTCGACGGTGATCGTCTTCTGTGCGGCGACCATCATGCCGTCGTGCTCGTAGTCGGAGTGGTCGTTGCCGTTGAGCGTGACCTTGATCGTGTGCTTGCCTGGCTCCAGCGTGCCGAGGTAGTACCACGGGCCGTAGAGCCGCGTCACCTTCTCGCCATCGACGTACAGGTGCGCGTGCCCCTGGCCGGAGATGTGCTTGCGGCTGGCGTTCCACGGCGCCCACTTGAATCGCCGCGCGACGACGTGGAGGTTGTAGCCGGCCTTGGGATCTTTGGCGACGACGAGGCTGACGCTCATCTTCGCCGAGGCCTCGTGCGTGCCCATGTGCATCTCGTCGGCGATGGCGGACGTGGCCGCGATGGCAGTGACGGTGACGACGGCGACAGCGAGCAAGGGCGCGACGAATCGTCGCGCGATGGTGCGGATGTTCATGTGATGCCCTTTCGTGGAGCATGGTCGATACGTTGCGCTATGCGAGGTAGTGCGCCAACGCAGGCGGTCCGCGTCGCGCGCGGGACCGCGCGAAGATCCGCGTCGCTCGCGCGCGTGCGTCGATTGCGCCCGATGGCGTGAGCGAGATCTGCGTGCTGGTCTCGATGCGTTGGCCACGCGCGAGCCATGCGACGAACGCCATGCGAGCACGTCGAACGAGCGCGATCACGCTTCGAGCGACACGTCGGTCAATCGCCGTGACGATGATCGCGCCAAGCAGCATCGCGAGCAGGTGCACGAGCAGCATGCCCGTGGCGTTGGTCGAGCCGCCGCTTTGCGCGAGATGGTGCATGTGCTCGACGTGGCTCGTGCCATGCAGCGACGCGGACAGGGCGAACGAAACGTGCGTCGCGAGCTGGGCGCATCCGATCGCGATCGCCACGAGGGCGTGATTGCGCGGCCGATTGCAGGCGCGCGACCAATTCCATGCGCCGCACCACAGCGCGATCACGATCCACGTGACGAACACCGTCGCCGGATCGGTGCGGTGAGCAAGCAGCGGGGTCGCCACCGACACCGCGGAGAACAGCGCCGCGCGGCCCGGACCAAGCCGTGATCGAGCGTCGCAACGGTGTGACGAACCCAGCATCGTCATCGACGATAGTGGTTGGCCTGCTGCGACACATCCGCAAAATCCCGCACAACCTGCAAACGCGCGGATCGCGCGCTCGCGTCCCGGCCAGCGCAGCGATAGTGTGCGCAGCCATGACGACCTCCACGATCGACACGCTCACCGCCCACGACACGTCCGACATGCTCGGCGCGATCGCATCGCTGCCAGCGCAGCTCGCCGACGGATTGGAGCGCGCGAACGCCGTGCGCGACGCCCTCGCTGAAGCGTGGCCGCACGACAAGGGCGTCACGCCGCGCGCGCTCGTGGTGTGTGGCATGGGCGGTTCCGGCGTGGGCGCCGACCTGCTTCCCGCAGCGGCCGATGTCGCCGCGCCCGTGGTGGCGATCAAGGGATACGACCTTCCGGCATGGGTGGACGACACCGACCGCGTGGTCTGCGTCTCCTATTCGGGCGCGACGTCCGAAACGCTCGCGTGCTTCGACCAGGCCGTCGACCGTTCGGTGGTCGCCGCGGTGATCACCACCGGCGGCGAGCTCGCCGACCGTGCCCGCGCGGCGCAGGTGCCGGTGGTGGAGCTGCCGAGCGGCATGCAGCCGCGCGCCGCGGTGGGCGTGATTTTCGGCGCGCTCGTTGGCGTCGCCGACGCGCTCAACGTCGTGCATGACGCGCCGGGCATCGTGCGCGACGCAGCGGCGGGCGCAGAGCTCGTGGTGAGCGAGCACGCGGGCGACGCGCAGCCCGCGCTCGAACATGCGCGCCAGCTGCACGACCGCGTGATCGTCGTGTCGGGCGCGGGCCAGACCGAGGCGGTGGCGCACCGCTGGAAGGCGCAGGTCAACGAGAACTCGAAGGTGCCGTGCTTCGCGAACGCGTATCCAGAGCTGTGCCACAACGAGCTCGTCGGCTGGGAGTTC
>JBDHZF010000055.1:0-17124 GCA_039811765.1 Thermoleophilia bacterium | reverse complement strand
GTGGCGCGAGAACGCGGGTTCCACTTGGATGATTAGTTGCATTGCTGATCGCTCGTCAATCATCGGCGACTACTCCGGGAAGTGGATCTTGAACGGGTTGGCAAACGGCGAAGGCCCGTAGCACTACCTACGACTACCCGTTATCGAACCCCTCCGGGCGATCGGGGCGGTCTTCGAGTGAGGAGGGCGGAGGGGAAGCGGGCTTGTCACGTCTCGGTGGCAGCGCTGCAATCGTGATAATGAAGATTGCACCACCAACGAGAACGAACAGAAACCGATCCATGCGGTAGCCACCGAGGATCACCACTGCCGATAGCTCCATGCCTGCAAACGCTCTAAGCGTAAGCTTCCGATCCCTCAAACTCATAGAGGAATCACGCCATACCTTCATCGCCAGAAACGGCATATACAGTGCCAGCCCAACCAGCACAATCGCGAACAACCCCGTCACTCAACCACCTCCCGCACTTCGTCATAGCCCATGCTGGCTGCGATTCCGGCAGTGGCTCCCGCTACAAAGGAACAGGTCCTGCTTGCGCCGGGATGTACCAGTTTGCCGCAGTAGCGACTGCTGGACGCTGCCGCTGTCACACCTGCGCTGACGGCGACGGAGATACTGCTGCGGGCGAAGCCGTTGGTGCCGTCCTGAATGGTGTCTACCGCGATGCCCGCGCCGGATAGCACGGTTCCGGTGGCGACGAGTTTTGCGCCGTACACGGTCTTTCCGACGGCGTAGATCGGATCATTTGTAGATTCGTTCCACAACTTCCAGCCGAGCGACGCGGAGCCTCCACCCAACTCCTCGGCGCTGGTTGTCGCGATCCACGATCCAATCGTAGCTGGTTTCACGGTGAACCCGACACGCTGGCCGCTGAGCCGATCGAGGCGGTGCAGCGCATTAGTCGCGCCCTGTTGATACGCCTGACACGTCGCTCCAAACCAACGATCGAAAGCACTGTCGCACGCTGCGTTCGTAGCCTCCAAGTAGGAGTACGCGCTCTTGAGGCGGCCTGCCAACGCCGCACGCTCGTCAATCAGACCCTGCCTCAGCACGCGCACCGTGGCGACCGTTGCCTGCACCGTCTTTCCGCCATAAGAAATTGACGCTGAGTTCCCGGATGGACCAGCAGTGGTCCAAGTGCAGCCGCATCCACCGTTGTCCCCACGCTCCCTCACCGTGTTCGAGCCACAGTTGTAGTTCAAGCCGCATCCCGCAGCCGGAACGACAACAGAGCCGTCGGACCCGAGCTTGAAGTGTCCACTCGGATCCACGTTCGCCACCGGATTCCCACCCACATACGCGTGCCGATCCCGGGTGCCGGGATTCAGCGAGAGTTCGAGGTCTGCCCACGGGTCCTGGTATTGGTCGGTTGCGGGCCAGCGAAGCGAGAAGGCGCATGGGATCGTGGGATTCGCGGCGATGGTCGCCATGGGAGCATCACACCTGATCCAGAACCGGCGCTCGCCACGACGCCGAATTGCACAATCTGGCGCTACCGCGTCGATGCGAGCGATTCGGTTGATCCACTCTGGATCCAGTTCGGTGTCGAACTCGACGGGCACTGGTCATACCTACCCGATGGTGCGGGACTCGATCCTGCTGACCGGTCACCCTGAAATCGGAAAGGCTGGCGCAACGAGGGGCGAGGCGTACAGGCGTCGGATCGCGGGGATCGCCCAGCGGCCTCGGCCGCTGCCGGTGGGGATCGCTTCGGCGTTGAAGGTGTCCGCGATGGATTGGAACGTCGCGCCGTCGGCGCGCATGGCGTGGACGCGTTCGACGAGGGGGTAGCGGTCGGTCGGGTGCCAGCGTCCTTCGGCGATGCGCCAGCCGACGGGTGGGCGGCCGAGGCGTACGCCCTTTGCTCGTGCTGCTGCCATGCCGTCGCGGGTGCGGGCGGCGGCCATGTCGCGTTCGAGTTGTGCGAACACGGCGCGCATGGCGCTCATGGCCTTGCCGAGCGGGGTGGTGGTGTCGAACTGCTCGTCGGCGGTGACGAGCGCGACGCCGTGCTCGTCGAGGAGCGCGGAGAGGTTGAGCAGGTCGCGGACGTTGCGGCTGATGCGGTCGGCCTTCGTCACCACGACGGCATCGACCGCCCGCGACTGCACGAGGTCGAGCACCTGGCGCATCCCGTCGCGTTCCAGCGTCGTGCCGCTCACGCCCTCGTCGGCGACCACCTGCACCACGTTGAGGCTGCGCTGGTCCGCGAACTCCGAGAGCCGTGCGCGCTGGGCGTCGAGGCCGTGCCCGTGCTCGGCCTGCTTGTCCGTCGAGACGCGGGTGTAGAGCACGACGCGCACAGCGGTTCCTCCCGATTGATCAAACGACCCGCAAGCACTACCTACGCCTTCCCGTTGTCGAACCCCTCCGAGCCATCGGTGAGGTCTTCGGCTAAGGAACGACGAAGCCGAGCACGAGCCCGTTGACGACGACGCAGGAGCATCCCCTGCTGCAATGGAGCATTCGCCGCTCCACCCTCCAACCGAGAAAGATTGTCCTGAACGTAATGAGCAGACGCACCAAACGAGAGCGGCTCTAGGCTCGGCTCTCTACCGTCGAGCGCCTCACGCCACAGGCTAATGTCGAACCACTCCCCACCACCCGCCGGCCCTGCCTCGATGAACCACTGAGAGCGGTCTCGGATACATCTAACCTTGAGGTCTTGGCCAGCCAACAAGATTTCCCGGTCGCCGAAGCTCTCGCCAGTGGCATCGCGGACAATGTCATAGCCGCGCGCCGTAAGTGTCGCGATCAATGCTGCTATGTCCTGAGGAATGGCCATTGTGCTCATGGAACCAGTGCAGTGCCAGCCTCGTTGAGGCGATATCCGCGCGAGGTCAGGTATTGCAACTCTTTCTCGTAGTAGCTACCGGGTCGGACACGATCAATTGGAGTAGCCAGATGGAAAGCTCCGCCTCTCGCAACCGTGCGGTCCAAGAACTTGCGGTTTGCTGCCCATTGCTCGGCAGGCGTCATCCTCGCCCACACATCATCGGGTACCGAGAAGCGTCGCGCGCCAAGCTCGTCCGCTCGCCCTACGTACTCTGGATAGTGCCCGAGCACGGCATCCCCGCTTGTGACACGTTTTGCGTCGCGTGCTTTGTCGACGGCCCTGATGCCGCGAATGCCGTCATAGGCATCGTCGGCCCATTTCACGGCCTTGGCAGGCTTCCAGACCGAGACAGCGGCCCACGTGCAGCGCCCCCAACCGGGGTTGGTGATGCAGTTGGCTTGGTCGCCTATCAGGAAGCTCGTGATCGGGTTCTTGAGGCTCAGGATCGAAGGGCCGCGTTCCATCGAGAAGCTTGCGACCGTCGGCGTCGGCATGTAGGCCGGTTGCGCGACGTGCGGCGTCACGTAGCTCGAGCCGGGCTTACCCGCATTCGCAAGGTTCTGCTGATGCCCCTGTGCCTGCTCCTGCGACGCATGCTGACCAGCAGGACAATACGGCGTACCCGCCGGCTTACCCCGACAATACTCACTCAAGGCCACCGCGCATGAATCCTCTGCCTCGGGGCCGCCTGCTCCGCCCGGACCGCAATGCCCCGATGGGTCCGTCCCGAAGACCGGATTGTGGTTCACATACGCATGCCGATCCCGCGTCCCCGGATTCAGCGATAGCGCGAGGTCTTGCCATGGGTCGGTGTATTGGTCGGTCTGGAGCCGCGGAGTTGCAGCGGGGCAGGGCGTGGGGGCGGAAACCTGCTGTGCGCAGGGGCTTGCCGCGGCCGCCGCGACGGACACTGCGAGCAGCAGCGCTGCGACGGACACGCTCCTGATCCAGAATCGGCGCTGGATGCGCCGGATTCGACGAATCGCCTGCACGGAGGCGGGTTCGCTGATCCACTCCTGATCCAGGGGGGTGTGAGCGCGGCGCGGCACAGGGTGGCGTTGTCAGACGGGGTTGGGCGTGTCGAGGAATTCGTGGCGAACGCCGAATTTGTCGGCGAGGTGCTCGCCGAGCGCGCGAATGCCGAAGACCTCGGTGGCGTGGTGGCCGCCGGCGAAGAATGCGATGCCGAGCTCGGTGGCTCGTGCGTGGGTCTCCTCGCGCGGCTCGCCGGTGACGAACGCGTCGCAGCCGAGCGCAGCGGCTTCGTCGACGTCCGCGGCGGCGCCGCCGGAGCAGATCGCCACGCGGCGAATCCTGTCCACTGGCGTGCCCAGCATGAGCGGGTCGCGTCCGCCGAGCACGTCGCGCAGCGCGCGCGTGAACGAGTCGAGCGGCAGTCCGTCGCCTGCAAGCTCGCCCACGACGCCAATCGAGCGTCCGCCGTGCATCGCGAACGGCAGGTCCAGCCGCGCGAGGCCGAGCGCGTCGGCGATCAGCGCGTTGTTGCCGAGCTGAGGATGCGCGTCCAGGCACAGGTGGTAGCCGGCCATCGTGATGCCGTTGTCGAACAGCACGGCGAGTCGCTCGCGCATCACCGGATCGACCACCTGCGACGCGCCCTTCCAGAACAGGCCGTGATGCGCCAGCACGAGCTGTGCGCCCGCGTCGGCGGCGCGCTGGAACGCGTCGCGGGTGCAGCTCACCGCCGTGGCGATCGTTTCCACCCGTTCGGCGCGCCCGCTCACCTGCAGCCCGATGGGGCAGTAGTCGGCGAACGCGTGCGCGTCCAAGAGCGTCTCGGCGTGATCCAGGATGTCGCGAACGGTGGCTGTCATGTCGCGGCGGTACCCGCGCGAATCGTTGCAAGAACGCAACGACCGGAAAGATGTTCGCAATCGCGCTCGTTCGGACATAGCGCCCATTGATCAGATAGTTCGTCGATCGGGGGATCGTGGTGTCTCGTTTCGTGGTTCGCGTGTCCTATGCGAACGTGATGTCTACCATCGCCGTGTTTCTGGCGCTCGGAGGCACGTCGTACGCGGCTTGGTCGTTGACGGGGCGCGACATTCGCGACGAGAGCTTGACTGGTCGCGACATTCGCAACGCGTCCGTGGGGTCGGTGGACATCGAGAACGGTTCGCTTCGTGCGGTCGATTTCCACAAGGGCACGTTGAAGCCGGGTCCGCGCGGCGTTCGGGGGCCGCAGGGCGAGCAAGGCCCCGTCGGCGAGGACGGCGAGGACGGCGCTCGCGGCGTGGCAGGTCCCGAGGGCCCCATGGGCGCGCAGGGATCGATCGGTCCGCGCGGCCCGATCGGTCCGTCGCGGGTGGAGGTCGTGGAGCAGGACGACCAAGTGGACTTGGTGACGGCTTCGGATCGGCAAGTGATCGGGTCCGAACCGATGGCGGCCGGCTTCTACGAGGTGAGCGCGAAGGTCAACGTCGGTCGCGACGACGCTCCCGCTGGGTCGGGGGGCGTGCGCTGCACGCTCGAGGTGTTGGGCGCCGCGACGCCGATCGACGAGGCGTTCGGGGCGTTGGCGGCGGCGGGCGCCGACGGCTCCTCGTCGCAGGTGTTGACGCTGATCGGCGGCGCCGAGCTCGAAGCTGCCGACGAGTTGCGGGTCCGATGCAGGTCGCTGGCGCTCGACGACGCGATCTTCGCCACGAATTCGCGGATCGTCGCGCGCGAGACGCAAACGCTGAGCAGGTACCAGGTCGATCCGTGATCCGTCGTCGCGTGTCCATCATTCGTGGCGCATGCGCCACGGGCGTGCTGGTCGGGGCGATCGTCGTCGCCGTGGCGTCGCAGGCCGCGGTCGCTGTGCAGGTCGCACCGACCGACGATGCGTCGTTCGCTTCGACGCTCGACGAGTCGGGTCCCGGGTTCGAGCACATCGAGCAGCAGGCGCAGCTCGCGGCTTCGCAGCTCGCGGGGAGCGACGCGAGCCAGCACGTCGACGCGGGCCGCGTGAGCGTCGCGCTCGCCGACGATTCCGAATCGGTCGTGCGCGACTACTCGGTGGACGCTCGCACGGGTGTCGTTCGGATCGCGTCGCGCTCGGGGGAGGTCGCGAGCGTCACGCCGCTGCAAGGACCGGCTCGGCAACGATCTCGGGTCGAGGACGGAATGCTCGTCACGACACCCGTTGGAGCGGACGCGGTCGAGGAAGTGGTCACGATTCCCGGCGCGGAATCGATGGAGCAGCACCTCGTCGTCGGGGAGGCGCACGCCAGCGAGCGGCTGGAGCGTTCATGGAAGCTCGACGTGCCGGCAGACTGGGACATCGCGTTTCGCGGGGGCGAGCTTCGCTTGTGGGAGCGTGGCGAGATCGTTGGCTCGATCAGCGCGGACTACGCGAAGGACGAGGCCGGCAACGAACTGCCGGTGGAGTTCGGGTTCGATCCGGGCTCGAGCGTGATGACGGTGGCGTTCGCGGGCGACGAAATCGCGTCGAGCGGACGAGTGGCGATCGACCCGTCGTACGAGTTCGGCGGCGGCGTCGGGCGATACCGGTTCGTGATCTGCCAAGACGCCGACTCGGTGCCCTGCAGTCAGCGCGTCGATGAGCCGATCGCCAAGTACTCGTTGGAGAGCGCGTTCCCCGCGCGGTACGTGATCCGCGCCAACGACGGTGCGTGGGGGCCGTCGATCGGCAATGCCGCGGGGGCCGAGTTCGGCGCGAGCGCGGTGGGGACGCTTCGCTGGAGCGTTCCGGATCCGAGCGAGTGGTCGGTGGTGTCCGTGCGGGTTCGGGCGACCGTTCGCGACAAGGTCGCGGCGGGTCCGTCGTTCGCGTGCCGACCGCGGTTGACGTTCATGTCCGGCGGCTCGGTCGACGGACCCGCGCACTCCGTCGGCAATGACAACGAGGGCGTCACGTTCAACGACACGCTGTCGGTTCCGGCGGGCGAGACGCTCAAGTCGTTCGACATGCGGCTGGAGCGAATCGGCGCGGAAAGCGTAACGACGGTCGACGCGGAGGACATTCGCTGCTGGATGAACCAGCGCGCCGATCCCGACACCGGAGCGCAGCGTGCGGAGGTGGTGTTCACGTTGCGCGACGAGGATCCGCCGACGGTGTCGACCATGGCGACCGCGACGGCGGATTCGATCCAGAACGTGGTAGGCGTCGTGGGGTCGCCGAACAATTGGCGGCTCGCCGATTCCACGGGATACGACGAGGCGACGTGGTATCGCGCCGGTTCGCGAGTCTCGTTCGGGCTCCACGCGTCGGACGCTCGATCGGGCGTCATGTACAGGGGATTCGCGTTCGCGCGCGCGGACGGCGAGCGGGGCGACGTGCGGGGTCGCTACAGCGCGTGCGAATCGCTCGGCGATTGGGCTGCCGGGATGCAGCCGTGCCCGGCGTCCCCCTCGGTTCCGGACTTCGCCGACGTGCACCTGGACCGTACCGAGGCGCCGGTGGAGGGCCTCAATCCGTACTGGACGTGGGCGAGCGACTACGCGGGCAACGACGCATTCTCCCCGCAGCAATTCTTCCTGTACGACTCCGTCGCGCCGCCGAGGCCGCAGAACGTGTCGGGCGGCAACGCGTCGCCGGGGTTGATCGTGGACGCGGTCAGCGCGGTCGACGTCACCTGGGATCGGCTTCGCGACGTGGGCGAGCAGTCGAATCCTCGTCGCGGGTCGGGCATCGCGACGGTGGAAGGCGAGGTCAACTACCGGCACGACGCCGGTCCGTACGTGCAGTTCAAGGACGGCCATTTCGGCGCGACGACGCGCGTGGATTCGCCGGAGACCTCGTTCGCGCGCTTCGACACGATCGAGGACGACGGGACGATTCCCGCCACGACCGAGTTCCAGTACCGGCTGCGCGGCGTCGACCGCGCCGGCAACGAGGGCGCGTGGTCGGACTACCAGTACCTGCGCGTGGACACCACCCCGCCGGGGCTCTCGATGCAGCAACCGAACCTCGACCGCGGCGAGGTCGCCGAGGTTCGCGACCCCGGCGCGGCCGTGGCGGTGAAGCTGGACGCGACCGAGGAGATCGGCACCGACAAGATCGACGTGGTCGGCGTGCAGCAGCGCAAGCACGACGTGCAGGCGCCGGGCGAGTGGGCCACGGTCGACGACGTCGAGGACCAGAACCCGGGCGAGCGCCCCTTCTCGCTGACGTATCCGACGTCCGGGTGGTACGACGTTCGCGGGCTCGCGACCGACGGGCCGCACGAGTCGCGGACCGGCAGCGTGGAGGTGTGCGCCGACACGACGATCTGGCCGTCGCGACCAGGGTGGCGCGATTCGTGGCGCGCACGCAAGCTCACGGTGCGCAAGCTGGGATTGGGGGAGACCGCGGCCGGTACGCGGTTGTACGTGACGATCCCGAAGCAGTCGGACCTGCACGCGAGCACGCGCGCGTGGATCATCGAACGACGCGCGACCTCGGCCAGCGCGTGGCGCTTCGTCGGGCGCATCGGACGCGTCGACAACCGCGAGCAAGACGTAGTCGAGGCCTACGACACGTTCACTCCCTTCAGCGCGGCAGCGGAGTTTCGCGTGTCGCCCGCCACGCTCAAGTGCACGACCCAGGGCGCGGACGAGATCGCAAGGATCGGCGTGCCGGACGAGCGCACCGATCCGATCGACGGCACGCACCGGCCGACGCAGCCGCAACTGCTCGGGTTGGAACCTCAGTGGACGTACCAGGACATGCCGCTGGGCGGCGGATTCACGTCGCACGTGAACGTGGCGGTGGGCAATCACGTGCTCACGCGAACTTTGCTGGGCGAGCAACTCGCCGGCTACGACGTCGCCGCGTCGCTTGTCTACAACTCGCAGCAATTCGCGGACGACGAGCAGATCGCCGAGAGCGGGGTGGTCGGCTCGCAGTGGCACGTGAGCATCGGCGAGTTCGGCGCTCCCGAAGGGTCGCTTCGCATCGCCGACAAAGCGGCGTTGTTGGTGGACGGCGACGGAACGAGGCACGCGTTCGCCACTCGCGACGGCATCGAGTTCGATTCGCCGCCGGACTTTCCGTACCGACTGCGGCGCGCCGAGGCCGACGTCGCTGGCGTGCACCACGACTACGAGTTGGTGGACTCGGACGGGATGACGTATTGGTTCGTGGACTCGCATGGTCCGCAGACCAGTCGCATGGCGCCGCTCGTGATGATGAGCGATCGGTTCGGCACGCGCGTTCGGTTCGACTACGACTGCGTCGGCGTCGTGTACGACGTGAAGACGAACGCGCTCGGCGCGGCGAACCCCGATGGTTCGGCATGCACGACTCCCGCCAGCGACGCGACGACGTACGCGAGCGTGGATCGACGGCTTCGAACCGTGGACTTCGGTGGGGGTCGAACATGGACGCTGTCGTACGCGGCGAGTGGGCAGCTTCGCTCGCTCGTTCGCTCGAGCGGCGTGCCGGCGCAGGACCGAACCGTCGAACTCCAGTACGCAAACGTCGGTTCGGAACAGTTGCCCGCCGTTTCGGCGGTCGTGGACACAGCGGGCGATGGCGCGAGCCGACGCGTCGAGATCGGCTACGCCGCGTCGCTGCTGGATCCCGCCAGCTGGTTCACCGATCGCACGCTGGTCGAATCCATCACCGACTATCGAAAGCATGCGACCCGATTCTCGTATCGCGTTCCCGACCTCGGCAATCAGGAGTGGGCGAATCCCCGAGTGTGGCGCGTCCAGAACCGCGAGGACGTGCATGCCGGCGACGGACTGGGAGTCGCGTACTCGTACAAGGTCACCGACGCGGGTCGCTTGGCAGGCGTGAACTCCATCGAGGATCAACAAGGACGGCGAACGACGTACGGATTCGTGGCCGGGCTCGCGGACCCGAATTTCGGGTTGGTGACCGAGATCACCGAACCATCCGGATTGGTCACGAGCATCGATCGATCCGACACCGCCGACAAGCGCACCGTCACCACCACGCAGCGCGTGGACGCGGTGCGCAGCGAGACCGTTCGATTGGTGGGCGCCGCGCCGTCGATGCTGCTCAACGGCCCGCCCGTGCCGGGGTCGGTCCACGTCACCGAGGCGGGCAAGCCCGTGACCGACGTGATCGTTCGAGCCGATGGCCAGGTGGTGAACGAACACGGCACGGCGAAGGACGAGCGTCGCGTGCGAGTGTCGTACGAATCGGCTCGAACGTCGACGGACGTCGTTCGGATCGCGCGCGCGACCGGTCGCGTCGAGTCGAGCGAGGTCGATCAATCCCAGACGCGGCTTCCGTCGCCCGCGTTGGAAGGCGATTCGCGCGTGCAGCGCGCCGTCACGACCTTCGAGTGGGGCGGTCACGGCGCGATCCGCGATGGAGGCCCTGCATGGACGGTGCCCGTGGACGGGTTCGTGCAGAACTTGAAATCCGTCGAATCGCCTGGTCGTCGCGTGACGAAGTACGACGTCGCCGCGGGTCGCGTCGTCGGCGTGCACGCGCCGTTCGGCAGCGGCGACCAGCGATCCGACACGACCTACACGTACTTCCCGTCCGGACGGGTGTATCGGATCGACTATCCGAACGGCTCCTCCCAGCTGATGTGGCAGTACGACGCCTATGGCGAGCCGCAACGGGTGACGTCGCGCATCTCGTCGAAGACCGCGGACGCGCAAGCGCAGCCCGCGCGCGACGACGAATCGAGCGGCGACCTGGAGAAGCTGCCGCACGTCGAGACGCAGCGCGACACCCACGCGCAGGTGACGTGCGTGCGCGATCGACGCGGTCCGCGCGCCTACGGCAATCGGTACGTGACGATGTCCTACGACTCGTGGGGGCGGCTCGTGCGCGAGACGACGCCGTACCGAACGCGCCCGGACGGCACGCGGCTGCGACGAGTGTCGGTGTACGAGTACGACGCGAACGACAATCTCCGCTTGAGCACGGTCGACGCGGTGTACGAGCGCGGCGGCGACGCGTCCACGGACTGCGACGACGACGGCTCGAGCGGAATCGTCGAGCCGGGCGTTCGGGCCCCGGGGCTCGCCACCGACGAGTCGGGCGCGGCCGCGGACACGACGTACGACCGGTTGGATCGCGTGACCACCTCGCGGTTGCTGTCGAATTCCGACGAGGATCGTCCGCGGGTCGCCGCGACGACGTATTCGCGGGCGGGCGACGTGGTCCGGGTCGTGGAGCCGCGCGGCGTCGCGACCGCGCAAGGCGACGACTACACCACGACCACCGTCTACGACGACGCTGGCCGGCCGGCCGAGACGATCGACGGATCCGGGCTGCATTCGTGCGCGTACTACAGCGCGTTCGGCGAGGTCGTACTGTCGGTGGACGCGCATACGCAGGGGCGGCGCGACTGCCCAGACACGCCGCTGCAGGGGCACGCGACCCGTAGCTTGTACGACGCCGCGGGGCGGCTCGCGTGGCAGCAGCGTCCGGGCGGGCGCGTGACGCAGACGATCTGGGACGAGGAATCGAACGCGCGGACGGTGGCGCAGCGCGTCGGCGTCGCGGGCGACGCCGCGTGGCGCGTCACCGACACCGATCATGGCGTGGGCGGCGTGGTGTTGCGGGTGCGCGAGCCTGTGCGCATGGCGTGCGTGACGCGTCGGCTTGGCGCGTGCTCGAGCAAGTCGTTGAAGCGTGTGCGTCCCACGACGTCGTACGAGTACGATGCGATGAACCAGGTCGCTCGGGTCGAGCGTCCGCGGTCGAGCGTGAACGACGCGGCGGATTGGACGTCGTATGCGCGCGACTTCGATGGGCGTGTGCAGCGCGAGGCGATGGTGGATGGCGCGGGGCGCGCGGTGTCCTCGATTACGCGGTATACGCCGTTTGGCGAGGTGTCGCTCGTGACGTTGCCGATGTTGTCGCATCCCGCGGCGAATGCGCCGGATGCGGAGGAGTCCGGGTTCGTGACGCGGTTTGCGTACGGGGACGATGGTTCGCTCGTGGAGAAGGACGACGTGGCGCACGACAATCGTGTGTCGTGGGCGTACGACGGGCGTGGGAACATGGTCGAGCGTGTGGAGCACGGCGCGAAGTCGGGGCCGGGCCGCGAGTGGGAGGCCGTGCAGCGCTACTCGTGGTACGACGACGCCAGCAAGCGCACGGAGCCGGCGTCGGTGCCGAAGTACGAGCCAGGCGTGATGTACGCGCGTGGTGCGTGCGTGCGCCAGCCGTCCGCGGGCGAGGATCCCGACGATCCGACGTGGGTGTACCAAGTCGACACGTGGCAAGCGCAGGTCAAGGGGCCGCAGAAGATTCGGTGGAGCGCGTTCACGGACACCGATCGCTCGCGGTGGGTGGACACGGCGCGCAAGATGAAGCTCACGAAGCTGCGCGGCTCGGACGTGAAGTGGTCGTGGGACGAGAACGGGCAGTTGGCGTCGGTCAGCCAGTGCGGCAACACCATCGAGTATTCGCGGCGCTCGAACACGGGCGAGCCGCTCGAGGCGCGCGACATGTTCGGCCACGATGTTCATTACGAGTACGACGATCGGATGCGGCTCGTTCAGACGCGCTTCGAGAGCGGGTACTCGCAGAAGTTGTCGTACGGCGATCTGGAGCCGCGCGCCGGGGTGGTCG
This sequence comes from Thermoleophilia bacterium, assembly GCA_039811765.1. Lineage (GTDB taxonomy): Bacteria > Actinomycetota > Thermoleophilia > Gaiellales > SKUG01 > JAGQUL01. Next base: position 4,773 of record JBDHZF010000055.1, on the reverse strand, counting down.
ATCCGTCGGTCGGGATGGTGAGCGACATCAGGCTTCGCAACGACCAAGCGAAGGAGAACTTCGTCGGCGTGCGGTATGCGTACGACCTGGACGGGTCGGTTCGGCGTGTCGAGCGGTTGCAGGCGCGACGTCCGGTGGGCGACGCGGCGCGCGAGGTGATCGCGGGCACCGAGTACTCGCTGGACGCGGCTGGATTGGTGTCGAGTTTCGAGACGTATCGGGTGGGCGCGTCGGGCGGGCGTGAGCGGATCGCGGGTCAGTCGGTGGTGCGGGATGTTGCGGGCAATGCGCGGCGGGTTGCGGAGCGGGCGGCGTTGGTGATGAGCGATGGGTCCTACAGCGAGCTTCGGTCGCGTGTTCGGCAGTGGGCGTACGATCCGCAGGGTCGTGTGGAGTCGGACAAGCTCGGCGGTGGCAATCCGCGTCGCGAGTACACGTACGATCCGCATGCGCGGCTGGAGGCGATCACCGCGGTCGGCGTCGCGACGAAGAAGAACGCGAGTGCGCGTGTGGTGCTGGATCGGTACGTGTACGGCAACGACGCGCGCATGCGTGGGGTGATGCTTGCCACCGCGCATGACGCGACGTCGATGGTTGGCGTGCCGCTCGCGCGCACGCATCTGTACTACGGCAACGGGCGCACGGGGCGTGGCGAGCGCGTCGGGAGCGTGGCGGGGCCGCGTGGGCAGCTGGTGTTGTCGGATTCGTACGCGGGTGTCGATCGCGACGTGGACGCGCACGTGTCGGAGCGGTACGTGCTGTATTCGCGCCTGGGGCAGCTGCAGCAGGCCACCACCCGCGAGTACGTGAAGGTCGTGCGCGCGTGCGTGCCCGCGCGCAGCGGCGGCGCGGTCGCGATCGCGCCAGCCGCGCTGCGTGCGCTGCGGTCGTGTCCGAAGGGATGGAGCAAACAGGAGCCGACCGATCGCGAGCGCGAGCGCTTCACGCACAGCGTGCAACGCGCACATCGGCTCGTGCTCGTGTTCTCACGCACGGGTCGCGTCATGTCGGAGCGGGCGTCCTACGACGCGCTTGGACGACAGTTCCAGTCGACTCGGTCGGAGGATTCGCATCCGGACGACGGGTCCGATCCGGTGTCGTGGGTGGAACGCCGCTACTACGCCGGCGCCGACGAGGACCCCGTCAACGAAGTCGACCTGGGCGCACGCGGCGACGTCCAATCGCGATGGACGCTGCGCGGCGTCGACGGGACCGTCGTCGGCGAACGACGCGACACCCGCACCCGATACCTGATCGCAGACCTGCAAAACAGCACCCGCATGACCATCGACGGCAGCGCCGCCGCACGACTCACCGCCACGTTCGACTACGACACCTTCGGCGCCGCCTACAACAAACCCGACACCAAGTACAACCTCTCCTCCGGCACCACAGCTGAGCACGACCAGAACGTCATCGGCTACACCGGCATGCACACCCGCCCCGACGCCGACACCACCAACCACCACGCCCGCGACTACGACGCCGCACTCCGCACCTGGCTGCAGACCGACCAATACACCGACCCATGGCAAGACCTCGGCCTGTCACTCGATCCCAGCACCCGCGATCGGCATGCATACGCGGGTGGAAACCCCGTAGGAATGGTGGATGTGGATGGGCATCGGCCTGCCGTGGATTGTGGCGGCAGTAAGTCCTGCGCCGCGAGCCAGCAGAAGGCGGATCGGGTGTTCTTCACGCAGCTCGCGCCGAAGATGATGGCTACGACGAGTTCCGCCATAGCGCAGGGCCAGTGGAGTTCCTCGCACGCCTGTTCGTCGATCGTGTGCAACTCGACGGCCCCAACGGTACTGATTGTCCCCGAAGAACTTGCGAGCCACACGACATCCTCGCCGCCTAACGCTTCTGCCTCGCCACCGGTTCAAGGGAACTTCTTCCAGCGATGGGGGCAACGCATCACGGGCACGAACTATGCCGACAACGATGACTTCTGGTCTGCGACTGCGGATGCCGGCCGTGTTGGTGCTTTCGTGTTTTCGTTGGGGCTTTCGCGGGGCGCGACCGCAGCGTACCGAGCAACTCTCCCTGAGGTAGCCGTTACGACATCCGGCCGAGCGGCAGCCACAGATGCAGCATCGGGAACGCGGTTGCTCTATGGAACGGAACGGATCAACAATCCAGCGTGGCGAAGTGCCTACGGGCTGAACTACGGGACATCAACGGCAGGTGGACTTGGTTGGACCAGTCACGCCATAAACACCCAAGTCAAGTTTCCCAGCCGTGCCGTGCCGCTCGGGGCTGAAATAGATGAAGTAGTCAGAGCGGGATCTTGGAGTAACGCAGGGATCGGCCAAGTAGCGTACTCGGGGTCCGGTACATCTGGCAGGACGGTCCTTGTGGTGACTGACGACGGAAGGATCTTGAGTGCGCGATACGGCTAGCCAACCCAACCGGTCAATCCACATCGGTGCTGATGTCGGTTCATCACCCATCTGGGAGCATGGATTGAATCAAGACACGTCCTCGTACCCGTTGTCCTCGACGCTCGCCAAGGCTCTCGATGAGTGGGCAACGGAGTACGCATCGCTTCTGAATCGATGGGACGCTTATCTTGATGAACGCGATCCCCGCGTAATCGATCACGACAAGCGCGGTGAGCAACTCTGGAAGCGCGTGGTTGGCGAACTTGGTGCTGATTTTCAGGTTCACTATGACAGCCCAATTCGCGGAGAATCGGCTCTTATTCATCCGTTGCCTTCACTCGAACACCGCCCCGATCTGTCGGAGCGGTTCGATGATGGGGAGGCGTAGGTAGTGCTTCCTCGTCGTGTCCACCCTCGCGTGTCCGAGTTGTCGTGCGGCGATGTGTTCGGGGACGCCTGCTGCGACGGCGAGGCTGGCTCCGGTGGCGCGGAGCATGTGGGGTGATACGTCGAGGCCGGTGTGTCGTGAGAGGCGTCGGAGGATCTTGTAGAGCGCCGCTCCGGTGAGCGGCTTGGCCTTCCCGTCGGTGTACTTGTTGCAGCGTGTCCAGACGGGCGCGTCAGGGCGGTTCTCCCGGCCTGTGATGGCTTCTCGCAGTTCGGCTACCGGTGAGGTGTTCACGGCGGCGTAGCGGGCCTGACGCGACTTGGGGGTGTCGATGTCAGTCGTTCCGTCCGAGCAGCGGTAGGCGCGGCGTTGGATGTGGATGAGGCCGTCGTCGAGGAGCAGGTCGCCGATGCGCAGCTCGATCGCCTCGCCACGGCGTAGTCCTGCTTCGGTGAGGACGCGTACGAGCGCGCGTTCGGGTACGTCGCGGGTGGCGTCGAGGAGCCGGTGGTTGCTCACCGGTCGAGACACGGCAGTACGCGATCACACGCGGCATCGGGGTGGTGCTCATCGGCATCCTCCATTCATCGGGGCAACTCGCATACGACCGTAAGCGAGTCGATGCCGCCCAACGTAGCCACGAGCAGACCCCCGGTCAAGGCATACTCAAACATCAAAATGGCCTGCATAATGGCCGGTTTTACGGGGGGTGCGCGCATCCATCCCGGTGAACTTTGCAGCGCATCCGCCCCGGTCTTTGCATGACATCACGCGGGGTAGAAGCCACTCGTGACGCTCGCGCCAACACAGCATCGGAGACCGGGCGGAGTTCGGAGAAACGCCCGAACCCACGCACCCATGCGCGTCAACACGCATCGTGCCGCTGCTCCCGCAGCCATCGGAGTCCGGACGGAGTCCGGAGGCATGTCACTGACAGCGAATCCCACGCTCCGAAGACGATTCCGGATCGTGTCAATCCAGACCGACCAATACCAAGACCCATGGGCTGACCTCGGGTTGTCACTGGGCTCAAGCACGCGGGATCGGCACGCGTACGCGGGCGGGAATCCGGTGGCAGGTGTGGACCTCGACGGGCACAAGGTGTGCTTCTTCAAGCTGTGCACGACGATTGACGAGAAGATCGCGGCGGTGGTGGATACGACGGTGAAGGCAGCCACGGGGGACACGTCACCGACGCCGGTACGGTCGATCTTGCCGACCGGTTCGGTAGGCCCGGTGTCCGTGACCTCGCCTTCGGTGGTGATGGTCAGCTCGCAACTAACGCCGGTTCGAGGAGTGTCGGAGCAGCAACGGGCTAGTGCGGCGCTGGGGACGGTAGATGGGATGCCTGTGATGATTGGCGGAACCGTGCTCACAGGTGCAGGGCATGTTTTCGAGGCCCGTACGTGGACGAAGTTCATCAATGCAGGACCAACCCACCCGATTGACATGACTGCTGGCAACCGTACATTTGATGCACTTGCTCGCGCTCGCGGGCTACGCATAATCGGAAAGGCAGCAGCGCCGATCGGAGCGGGAATTGACGTATACAACACCTGTCACGATGGCTCGACAGGTGAAGCCGGCTGCAAGACACGGGGCGCGGTCCGTGCTGGCGTCAACTGGTCCGCAACTGCGGCGATGGGCGCAACCGGTGTGGCGGTATGCGGCGGGCCGGAGAACCCCGTTGCTTGGGGGTGTGGTGCCATCACCGGAACGGCGACCGCTATCTATGGTCCGGATGTGACCAATGCTTATGTAGACCGGACGGTGAACTCTGTGGTCACCGCCGACGATCGGATGAAGAGGGCCACTGGTTCTTGGATCTGTGATGCCGCCGGAGTGCCAGCAATCGCATGTGGGTGAGATGATGATTCCTAGGTTTCTTCCAGACATCCATCCGTGGGAAACGAGCTACCCCTCATGGCGAACGGAGGTACTGCCGTGGGTTGCTGGCGTTGCCTTCGTTGCCTTTGCTCTTGGCGCTGGCCGGGAGGCATT
>JBDHZF010000054.1:0-17144 GCA_039811765.1 Thermoleophilia bacterium | reverse complement strand
CGCCTGCTCGACCAGGTGGTGGCGGTCACCGCCCCGCTCGGCGACCTCTCGCAGCTGCAGGTGTGAGCATGCAGTCGTCGATTAGCGGTGGCCGTAGAGACCTGGCCCGCGGCCCAAAAGTTCCATGCCCGCGGTCATGGTGACCATCCCGGACAGCGTCGCCGCTCCGAACAAGCTGCCCAGGATCGCGCCGTCGTGGTTCAGTCCGCGCCCCTTGGTAAGCAGTAGTCCGACACCGGTTGTTGCAAGCGGCACTGCCCCCGACACGAACGCGGACACCTTCGGATCCACCCCTGCTGAGATCAACGCTCGGTCGATTCCGCCCACCACCGAACGCGGCCCCGGCCGCGAGATCGCTGCCGACGTTGTAGATCGCCGGAATCGGCGTCGATGGTCCAGAAACGGATCCAGCCATGGTGTGTTCCCCCCCGAGTTCGTGCGCGATCGCATCCCCCCGATGCGATCGTCGACTCATCGGTGTTTCGCGTTAGAAGCTTGTTGTGGTGCAAGCCCCGGCGTTCGCGACCGCGCGCGCTCGTGCAATGAGGGTTGCCGAAGGCACGACGCTTCCGCGCAGGTACGTCGAGAGTCTCGACGCCGAGGTGCCGAGCCGCAACGCGAACTCGCCTTGGGTGAGTCCGCTGGCGTGTAGCGCCTCGTGCAGCTGCGTGCGTACCCACTCGCGCTCGCGCGTCTCCCAGCGATCCCGTGCGCGGGCAATTGCGCGGCGCATGTAGCGCTCGGTGCCGTAGGGATTCGACCAGTCCAGCAACTGTTCGACTCGGCGGGCGACCGGCCCCCACGGGTCGGCAGCGATCTCGGCGACGATGCGTCGATGGTCGAGCAAGTCGCCGCGTTCGAGCGCGGTCTGCAGCGCCTCGAGCGGCCAGGAGGCAACCGGATCCGACGGCTTGGCGTCGACGTTGCGAAACCGCAGCCGGGTCATGCTTCGTCGCCACCGTCCAGCATGGAGTCGGCAATGCTCGCGAGTTGCTCGCGTACCGAGGTCCAGGTCCATCGCGGGTCCAGCGCGCGATACCGGGGGAGCTCGGCGATCACCGCGTCGTCGGCCGGTCGAGGATCGGCGAGCTGTCGCGCCACTTGGCTCGCAACGGGCACGCCGTCGGTCTGCTGATCGGCGTAGTAGTCGTCGATCGCGGCGAGGATGATCCCGGCGCGTTCGGATCCGACGCGGTCCGACAGTGCGGCGATGTCGAGGTAGTCGCGGACCTGGTTGCGGCGCACGGCAAGGAACGCCTTGATGCGAAGCGCCTCGTCGATCGTCGGAACGGTGACTTGTGCGCCGGAGGGAAGCTCGACATGCTCGACCTCGAGTGGTCGGGATCGGATCAACTGCCGGATCCCGGTCTCGATGCCGCCCAGCTCGCCGAGGATGATCTTGCCTGGCACGAGCCGGTTGAGCGACCAGCCGTCGTCGGTCTCAATCGCGTCGAGCACCGCATCGAATCGGTCACGCAGATCGGCGATCACATGGTCGTGATCGAAGGAAACCCGATGCCTCGCGTGATACGCCGCCGCCGAGCCACCGACGAGCACTGCATCGGGCACGAGACGCTGCAAGCGCGCGGCTGATTCGAGCACGTCATCGAACGAGGGTGGAACGGACGCCATGCCCTTATCATATCCGATAACGTTCCGGGGTGCTATTCCTCGCCGAGCATGCGCGCGCGCATGCTTCCGGGCACCATGTCGTGCAGTTCGGGACGGTAGAGGATGTATGCGCGCGCGAATTCGTCGCTTGGGATGACCGACCGGCCTTGGTTGGCGAAGATGCGAATCGATTCGCGCACGACCTCGCTGTCGAATCCGTTTCCGAGCTGCCCGTCCATCACGGTGGTGGCGACGATGTTGATCGCGTCGCCGACCTTCTCGTACTTCACCGAGCTGACCACGTCGCTGCCAACCCACAGGTCGATGCTCGACACGTCCTCGTTGTGCACGATCCGGTGCGGCTGCTCCTCGCGACGCGCTTCGGCGCCCGCGATGTGGAACACCACGTCCTCCTCGTGGCAGTAGCACCATGCCTCGCCGATCTCGATCGACCGGATGACGGGATGCGACTGCGCCTCGGCGTGCTTGCGCGCGTGCTGGCCGGGAGAATCGTCGCAGCAGCCAACCTCGCCGCACGTCATGCACATGCGCAGGTGGATCCAGCTGCCGCCTTCGGCGAGGCAGGTCTCGCACCCGTCCACCTCGTCGGGCGCTTCGAGGATCTGGACGGAGGCGAGGTGCTGGCACGGAACGGAGCTCATGGGGGAAGCGTACCCGTTGGCGCGGGCGCCGCGCGCGGCGGCCACCGATCGGCCGATTCCGCTCGAGGCTCCGTCTCGATACACGGATGTCGAACCACACCGGGGGGAATGGGGAAGATGTCGACGATTGCTGCCTTTGCAAGCACGTTCTTGAAAGCAAGCGAGCCGCTGGCGTCGACGATCTCGCGCGCGTCGCGCGCCGCAGGCGACGACGCCGCGACGCTGATCAAATCCGCCCGTGGCCAGCTAAAGGGCCTCGAGAAGCTGGTGAATCAAGCGTTGTCCGGCACGAGCGACCACGGTTTCGAGCTGCTCACCGTCGGCGGTCATCTCGATTCGGCGAAGGCCGCGCTCAAGGGTGCTCGCGAGCTCGCAAAATCGGGCGAGAAGGTGTTCAATTCCGCGTACGGCGCCGAGCAGGCGATCGCCGCGGCTCGCGCGATCGTGCGCGATCTGTAGCACGCCGGCGTTGCTAGCATCTGGGTGCACGATCCCGCAGCAACGCCGCACCAGGAGCGCCACCGAATGTCAGTCGCCGACGGCAAGGTAGCCGATCGATTCCACGACTCGATGCGCGAGCGCGAGCGCGCGAACCTCAGCGAGCGCGCCGCGCTCTCGTACTGCACCGCCGGACGGCTGGATCCCACCGAGCCCGAGCAGTGCTCGGTGCGCTCGGCGTTTCAGGTGGACCGCGACCGGATCCTGCACACGAAGAGCTTCCGGCGCCTGATGAGCAAGACGCAGGTGTACATCGCCCCGGAGGGCGACCACTACCGCACGCGGCTCACGCACACGCTCGAAGTGACCGCGATCGCGCGAACCGTCGCGCGCGCGCTCGGACTCAACGAGGACCTCGTCGAGGCGATCGGGATGGGGCACGACCTCGGCCATCCCGCATTCGGCCACACGGGCGAGCACGCGCTCGACGCGGCGTTGCAGGAGCGCTTCGGTCGACGATTCCTGCACAACGAGCAGTCGCTGCGCGTGGTCGACCACCTCGAGCGCGACGGACGCGGGCTCAACCTCACCGCCGAGGTGCGCGACGGGATCCTCAATCACACCGGCCCGACCGATCCCGCCACGCTCGAGGGAAAGATCGTGAAGATCGTGGACCGCGTGGCGTACATCAACCACGACATCGACGACGCGATCCGCGCCGGCATCCTCGACCGCAGCGAGCTGCCGCAGGACGCCATCACGCTGCTCGGCGATCGAGGCTCGGAACGCATCGATCGGCTCGTGCACGACCTGGTGGAGACGAGCGCCGCCGCGGGCGACATCGTGCAGGGCGACGAGGTCGGCCCAGCGATGCTCGCCTTGCGCGCGTTCATGTTCGAGCGCGTGTACCTCAACGACGACAACAACGAGGACAAGCAGCGCGTGAGCGAGCTGCTGCCGCGCCTGTTCGACTGGTATCTCGACCATCCCGACCTCGTGCCCACGCTCCCGGGCGCGATCGAGCGCGGCGACGACCTGCCGCGCCGCATCACCGACTGGATCGCGGGCATGACGGATCGTTACTGCCTGCGCGTGCTCGAGGACACGTTCCTGCCCAAGCGCTTCCGCTTCAGCAGATGAAGCCCCGATCGGCTACCAGCAGGTAGAGTTCGAGTGTGGCAGCGGGCGGAAAATCGGGGCGGATCGCGCAGCAGAGCATCGATGCGGTGCTGCAACGCGCGGATCTCGTCGACATCGCCAGCGCCCACACGCAGCTGCACAAGCGCGGTGCGGAGTTCTCCGGTCGCTGCCCGTTCCACGACGAGCGCACCCCGTCGTTCTGGGTGAACCCCACCAAGGGCGTGTACCACTGCTTCGGGTGCGGTGCGAGCGGTGACGTGATCACGTACCTGCAGGCCAAGCAGGGACTCGACTTCGTCGAGTCCGTCGAGTACCTCGCCGACCGCTATCGCGTGGAGCTCGAGTACGAGCAGGGCGGCGCTCGCGCTCGCGACCACCAATCGCGTCGGCGCTTGTTCGAGCTGCTCGACGCCGCGACGGCGTTCTTCGAGCACGCGCTGTGGCACGCGGCGAGCGCGCAGATCGCGCGCGACTATCTTGCCGAACGTGGCGTGACGCAGGACACTGCCCGCGCGTTTCGCCTTGGTTTTTCTCCGGACGGCGACGTGCTCACGCGCAAGGCGTCCGAGCGCGGCTTCACCAAGCAGGAGCTGGACGCGACCGGATTGCTCAGTTCCACCGGGCGCGAGGCGTTCCATGGTCGGCTGATGTTCCCGATCATCGATCGCGCTGGGCGCACGCACGGTTTCGGCGCGCGCCAGCTGCGCGACGACGACCCGATCAAGGGCAAGTACATCAACAGCCGACGCTCCACGTTCTTCGACAAGAGCCGGCTCCTGTACGCCGCGCCTGGTTTGGTGAACGCGGCTCGGCAGGCCGAGGCGACGATCGTGGTGGAGGGCTACCTCGACGTGATCGCGCTCTGGCAGGCCGGCTTTCGCAACGCGTGCGCGTCGATGGGCACGGCGGTCACCGACGAGCAGGTGGTCGAGCTCAAACGCTTCGCGCCGCGCGCGATCTTCGCGCTGGACGGCGACACCGCCGGGCAGGGCGCGATGGTGCGCGCGCTGGAGAAGGCGCAGGCCAAGGATCTCGACATGCGCGTAGCGGTGATGCCGGAAGGGGCTGACCCGGACGACGTGCTGCGCGCCGCCGGTGGCGTGGATCGCATGCACGACCTGCTCGATCAAGGCGCGCCGCTGCTCGCGTTTCGAACCGGCGTGCTGCTTGCGAGCGGCGACTTGTCAGACGCGTCCGAACGCGATCGGATCTGGCGCGAGGCGATCGAGCTGCTGCGCCCCGCGCCGGACGGTCCGCTCAAGCGCGAGCAGGTCAAGCGCGTGGAGAACGTGCTGCGCTTCGACACCGCCGAAGCGGAGCAATTCGCCGAACTCGTCGGCGCGGGACGACCGCTCCGGATGACCCGACGCGACCAGTGGGAACCAAAGCGCCACGGCGAGCGCGAAGTCGCGCGACGCGTCGCCACCACGGGTCCTGTGTCGACCACGATCAGTCGCGAACGACGACTCTTGGCTGTTGCGGTGCAGCTCGCCGAGCGCGAGCACGCCGCTGCCAGCGTCGCGACGCTGTTGCCCGAGGAATCCGCGTTCACGCTCGCCGTGCACCGTCGCGCCCGCACCGCACTTGCCGAGGGCGGCGCGGATGCGCTTGTCCCCGCGCGCGTGCGTGAAGACGAAGAGCTGTTCGCCCTCGTCGCGCAGCTCGCCACCCTCGCCGAACGCGATCGCCTCAGCGCCGAGAATGAGGACACGCTGCGCGAAACCGTCGACGAACTCTCGCGCGCCGTGCAACTGCAGGACGTCGAGCGACGCCTCGGAGAGTTGCGAGCGCGCATCGTCGACGGCGTGCCCAGCGACGACGACACCACCGAACTCGCGACGCTTCGTGCTCGTCAGCGCGAGCTTGATCCGCGTGCTGCCCAGCGGCGCTGACGCGCGCCGCGATCAGCGCAGCGCCGCGTTCGCGCGACGATCCTGGGCTTCCGCCCGCCGATCGAGCGCAGCGGCCTTGGCGACGAGGGCGCTTGCGGAATCGACGAGTTCGGTGTCCACGCCGACGTCGGTGATCGCGTCCACGCGCTGTGTGGCGGCGGTGTCGCGCAGTCGCGTGGCTTTCGCGCGGAGCGTCGCGGCGTTGGCGAGCGCAGCCCGTGCTGCGCGGTCGGCCGTCGCGTCCAACATCGCCGCGGCTTTCTTGCGCATCGCGCTGGCCTTCGCCGCGGCCTGATCGGATGCGCTCTCGATGTTCGTTGCTCGCTCGTCGAGCGCGTCGGCCTGCGCGTTGAGATCGCACACCTCGTCGCAGGCCTCGTCGTCCTCGTTCTCGTCGTCGGATCGCGCGAGTTCGCCTTCGACGGGTTCGTCGACGTCGTCCGTTCCGTCCGTTTCGTCGCTTTCGTTCCCCTGCGGATCGCGTCCGACCGCGAGCTCTGCCGCTTCGATGCGCAGGTCCAGCGCGTCGGTTCGAAGCGTCTCGCTGCGACCTCGCTGCCGGGTCACCTTGACGTCGATGCGATCGGCCGCGCGGAGTTTCGCGAGCGTTCGTCCGTGCATCGAACTTGCCTCGGGGCGAGTGGTGGAGGCCCCCCACGCGCACGACGCGAGCGCGAACACCACGACGCCCACAAGCAGCGCGATTCGTAGTCCGCAGCGTCGCAATCTCGTCTCCTTCGCTCCCATGATTTGCGAAGTATCGGCAATCACCGAAATGCACTTGACAACTTTCCAGTTTGCACCGACCTTGGTTAGGCCGGTTCCCGTGGCTTGCCCTCCTGTCCCGGCTCAAGGCCCCCCACCGCCGTGCCGATGCGATGCCGGCACCAGACAGGAGCGTGACCCCCGTGAGCGATAACTCCGCCGCCCGCCACAGCGATGACCAGCAGCCCGCAGCCGATGCTGCCGCCGAAGAGGAGACCTTTACGGTCGCCGAAGCCAAGCAGGCCGCTGCCGCCGCACCGTCCACACGACGGCGTGTGTCGAAGCCCAAGGCGGATCACGAGGACGACGGCCCCGTCGGATTCGACGACGAAACCGAGGCCGATCTCGACCTGAGCGAGGGCAAGGGCGGTCCGTCGATCGGCGACGACCCGGTGCGCATGTACCTCAAGGAGATCGGCAAGGTGCCGCTGCTCACCGCCGAGCAGGAAGTTTCGCTGGCCAAGCGCATCGAGCGCGGGGACATGGCCGCCAAGCGCGCGCTCATCGAGGCGAACCTGCGCCTCGTGGTCTCCATCGCCAAGCGCTACCAGAACCGCGGCTTGCTGTTCCTCGACCTGATCCAGGAGGGCAACCTCGGCCTGATGCGTGCGGTCGACAAGTTCGACTACACGAAGGGCTACAAGTTCTCCACCTACGCCACGTGGTGGATCCGCCAGGCTATCACCCGCGCGATCGCCGATCAGGCGCGCACGATCCGCGTGCCCGTGCACATGGTGGAGACGATCAACAAGTTGATCCGCACGCAGCGCAAGCTTGCGCAGGAGCTCGGTCGCGACCCGTCCCACGAGGAACTCGCGGTGGCGATGGAGATGACGCCCGAAAAGGTGCGCGAGGTGCTCAAGCTCAACCAGGATCCGGTGTCGCTGGAGACGAAGGTCGGCGGCGAGGAGGACAGCTCGCTCGCGGACTTCGTCGAGGATCACGTGACGCCCGTTCCGGACGCCGCGGTGACCGGCAAGATGCGTCGTCAGGAAGTGGCGGAGATCCTCGAAACGCTCTCGCATCGCGAGCGAAAAGTGCTCGAGCTGCGCTTCGGCCTGCGTGGCGAGGAACCGCGCACCCTCGAGGAAGTGGGCCAGCGCTTCGGTGTCACCCGCGAGCGCATCCGCCAGATCGAGGCGAAGACGCTCTCCAAGCTCAAGAGCTACCGCGACTCGAAAAAGCTCGAGGCCTACATCCGCTGACGCGCACGCCTGCGCGACGATGACTGCGTCGCTGCTCGCTCCTTGTCCTCGTCACGCATTCGCGCGTCAGGCTTCCTTGGGAAGAACCGACGGGTGAGCGGAGCGAGAGTCGATCGAGCTTGCTCGAATCGACCGAGTGAGCGAACCCGCAAGGTTCATCGCGCAGCGAAGCTCGACGGGAAGAACCGACGGGGGCGCAACGTGAGTCGCGCCCCCGCCTGAGGGGAGAGAACGACGGGTACCCCGCCGGTGGTCGGCGTCCGTGCCGTTCACCGTTGGTTGCCGCCCGCGGTGGCTGAAATCCCTTCAGCTGGTCCGGTGGGGCCGATCGAGCCGCGAGGCCCGACCGTCGTCGTAGTCTTGTGTCGCAGTCGATGTTCGGAGGGGGATTCGAACTGGATATCGACTGCATCGGCAAGCATGACGATTCGTGCGCTCGGGTCGCAAGCTGGGCGCGCGCAGCATGGCCCGACGACTCCGTCGCCATGGCCTCGCTCGGCCACAGGTTCGGACCGATGCACGTTGCGTTTCGCCACGGTCGCGGTACAACCAGGGTGAATGGACCCACGCGGCGACACCACGATAGGCGACTTCGGAGAAGTTGGCCTCGGCCCGGACCCGTCCGAGGTCCGTTCGGTGCTGGCGATTCGACCGGGTGGAGTTGCCGATGCGGTGCGAGCCGTTCCGGCGTTGCGGCATCTGCACGCCACGTATCCGCTGGCGCGGATCAGCGTTGCTATATCCGAGTTCTCGCGCGAACTGATCGAGGCGTGCCCGTACGCGCATCGCGTGATCTTGCTCGAACAGCCGAGCGAGGCGCTCGTGGAGCGGTTCGACATCGCCCTCAGCTGGGCGCGGCCTGGGGGCGTAGGTTCGGTGCTCGACGTGGAGGACGTGCATGCGCGCTTCCGCGCGTCGTGGCGACGGAATGGAGACGATCCCAGGCGCGCGATCCATCCCGAGTGGCCCGAGCGACTCGACGACGCGTCGCGCATGCTTCGTTTGGCGTGGCTGCTCGGTGGGCGCGCGGTGGAGCAACCCGATTTTGGCCTGTGGCCGAGCCTCGCCGATCGCAACGGCGCTGCGCAGTTTGTGGCTGACGCGACGCGTCCGATCGCGCTCGTGCACGTGGGCGGCGGCGTGCGCGCGCGGCGGTGGGCGCCGGAGCGCTGGGCGCGAGTCGTCGACTTGCTCGATGCGGCAGGGCTCGATCCGGTGCTCGTCGGCTCCGAACGTGATCGAGCGGTCACCGCCGAGGTGCTCGCCGATGTTCGGCACGCGCCGATCTCGCTCGTGGGGAGGACGGGCCCAGGAACGCTGTGCGGACTGCTCGAGCGGTCCGTGCTCTTCGTGGGGGGCGACAGCGGTCCCGCTGCGATGGCCGCGGCGCTCGGCGTGCGCAGCGTGGTTGTCGGTCCTGCGTCGGCGTTCGAGTATGACGCGCGACCCGGGCGGATGGACATCGTCGACGCGGGACCATGCGCAGTGTGCGGCGAGCGCGCGTGCGACCATCCTGTGCCCGATGCGGGGGCGGTGTCGCTCGATCGCGTGCTCTCGCGTGTCGAAGTGGCGGCGTGCGCAGCGCTTCGACGCTGGCATCGCGCGCGCATCGCCTGACGCGGCCGTCAAACCAGTCCCGAGGGAAGATGCGGCGAGGGCCGAACGGCATCCGTGCCGTCCGGCCCTCGCGGGGTGTTCGTTCGCGCGTCCTGCGCGGGATGTCGCGTCGCGTCAGCTGGTCGGCTGCGCGGGAGTTTCGACTGCGGGCGGATCGACCGCGGCAGGCGTTTCCGTCGGCGTTGCCGCGGGCGTTTCGGTCGCCGCAGGGTTCTCGGCAGGCGTTTCGACGGGAGTCTCGGTCGGCGTCGCCGCTGGCGTCTCGACAGGCACGTCCGTCGGGATCACCGACTGCACACCCTCGGGTGTGGGCGACGTGCCGGGCGTTGCCGCCGGATCGGTCACGCCAGTTTCGCCGCTCTTGGTGTCGTCGCCGCCTGCGTCTCCGCCACCGTCGTCCGTCTTGCCAGGATCGCCAGTGTCGCCACCGTCGCCGGTCTTTCCGGTGTCGCCGCCGTCGCCAGTCTTGCCTGCGTCGCCAGTGTCGCCGCCGTCGCCGGTCTTGCCCGAATCACCACCACCGTCATCCGCCGGAGCGGGCGTCGGGAAGGTTGCGCCATGGAACTTGGTCGTCTCGGCGTCGCCGGCGTGGATCAGGTCCACGTCGAGCAGCTTCTGCAAGTCCTCCGGCTTCTCGGGAAGCGTGTAGCCGGCGCCCTTGGCGTATGCGAGCGCGAACGGGTTGGACACCGCGGTGCCGACCTGGTGCGCGCCGTTGGAGAACGGCACCCAGAACGTCTCCGTCGCCTTCTTCGCCTGATCGGTGCTCTGCACGATCGAGGCGTCGACGCGGCCGAACAGCTTCGACAGCAGCTTCGCCGGACCGCGCGGCTGCAGGTTCTCGACCGCGGTCGACGCGGCCTTGTTCAGATCGCCGATGAACGCGTGCGCCACGCCGGCTTCTGCGAGCGCGCCTTTCGTCATCTCCATCGGCACTTCGAACGGCTGGTGGATCACGCGGCCGACGGTGAGCGCGACCTTCGGGATGAACGATGGTCCATTGGTTTGCATGGTGAGGATTCCTCCAAGGGAGTGGCCTGGGATGGAGCGCTCCCACAGCGTCCGATCGAGCCTGTTGCTGGGTTGTGGACTCGGTCCGAGTGGTGCGGTGATGCACACCGGACATCCACTTCCTCGGGCTGGTGCAGCGAGCGCGACGGTGATTCTCGCCTCGGTGGCCGCCTGCGCCGTCGCCAGTGGCCGCCCCCGGACGCGGTGGCATCCGAACGCTCGCGTCGACGTCCATGCCCAATCCACGAGGCCAACCCATATGCGTTGCACGTGGTGCAGCACATACGGGCATGGTGTGCAACGCATGGTCGTGCGCAACACGACGGGCGTGGTCCGCGCACCTGCCCCAGGAAGGTGCGTTGCGGACCACGCCCGTGCGTGGCGTTCGACGTGCGGCAGGCCCCAGCAGCCGCGCTCGCCGGTATCGGTTGGATCCACGATCGGTCAGGCAGCGGCCTGCTCGGTCGACGCGATGTCGCCCGCGCCTTCAGCTGCCTGCTGCGACGCCTCGGGCATCGGCGTGGACGGCGCAGCGATCTCGCCACCGCCGCCACCCGCCGGAGGCGAGTAGTCGAACAGGCCCTGCTTGAGCGTGGCCTTGATCATGTCCGCAGTCGGCTGTTCGACGCCCGACTTGCGCAGGTACCAGTACGTGCCTGGTCCGGCGATCGCGCGGCCGATGCCTTCGAAGCCCTGGGACATCGGATCCCAGAACACGTCCTTGTTGCGCTGCGCGATCTGATCGCTGTGCGCCACGGCCGTGTTGACCCGGTCGAACAGCGGCAACAGCCACTTGGCCGGGCCACGCGGCTGCAGCGCAGCGTACGCGCTGCCGACCGCGGCGTTGATGCCGCCGACCATGTGGTTCAACGTGGAACCGGTCAGCGTTGCGGAATCGTTCAGCTTCTGAGGGATGCTGAACGGGTAGTACGCGACGCGCGATGCGGTGACCGCGGCCTTCGGGAAGAACCCGGGAGAGTTGGCTACCATGCCTGTGCTCCTAGATCGTGGCGTTCCCACGACGCCTGTTTGGCTGGGGGGTGGGACCACTGCGCACTCCGTGCAGTGGGCTCGCTGCGCATTGCGAGGTGCAGCTTGCGATCTGTTTTCCCCACCAGCGCCGCGATCGTGTCGCACGTTTCGCCCGCGTGGCCGCCTTCCGGCGCCGCCCCGGTCGCACCCGGCCACGCGATCGAGATGCAGTGAGACGACGCTCGAGCGTCGTCTCACTGCATCTCGGCACCGGAACGGCCCGCCCCGCATATGTCTCCGGCGTGCTGGGTAGCTTCTCGATCGTGCCTGTTGCCGCCCGCACGCTCGTTTCGACGATCCCTGCCTTCGTGGGCGGATTCGCGTCCGCCGTGACCGCGCCCGCGCGCAGCGCGATCGACCAGTTCATCGCGGACGTGGACAGCCTCTTCGTGCAGCCCGTGGCCAAGGCGGCTCCCGCCGATCGCGCCAAGCGCCTCGTCGACTCGATCGATTGGTCGCAGCCCACCATCGTGATCTGGGTTCCCGGCACCAGCGAGCACGACGTGCCTGCCCGCGTGGCCGACGCGCTGCGCGCCGCGCACGGACCGAACGCCTACTTCGTGGACTACGTCGCAACGTGGCAACTCAAGCGCAGCGTGCCCGACGGCGAAGCCACCCTGCGCGCCACGCTCGAACTCGCCGCTCGCCGAAAGCGCCCCGGCCAGCGTCTCGTCCTCATCGGCGAGAGCCAGGGCGCATGGTTGATCAGCAGCGTCCTGCGCGATCCCGCGCTCGCCGCCATCGTGGACAAAGCATCGCTCGTCGCACATCCGGGACTCGCGCCCGCGCACGTGCACGAGAGCGAGAGCGCTGCCACGCGCCTCGACCCGTCCCGCGTGCGCGAGTTCAATCGCGAGGGGGACGTGGTCGCCCGCGATCTGGGCGCCAGCTCGGCGCGCGCGCTCGACGCTGTGGACGCGTTCGCCGACCTGCGCATCGGCGAGGCGCTCGGCGACGCGCTCGCCATCGCCGTCACCAATCCAGGCGTGCTCGGCGCGTTGATCGCCAGCCAGCTGTTTCGCGTGGAGGGCAAGACAAATCCGCACGAATCGGCGGACTTCCTGCGCGACGCCGTGCAGTGGATCCTCGCGCGCTGAAGTTCTGGTACGCTACGCGGCGGACAAGCAGGGGCCCGCGCTCCTCACCTGCCGCACTCGATGCGTGCAGGTTCAATCGAACGGGTATGCAGCCGGGCGGACACACGCGTCCGGGCGCATCGCGCGAGACGATGGAGCGGGCGGCAACTGTGCCGCCCGTGGTCGTTTCCGCGCAAGCGCGTCGGCGAGCCACAGCAATGCAAGCGAGTACTGGAGACGGAATCCTGCAGCACGCAACCACAACCTGTTCGATCGCCCACCCGGAGGCCCTTCGATGAGGCCCCGCGGAGGACGACGCACCGACAACGAACGCGAACGAGGTCCGCAGACGCGGATCAACGAAATGATCCGCGTTCGCGAGGTGCTGCTCATCGACGAGACCGGCGACAACAAAGGCGTCACCTCGATCGGAGACGCCCAGCGCTACGCCGAAGGCAAGAACCTCGACCTGGTCGAGATCTCGCCGAACGCGCGACCGCCCGTATGCCGAGTCATGGACTACGGCAAGTGGAAGTACGAGCAGAACATCAAGGCCAAGGAAGCGCGCCGCAACCGCAACCAGATCATCATCAAGGAGATCAAGTACCGCCCGAAGATCGGCCCGGGGGACTACACGACGAAGACCAACCACGTGCGTCGCTTCCTCGAAGCAGACGACAAGGTGAAGGTCACGATCATGTTCCGCGGCCGCGAAATGGCGCACCCCGAACTGGGGCGCAACATCCTCGAGCGGGTGGCGCAGGACGTCTCCGACCTCGCGACCGTCGAGACGAAGCCGAACCTCGAGGGGCGCAACATGACGATGATGCTCGCGCCATCGAAGAAGAAGGAAGCCAAGCCGGTTTCCGAAGAGACCGTGACAGACACGACCCAGGACGGGTGAAGACGACATGCCGAAGATGAAGACGAAGAGCGCGGCGAAGAAGCGCTTCAAGGTGAGCGCGGGCGGCAAGCTCATGCACAAGAACACCGGCTCGCGCCACAACATGGAGCACAAGTCGCGCAAGCGCAAGCGCCAGTTCCGCAAGGACCAGGACGTTGCCGCCTGCGACTACAAGGAAGTCAAGAACCTGCTCGGCACCTACTACACGAAGTGACCTGAGCCGCCCAGCTCCGCATTTTCACCCCCGAAAGGATTCACCATGGCACGCGTCAAGCGATCAGTCGCCGCCCAGAAGAAGCGCCGCGTCATCCTCAAGCAGGCGTCCGGCTTCCGAGGCCAGAAGAACAACGTCTACCGCCGCGCCAAGGAGCAGGTCTACAAGTCGATGGCGTACCGCTATCGCGACCGCCGCGTCAAGAAGCGCGAGTTCCGCAAGCTGTGGGTCACCCGCATCAACGCCGCCGCGCGGCTGAACGGCCTCAGCTACAGCCGCTTCATGCACGGGCTGAAGCTCGCGGAGATCGAGCTGGATCGAAAGATCCTCGCCGACATTGCGGTGCACGAAGCCGCCACCTTCACGGTGCTCGCCGAGGCCGCGCAGCACGCGCTCGGCGAGGAAGCGAAGGCAAAGGCCGAGGCCTGAACCGCCGAGCCACCCAGCACGTCAGCGATTCGCGACGGGCGCCCCTTGGGGCGTCCGTCGTCGTTTCCGAACTGCCGCATTCGATGCTGGGGCGTTGCTATGATCTCCGGACATCGAATTGCCCCCGAGATCAAGGATGATCGCCATGCAGCTCGCTCCCGTAGTCGCCAAGCCCCTGCCCGACGACCTGCTCCCCAAGCTCGCGAAGCTCGAGGATGCCGTGGGCGTGAAGCTCGCCACGGCGCATTTCGAAGCCAAAGAGGGGGATGTGAGCACGGATGCGCTTGTCCCCGGGGACGTTGTCCGAAACAACCAGAGTCCTGGAGCTGGGGCGGTCGAGCACCCGGCAATTCAGGCGATACGAGGCTCATTCGAGGACGCAGTGCGCGCGGCTGCAACGATGGCTTCGACTTCGAAGATTCGCAACGGGACGTATTCCGGCGTGCAGCCGGTTGCGGTTATTCAAGCTGCCGATGGCGCGTTCGGCATCGCGCCGCTGCTAACGCCTGCCGGACGTTGGGTCATGTTTGCTCCGCACGATCAGTTGCAACGGCGAGGCGCCCAGGTAGTTTGGACGCGCGAGCACTCCGCGCTGCAGGCGATCGTCGGCGACAAGGAATGGGTCGACATGCGCCGGGTGAAGGTCGGAGCCGCCGTTACGGCCTGACGACCACAACGACCAAGGTTGATCGCCATGCATATCGCTGACGCAACAGTCCTGCCAACGCCCGACGCGCTCAAGCCCAAGCAGCTCGCGAACCTCCGCGACGTGACGCGTACGGTGTTGACGATGACCACCGTGCTGACCGCGGACGACCGCGAACGGGTCGGACGAACCGTGGCGCTCATGCCCGGTCAGGTCGTGAAGCGAGACGAGCGGTTCACCGCGGCGGCCACGCGCATCCCGCACATCACGCCGATCAACGGGTCGTTCGAGGACGCGGTTCGGGTCGCGGCGGCGATGTCGAAGCTCGCGCCGCTGTCGAACTCGTGGTACCGCGGCTACCAACCGGTCGCGGTGATCCAAGCCGCCGACGGCGCGTTCGGCGTCACGGCGCTGCTGGAAGCTCCCGGCGATTCGAACCTGATCGCTCGCTCCGAGGACCTCGCGAAGAACCGCGTGTTCCAGCTCTGGTCTCGCGAGCATGCGGCTCTGCAGGCGATCGTGGGCGCGAACGACTGGATCGACATGCGCGCCACCGGCATCGGCCAGTACGCAGCGAAGCGCAGTCCGCTGCCCCCGTCGTAGCCGTCGTCGAGACCGACAATCAGCACCGACCACATCGAGATCAAGGACGATCGACATGCAGCTCTCGCCCGTCGTGGCACAACCGATACCAGCGAACCTGCAGCCGAAGCTGCCCACGATCGCCGACGCGCCGGGCGTCGTGCTCGCTTCAGTCTCGTTTCGCCGTCCCCTCGCACACCAGCAGCGCGCGCCGTCGTACCACCTCGCCGCGGGGGTGCGCGTGACGAAGGATGCGTCGTGGCCCGGCTCGGCAGGCGTCGCTTCGCCGTCGATCACGCCGGTGGCCGGTGCCTTCGAGGACGCGCTGCACGCAGCGATCGTGATGGCGCAGCGCACGCCGCTCAACAACCACGTGCTCTCCGGATCGCAGCCCGTTGCCGTGATCCAAGCCGCCGACGGCGCGTACGCCATCATGCCGCTGCTCGAGGCGCGATCCGGAAGCTGGGTCGTGTTCGCGCCGCGTGACCAGCTCGACCACCGTCGTCTGGAAGCGACTTGGACTCGCGAGAGCGCGTCGCTCCAAGCCGTAGTCAGCGCTAAGGAATGGGTCGACTTCCGGTCGACGCCGGTCGGTTCGGAGGCGAGCGCGCGATGAACATCGATCCGAAAGCATTCACGGGCGTGGTGCTGAGCCGCGACGTGTACACCGATCGCAGCGGCTTCACGACCCGCAAGTCGCTGGTCCCCGGATGGCGGTTGGGGTCGACGGGCGAGATGCCCGGCCCGATGTCGGTGGAGCACCCGTTCTTCCTGAACGTGACAGGCGGGTACGAGGACGCGATCCGGGCCGCGGCTCGCATGGCGTCCGGCACGTGGGTGTCCACGGGCGGGTACTGGGGCACCCAGCCGATCGCCGTCGTGCACGCCAGCGACGGCGCCTATGCGCTCACGCCGCTCATGCGCCCGCCCTTCGGCGTCGGCGTGGTGTTCGCGCCCGCGAAGCAGCTCGCCGCGAATGGCGCGACGCAACGCTGGACGCGTGAACACGTCGCGCTCGAAGCGATCGTCGCCCCCGATCGAGTGGTCGACATGCGGTCCGTGCGCGTCGGCTCGGGCGAGACAGCGCCTGAGTGAGCGAATCGGTCGTCACCAGCTCGCAGAACGCGCAGCTGAAGCTGGTGCGCAAGCTGCAGCGCAGGCGTGCGAGAGACGTCGAGCGCGCGTTCGTCGTGGAGGGCGAGGACCTCGTCCTCGCCGGATTGGAGACGGGAGCCGCGGCACGCGTGCTGCTCGTGGACGCGGAACGCGTGCCCGAGATCGATCCAGCACTCGTTTCGTGCCCGATCATGCAGGTCGAATCCGCGCTCTTGGCGTCGGTCAGTGCGATGCCGCACCCGCCTCGAGTGATCGGCGTGTTCGAACAACCGTCCGAACGGCGGTTTGCCGATGGAGTTTCCGACGGGCGCGGTCCGTGGGTCGCGCTCGCAGGGCTCGCCGATCCGGGCAACGTCGGTACCGTGGTGCGCGCCGCGGCCGCGTTCGGCGCCGGCGGCGTGCTCACGCTTCCGGGCACCGCCGACCCGTTCTCGGGGAAGGCCGCGCGCGCCAGCATGGGGGCCGTGTTCCGCACGCCGATCGTTCGCGTGGATGGTTCGCAGGTGGACGCGGTCCAGGCGCTCGCCGACGTTCGCGTCGTCGCGCTCGACGCGTCCGGCTCCGTCGACCTGTGGGACGCGCCGCTCGATTCGCGCACGATCGTCGTCGCGGGCAGCGAGCGCGACGGCGTCGACCAGGCGCTGCTCGAAGCTGCCGACGTGATCGCCCGCATCCCGCAGGACCCGCGCGTGGAGAGCGTGAACGCGGGCGTGGCCGCGTCCATCGCGTTGTACGAGTGGCGTCGCAGGCAAGGAGCCGAAGCGCGATGACCTTCACGATCTCCCATCGCGGCCTCGCGTCGCG
>JBDHZF010000053.1:0-17246 GCA_039811765.1 Thermoleophilia bacterium | reverse complement strand
GTCCGGCTGGGCCGGGCGTGGAGCGCGTCGAGCTCACGTCGATGCGCAAGACGATCGCTCGCAGGCTGGGCGAGGCGTGGAGCGCGCCGAGCTTCATCCTCAACCGCGACGTCGACATGACCGCCGCGAACGCGCTGCGCGCGCGCATGCTCAAGAGCTTGGGCGAGGGTGACGTCAGGCCGACCGTCAGTGACATCCTCACCAAGGCAGTCGCCGTCGCGCTGCGTCGTCATCCGCAGATGAACGCGTGGTGGAACGAGGACTCGATCCTGCAGTTCGACGCGCCGCACGTCGGGCTTGCGGTCGCCACCGACGCGGGACTCGTCGTGCCCGTGATCCGTGACGCGCACGCGAAGACGGTGCGCGAGATCGCCGCGGATCGCAAGGCGCTCGTCGGCAAGGCGCGCGTCGGCAAGCTGCAGCCCGCCGACTTCGAGGGCGGCACGTTCTCGATCAGCAATCTCGGCATGATGGGCATCGACTCGTTCACCGCGGTGCTCAACCCGCCGCAGGCCGGCATCCTCGCCGTGGGCGCCACCGTCGACACGCCGGTCGTGATCGACCGTCGCGTCGAAGTTCGCCCGATCATGAAGCTCGCCCTGACCTGCGACCATCGCACGGTGGACGGCGCCGTCGGCGCGCGCTTCCTGCAGACGCTCGTCGAGCACCTGCAGGATCCGACCTCGATGCTGTGACCGCATGATTTGGTCGCTCGTCGGCATCACGATCGCAGTGCTCGCGCTCGCCCTGGCACTGTGGCGCGGGGGCGGCAGCAGGACGACATCGTTGCTCGTGGCCGCTGGTGTCGTCGGCGTCGTGGCGGTCGTCCAAGGCTACTTCGCCAATCCGCTCCGGTACGGCCCTGCGGCTGATGTTCGCAGCGTTTTCGTGATCATGTTGGCGATGGTCACGACCGCCATCGCGGCGCCGCGGCGCGATGTCGTACCGATCGTGCTCGTGGCCAGCGCGCTTGTCGTCTCCGTATTGGATACCAACTCCGGTACCGGATGGAATTACGTCTGCTGGCCGCTCGCCACCAGTCTGTTCTTCGTGGCTGGTGCCCGCGTGCCGAAGGCCGATCCGAACTCGCGCCCACGCAAGGTCACGGCGCCTTCGATGGATCCTCGTGGGTATCGGCGCGGCCATGATCGCGGTCTTGGTGGGGATGGTCGTCCTGTACGTTCGGTGGGCCGTCGGTGGAAGCAATTGAACCGAACCGGCTTCACGTGCGTCATTGAAACGACTGGCGGGCCGGCCCTGTGGGGGCCGACCCGCCGGCAAGCGTGGAGGGCAGGAGGAGGGGGGAAGCCGCCCATACGCTGGGGTGGGAGGGGAGGAGCAGGACCGTGGAAAATCTTCCGCGGTCTCGTCGGGTCTACTCGTCTGCGGCGCGCCAGCAGCTGCACCGGAGCGAGAAGGCCCGGTACT
Source organism: Thermoleophilia bacterium (assembly GCA_039811765.1). Classification (GTDB taxonomy): domain Bacteria; phylum Actinomycetota; class Thermoleophilia; order Gaiellales; family SKUG01; genus JAGQUL01. The sequence goes on along the minus strand of JBDHZF010000053.1, from coordinate 15,818 downwards.
CCGCCACCGCCGTGGCTTCGTCCATCGCCTTGCTCTCCGTGAACCACATGCACCGCATGAGGACCCCTTTCGAGACCGTCGTCAACATCGTCAACGAGCGTCCCTTCGGTAGTCCGGCCACCTGCTGTTCGCCGGCGAGCGCCTAGTGTAAGGCGCCAACCCGGCGAGCAGGTCCGTCGACTTTGCGCCTCCGCGTCGCCGCGAGTTTGCCCGTTCGAGGTTGCTCTCCATTCGGCAGCTCGGCTTCCTCGACGCCCGGCCCGCTCTCGCGACTGCCGGTGGCCGAGGCCCGTGGCTTTGCGCCCCCGCCTCGCGGCGGGTTTGCCCTTTCGTGGTTCGCAAAGGTTGTCGGCCAGAGCACGCTGGAACTTGAGCAAAAACTTGGCCGCGCGAGTCAGGCGGCTGCGGATAGCGTGTCAGTCGCGTCGCCGTCGTCGTTGCGCACGAGCAGGTCGCGCAGGTGCGTGGCGGTGGCGAACTCCGGGCCGCGCGCGAGCGCGTAGTCGGCGTCGCGCGTGGCGAGCACCCGGCGGAACGCGCTCACGAGGAACGGGTCGTGCTGCATGCCTTGGTTCTGCACGAGGATCCGCTGCGCGAGCTCGGGATGCATCGCGTCGCGGTAGGGACGATCGCTGGTCATCGCGTTGTAGGCGTCCGCCACCGCGATGATGCGAGCCTGCAGCGGGATGTCGGCGTCGCGCAGCTGATCCGGGTAGCCCTTGCCGTCGATGCGCTCGTGGTGGTGGCGCACGCCCGGCAGCACGTCCTGCAGGTGCGCGCTCGGCAGCAGGATCTGCTCGCCGATCGTGGGGTGCAGGCGGATCTCGTCGAACTCGCGCGCGGTGAGCGCCGCGGGCTTGCGCAGGATCGCGTCCGGAACGGCGATCTTGCCGATGTCGTGCAGCAGCCCCGAGAGGTACACGCGCTGCACGTCGGTCGGCGCGAGACCGATCTCGTCGGCGAGGTCGCGCGCGTACACGGCAACCGCCACCGAGTGCCCAGCGCTGTAGGGATCGCGCGCGTCAAGAGCGTTGACGAGCGATTCGGTGAGCGACAAGTTCGCCGCTTCGAGGCGCGCGTTGAGATCGCGCTCGCGGCCGAATTGGCGAATCAGGAACTGCGTGGCGACGAACGGCAGCACGAGCAGCGCGAGCGCGCCCGCGGCGTTGCTGCCGTCCCCGCTCTCGATGCGCAGGAGCGCGATTGCGGGGGTGAACAGCAGCGCGGCTGCGAGCATGAGCCGGCCGATCGGCACGGTGACGGGGGGGATGTCGAAGCCGCGCGAACGCGCCTCGGCGGCCCACCCGAGGTTGATGGTGGAGCGCGTGACCGCGAACACCACCACGGTGAGCACGCTCGGCAGCACGATGGCGTCTCCCGACAGCGCGCTCGACAGCTCCCACACCGTGCCGGCAACGCTCGTGGCGACCACGTTCACCGCAACGTCGAAACCGTTCCAGTCGCGACGGTTGAAGACGAGGCGGCCGAGCAGGCAGCCGCACGCGGCTGCGATACCGCCTGGAACGCTCGTGGCGATCACCGCGAACGGCGCCGCGAAATGCGCGGCGCTGACGCGCATGCCCGCCTGCACGCGCACGGCGAACAGGTCGGCGAGGTTGCCCAAGATCACGAGGATGACGACGAGCGCGGTGTCGCTTGCGTTCGGCCGGCTCGCATCGAGCAGCCACAGGCCCACGCTCACGATGGCGAGCGACCACACCAGTGGTCGGTACCACCGCCAGATTCCCGTCGCATGAGTCGCGGATGCCATCGCAGTGCGCATCGGCCGTGTTCGACCACGGCTTGAGCTTCCTCGCGCGCGCACGCGAGAGCGCGCGCGTTCTGTGTGCACTAGGATGATTCGCGAACGCTTTCCCGAACCGACAGGAGCAGCACAGCATGAGCGCCCACTACGACGTACTCGTCATCGGAGCCGGACCCGGCGGATACGTGGCCGCGATTCGCGCCGCGCAGCTCGGTGGGAAGGTTGCCGTCGTCGACAGTCGCGAAGGCGCGGGCGGCACGTGCTTGAACGTGGGTTGCATCCCCACCAAGGCGCTCGTCCACAGCGCGTGGCTGCTCGACCACTTCAAGAAGGCCGAGCAGTTCGGCGTGGTGGCGTCGGGCGTGGAGCTCGACTTTCCGAAGGCGGCGCGCAACAAGGACAAGGTCGTGCAAGGGCTCGTGCGCGGCGTGAGTGGTCTCGTGAAGGCCAACGGCGTGGACTACCTGCATGGCACCGCGCAGTTCGTGGACGCCAACACCGTGTCGGTGAACGGCGACGCGATCACGTTCGACAAGGCAATCGTCGCGTCGGGATCGCTGCCCGCCCGCCCGCCGATCCCCGGCATCGACGACCAGCGCTGCGTGGATTCCACCGGCATGCTCGCGCTCGAGACGCAGCCCAAGCGCGTGATCGTGCTCGGCGGTGGCGTGATCGGCTGCGAGTTCGCGTCCATTTACTCGGCGTTCGGCAGCGAAGTCACCGTCATCGAAATGCTGCCGGGACTGATCCCGATGGAGGACGCCGACGCCGGCAAGGCGCTCGAGAAGGAACTCAAGCGTAAGGGCGTCGCGCTGCAGCTCGGCAGCAAGGTGGAGCGACTCGAGGGCGCCGCGAGCGGCGTGACCGCGCACTTCACCGATGCCAAAGGCGGCGCCGGCAGCGTGGAGGCGGACATCGTGCTCGTGGCCACGGGACGCGTGCCGAACGTGAAGGACCTCAACCTCGAAGCCGCCGGCGTGAGCTACGATCCGCGCGCTGGCATCGCCACGAACGAGGAGATGCGCACGAACGTGTCGCACGTGTTCGCGATCGGCGACTGTGCGGGCAAGTGGCAGCTCGCCCACACCGCGAGCCGCGAGGGCGAGGTCGCGGCCGAGAACGCGATGGGCCACTCCGCGCTCGTGGACTACAAGGCCGTGCCGCGCGTGGTCTACACCGATCCGGAGATCGCCGCGGTGGGCCTCACCGAGGCGCAGGCGCGCGAGGAGTACGGCGACGACGTGCGCATCGGCACGTTCCCCTTCGCCGCGAACAGCCGCGCGCAGATCTACGGCGACACCACTGGATTCGTGAAGGTGATCTACGAGGATCGCTGGCACGAGCTGCTCGGCGTGGTGATGGTCGGCGGGCACGTGAGCGACATGATCAGCGCCGGTGTTGTGGCACTGGAGGCCGAGAGCACGATCGAGACGATCGCCTTCTCGATCCAGGCGCACCCCACGCTCGCAGAGAGCATCAAGGAAGCCGCGCTCGACGCGCTCGGGCAGGTCGTGCACATGCCGCCCAAGCGCAAGCCCGCAGGCGTGGCCTGACGGTTTGGGCGTCCCCGATTCGGGGAGAGCACGACCATGCGCAACAAGACCCGATACGCGATGATCGGCTACGTCGTGAGCAAGTTCGTGTTCCCGATCGCTCGCCGGCAAGCCAAGGCACAGGCCAAGCGGCGCGCGAAAGGCGCCGCGACCGGCACGGTGAACGCCGCGAAGGCGCATCCGGCCCGAACGAGCATCGCGCTCGGCGCTGCCGCGGGCGCGATCGGATGGCTGGCGACGCGGCGTCGCGCCGCGGGCGACGACGTCGACGCGCTCGACGACTGATCGCGTCGTCGGCGATGCGTGCTACGCCGCCGGCGCGACCACTTCGAAGGTGATGGGCGCGGCGTAGCGGCCGGCGCGTTGGGCGAGCGGCGAGTTGAGCGCGAAGCGGAACGATGCGCTGCCGTCGACGGCGCCGGAGCCGATCTGTCCCACCTTGATCGCGCCGGTGCGTGGCGGCACCGCCCGCCAGTACGTCGACGTGTCGTCTTGCGGGCAGCCTGCTTGCGCGGTCCAGGTGGCAGCGGCGCTCGTGCCGGTGAACGCGCTCAGGCACATGCCGAAGAACCCGTTCGCGGCGGTCCAGTCGTGGTCGGTGCCGAGGCCGGAGTCGTCGTAGTCGTTCACGGTCGACCCGTTGAAGCGCAGCATCCGCAGTTGGTCGGGCGAGCCGGCTTCGGAGATCACCGAGGCGACGATGTCGCCGTCCCTCGCGAGCGCCATGCCGAGGATGGAGTCGTCGGACGACGTGCTGGTCACGCGCACCACGCCGTTTGCGGCGCCGCTGTCGCCGTCGAACTGCGTGTCGAGCTTGCCGAACTCGTCGAGGCGCATCAACATCGGATCGGAATCGGCAGCTCCCATGTACCCGGAGACGTAGATCTCGCCGGTGGGCGCGACGAGAACGCCCGTCGCGCCGTCGTCACCCGCCGTCAGCGTGTAGCGAGCCATGCCGTTGCCCGTTCCCGACGGGCCGTCCCAAGCCGCGTCATAGGCGCCGTCCGTGCCTTGGAGACGCACGGTGAGCACATCGGCGTCGCCGGCGTCCGTGGCCCCGGCGATGACGACGTCGCCGTCCGACGCCAGCCCGACGCCGTACGCTTGATCTTCCGCGGTGCCCGGTCCAGGAATGCTGAACAAGCCGTTCTCGGGGGTGGTGGGGCCGTCGAACGTCGCGTCGAGCGAGCCGTCCGGCATGATCCGCCCCGCCACGAAGTCCTGGTTGCCGATCCACTCGTGCCCCACGACGACGAGCTTCCCGTCTGGTTGGAGCACGGCGTCGTCGAACCACGTGTGGCCTCCAACGTCGTAATTGGCGTAGCCGTCGCCGCCGCCGAAGCTCGTGTCGAGCGTGCCGTCGGGCATGATTCGAGTGACGGCTCCGACGTAGCCGCCGTTGAGCCGCGTGCCGACGACAACAATCTTGCCGTCGGGTTGGAGCAGGATTTTCCCGACGTAGACATAGTCGACCGGGTTGGGAATCTCCACGATGCCGTTGCCGATGCCGCTGGGGCCGTCGAACGCGGCGTCGAGCACGCCGCTTGGCGTGAACTTGAGCACGTACATCTCGTAGGTCCAGTCGTTCTCGTCGAACACGTAGACGCTGCCGTCGGGCGCCGGCACGATCGACCTGACATGCCGGTGCGGGAAAGACGTCTCGCAGTTGATCCCGGTGCCGCTTCCCCCGAAGCTCGAGTCGAGCGTGCCGTCCTCGTTGAAGCGCATCAGGCAGAGCTCGTTCCCGTCTCGCACAGCCGAGAGCATCTTGCCGGTGGTGGGCTGCATCGCTACCGGCGGCATGCTGACGTCCCACGACGTGTCCGGCCAGATCCCCGGCACCACGAACTGCCCGTTGCCGGTGCCGCTGGGGCCGTCCCAGTCGGCGTCGAGCTTGCCGTCGGTCATCGCGAACATGGCGCTGCCGGCTTCGTCGCTCTGGTAGGCGCGCAGCATGGAGGTGTCGTTCGTGGAGCCGAACGTGACGGTGCAGTCGGACGACGTGACGTTCGACGTGCCGGGCAGCACGGTGCCGAAGCGGGTTGCGGCGCCCGGCGAGCACGTGCCGAGCGTGGTGGCGCTGGCGATCGTCATCTGCAGGTTCACCGAGCCGGACGACGCGCTGGACGCCGGCTGGGCAGACCATGCCGCGACCACGATCACGAGCGCGGCTGCGAGCGCCGCGAGTGCGCGCGTGTATGAGAGGCGAACGAGCACGTCACCAGATGATCGGTCCGTAGTCGCTCGGACTTGATCGCAACGTGCCGATCAGCCTGCCGCCGCTGCGGCGTCGTAGGCCCAAGCGCACGCCAGGTCCTGATCGGCGAGCACGTGGTCGGGCACCTCGTGGTACGGCAGGACCGACCGTCGGCCGTTCGTCCGTTCATGCACGAATGGTCGAGATCCGCAGTCCAAATAGCGCGAAAGCGTCGCGTCTCCGGTGCGGAAGTACGCGCGACCGTTCGCCATGAGCGCGAAGATCCGATCCTCCACGTACAGCGCCCACGCGCCCAGCAGCGGACGCGCGTCGATCGTGCCGATCGGCGACAACATGTCCATCAGCGCACGCGTCGCAGCATCGATTGCTCGGTCCTGATCGGACACGCCAGAAGCACCCCTCGTCGCCCCGCACCACTCCCCGAAGGAGGATCGACGCGATGTGAAGATCGCTTGAGCAGATCCCGGCGCGAAGCTTCAGCGACGGGGGCCAGGTCGCCTATGCGTGTGCGTGGACTTGGCGCCCCACCCGGCGAGGTGGCGCGTTCCGGCCTTGCCTTTCGACGAGTACGCCATGCGCGGCGGGATGATCCGCAGGCCCGCGGCGAGGTAGTCCTCCTCGAGGCCGAGGTCCTCGGCCACGCGGCCCATCACGTACTCGTCCTCGTCGGTGATCAGGCACGTGGCTCGGCCGGTGCGGCCGGCGCGGCCCGTGCGGCCCGAGCGGTGCACGTAGTCCGCGCGATCGTCCGGCGCGTCGAAGTGCACGACGTGGGTGATGTCGTCGAGGTCGAGCCCGCGCGCCGCCACGTCCGTGGCGACGAGCATCTTCAGCTCGCCGCGCTCGAACTTCGCGAGCGTCTTCTCGCGCACGTTCTGCGGCATGTCGCCGTGCATCGCCTCGGTCGGGATGCCGCGTGCGTTGAGGTCGCGGTTGAGCGAGTCCGCGCCGCGCTTGGTGCGCGAGAAGATCAGCGTGAGGCCGGGCTCGTTGCGATCGGCCTCGAGCAGCTCCACGAGCGTGGCCATCTTCGTGCCGCGTCCCACCTTGATGAAGCGATGCTCGATGACGCCTTCCTCGCCCTCGGGGCGATCCACCTCGTAGCGGTGCGGCTCCTGGGTGTAGCGCTTGGCGATGCGACCTGCGCGCCCGTCGAGGGTGGCGCTGAAGAACATCGTGTGGCGATCCTTCGGCAGCTGCGCCTCGATGCGATCGGTCTGCGGCTGGAAGCCCATGTCGAGCATCCGGTCTGCCTCGTCGAGCACGAGGACGTGCACGTTCGAGACGTCGAGCAGACGGCGCTCGAGCAGGTCGAGCATGCGGCCCGGAGTCGCCACGATCACGTGCGCGTCCTTGGCTCGCTTGGCCTGCGTCTCGAGGTTGGTCCCGCCGTACACCGGAGCGACGTTGAGCGGATTGGCCGCGAGCAGGATCTCGAACTCCTCGACGACCTGCACGCACAGCTCGCGCGTGGGGACCAGCACGACGGCGCCCAGGCCGTTCTCCACGCGCAGCTGCTCGACGATCGGGATCGCGAACGCGAACGTCTTTCCGGAACCGGTCGGGGCCTTGGCGAGGATGTCGCGGCCCGACAGCGCGTCCTCCAGCACGAGGGTCTGGATCGGGAACGTGGTCTCGATCCCCTTCGCCTTGAGGGCGTCGGAGGTGGTGGTCGAGATGCCGGGGATCTCGTCGAATCGGCGGGGTTCGGGTGCGCTCACGCCACCGAGACTATCAGCAACGGTGCGGAATTCGCTGCAATCGCTACTCGTTCGCGATCGCCTCGAGCACGTCGATGCGCGCGGCGCGTCGTGCGGGGAGCGCGGCGGCGAGCAGGCCGGCGAGGAACCCGCCCGCGAGCACGCCCACGATCGCTCCGATCGAGATGCCGAACACGAAGCCCTCGTCGTGCAGCGCGCTGATCAGCGCGGCGCCCGCGCCCACGCCCACGAGCACGCCCACGATCGCGCCGAACATGGCGACGAGCACCGACTCCACGCGCACGATGCGTCGAAGTTGTCGCCGCGTGCCGCCGACCGCGCGAAGCAGGCCGATCTCGCGGGTGCGCTCGAACACGTTGAGCGCGAGCGTGTTGCCGATGCCGAACAGCGCGATCAGCACGGACAGGCTCAGCAGCGCGAACACCATGCCGATGATCGGCGCGAGCTGGTCGCGGAACAGCTGCTTGAGCCCGTCGGAGTCGAGCGCCTCGATGAACTTCGAGTCGTCGCCCAGCGCCTTGTCGATGCGCTTGACGACGGTGGCGGGCTTCGTGCCCTCGTCGACGTTGATCGCCACGAACGTGGCGCCGTGCACCTGCGGGGGCTGCGTGCGAAGGAACGTCGCCTTCGAGACCACGATCGGCGCGCCGACGATCTGGCTGTTCTCGAAGATGCCGCGGACCTCCAGCGACTCGGCGTCCGCCGTCGCGAAGGCCAGGTGGAGCGTCGAGCCGACGTGGAGGTGGTGCTCGTCGGCGAAGTCCTCGCTGACGAGCACGCCGGCTCCCGGGTCGACGTCGCCGTCCTTCATGCTCACGCGCACCACGCCCGAGTTCGTGCCGAGACCGCCCTCGCTGAACGCGGTGAGCGCCTGCACGGGCTGGGCGTCGACGTTGAAGGCGCGGCCCACGATCGCGGTGCCGGAATACTGCGTGGAGAGCTCGTCGACGCCCCGCACGTCCCTGGCCTTCTCGACGATGTCGTCGTTCACCGTGGGCGTGGAGCCGCCGAAGCTCGAGTTGTAGATGGAGATGTCGGCGCCGAACGACTGCTCGATCTGCTGGTCCACGGTGGCCTGGAGCGACGCGTAGAACACGAGCACGAGCGATGCGAGCGCCATGCCGATCATCAGCGCCGACGCCGTGGTCGCCGCGCGGCTGCGGTTGCGCAGCACGTTGCCGAGCGCGAGTTGCCCGGTGGTGCCGCGCGCGAACACCACGCCGAGCATCCGGGCGACCGGCGCGATGAACAGCCGCGACAGCATCGCGAGCCCGACGATCGCCACGAGGAAGCCGGCGCCGATGCTGATCAGGATCGACTTGGTTCCGGCGTCGTCGCTCGGCATCAACCCATGCGCGACGAACGCCGATCCGACGACGAACAGCACGGCGCCCGCGACGGGCGCCTTCCAGCCGCGATCGCTGGAGGCCGTGGTGGCGCGCACCGCCTCGAGCGGCGTCAGGCGCGATGCGCGCCAGGCCGGCACGAGCGATGCGACCAGGGTCACGAGCACGCCGACCGCGTAGCTCACCAGGATCGTCCGTGCGTGCACCGGGAACGGGTCGCTCGCGAGCTCGAATCCGAATGCGTTCAGCGCGACGCGAAGCAGCGCCGCCACGCCATAGCCCACGGCGATGCCGATCGTGGAGGCCACCACCCCGACGACCAGCGCCTCGAGCGTGACCACCCCGAGGACCTGGCTGCCGCGTGCGCCGAGCACCCGGAGCAGGCCGAACTCGCGCATGCGCTGGCCCACGATGATCGTGAACGTGTTGAAGATCGTGAACGCGCCGACGAACACCGCGACGAACGCGAACGCGAGGATCACGTAGCGCAGGTACTTGATGAAGCTCTGGTTGGCCTGGTCGCTCTGCTCCTGCGTGAGCTCGGGCGCGGTCGACACGTCGTAGTCCGTGCCGAGCGCGGCCGCGATGCGGTCGCGCAGCTCGTCCTGCGACACGCCGGGCGCGGCAACCGCATCGACCGCGCTGAAGCGGCCGTCCATGTCGAGCAGCTCCTGCAGCTGCGGGGTGTCGAACACGGTGATCGAGGCGCCGTTCAGGTTGTCGCGATCGCCGAACGCGACGACTCCCGAGAGCGTGAAGGTCTCCTGCTTCGCGCCGCCCTGGATCAGCACGTCGACCTTGTCGCCGACCTTGAAGCCGCTCTTGTCGTACGACGCCTTGTCGAGCAGCAGCTCACCACGTTTCGGTGCGCGGCCCTTCACGACCCGCAGCACCTGCATGTCGCCGGCCTCGTCGTTCCAGCCGGCGGCGAACGCCGGCGGGCCGACCTGGGTGATCGGCTTGCCGTCCTTGCCCAGCGGCTGCGCGCCCAGCTCGAACACGACTCCCTCGGCCTTGCGCACGCCGTCGACGGCGCGGATCTTCTCGAGCGCATCGGGCGAGACGCCCACCTTCGACATGTCGATCGCAACGGCGCTGCCCTGGTTCTGGGCCTCCGACAGCTCGACGTACTGCGTGGTGCGCACCTCCACGTCGATCCCCGCGTTCGACTGCGCGAAGATGTCGTCGAACGAGCTCTGCATCGCGTCGGTGAGGAAGTACGCGCCGGACACGAAGCCCACGCCGAGCACGATCGCGATGCTGGTCAGCAGCAGGCGCAGCTTGCGCGCGAGCACGCCCTTGATCGAGACGAGCAGCACGTGTCAGCCCTCCGACGACGGCGCGGCAGCGGAGAGGCGGCGCAGGGTCTCGAATACAGTGTCGGCCGTCGGTCGCTCGACCGTCTCCACGATCTTCCCGTCGACGAGGAACAGCACGCGATCGGCCACGCTCGCCGCGTTCGGATCGTGGGTGACCATCACGATGGTCTGCCCGTAGTCGTCGACCGCGGCGCGCAGCAGCGCGAGCACCTCCGCGCCGCTGGTCGTGTCGAGGTTGCCGGTGGGCTCGTCGGCGAAGATCACGTCGGGCCGCGAGACGAGCGCGCGCGCCACCGCAACACGCTGTTGCTGGCCGCCCGACAGCTCGCCCGGCGTGTGCGAGAGCCGGTCGGCGAGCCCGAGCCGCTGGACCACGGTCCGCATCCAATCGGCGTCCGGCGAGTCGCCGTCGAGCCGCAGCGGCAGCTCGATGTTCTCCTTGGCGGTGAGCGTCGGGATCAGGTTGAACGCCTGGAACACGAAGCCGACGCTGCGCCTGCGCAGCTTCGTGAGCGCGGTGTCGTTGAGCTCGTCGAGCCGTTGCCCGCCGATGCTCGCCGAGCCGTCGGTCAGCGTGTCGAGTCCCGCCATGCAGTGCATGAGCGTCGACTTGCCGGAGCCGGAGGGGCCCATCACCGCGGTGAAGCCGCCGCGCTCGAGCTGCAGGTCGACGCCGTCGAGCGCCGTGACCGCGGTCTCGCCCTTTCCATAGGTCTTCACGGCGCCGGTCACGCTTGCGGCCGGGCCTTCGGTAGCGGGCTGTGGTGTGGCGAGGGTCGAGTCCATTCGCGGCACCCTACCCGGTTCAGCACATGGCGCTCAAGCGTTCGCGTTGAGGCTCTTGGCCTTCGCCTTCGCGCTCTGGCGCGCGCCGGCCGCGAGGATCGACTTGCGCAGGCGGATCGCGTCCGGGGTGACCTCCACGCACTCGTCCTCGCGGATGAACTCGAGCGCCTCGTCGAGGCTCAGCACGCGTGCGCGGTTCATGCGCACGAGCTCGTCGCCGGTGGCGGAGCGGTGGTTGGTGAGGTGCTTCTCGCGCACGATGTTCACGTCGAGGTCCTCGGGGCGCACGTGCTCGCCGACGATCCGGCCCTCGTAGACGTCGTCGGTCGGCTCCACGAAGAGCGTGCCGCGATCCTCGAGCTTGAGGATCGCGTACTGCGTGGCCGGCCCGGGTCGATCGGCCACGAGCGATCCGGACTGGCGCAGGCGCAGCTCGCCCATCCACGGGGTCCACGAGTGGAAGTGCGAGTGGATCTGACCCGTGCCGCGGGTCTCGGAGAGGAACGTGGTGCGGAAGCCGATCAGCCCGCGCGCGGGCACCTCGAAGCTGACGCGCGACCAGCCGGCGCCGAAGCTCTGCATGTCGACCATGCGGCCCTTGCGGGCGCCCATCAGCTGCGTGACCGCGCCGACGTGCTCCTCGGGCACGTCGACCACCGCGAGCTCGAGCGGCTCGTACGTCTTGCCGTCCTCCTCGCGGGTGAGCACGCGCGGCTTGCCGATGGTGAGCTCGTAGCCCTCGCGGCGCATGCTCTCCACGAGCACGGCCAGCTGCAGCTCGCCGCGGCCCTGGACCTCCCAGCGATCCGGCAGGCCGAGGTCGCGCACGCGGATCGCGACGTTGCCGATCAGCTCGCGGTCGAGGCGCTCCTTGAGCATGCGCGCGGTGACCTTGTTCTTGCCGCTCGCGCCGGCGAGCGGCGAGTCGTTGATCGAGAACTCCATGCCGATCGTCGGCTCGTCCACGGTGAGGCGCGGCAGCGGGCGCGGGTCGTCGATGTCGGCGATGGTGTCGCCGATGGTGATCTCCTCGATGCCGCTGATCGCGACGATGTCGCCGGCGCGCGCGGTCTCCGCCGGCTCGCGCGTCATCGCCTTTGTCACGAGCAGCTCTACCACCTTGGCGCGCACGATGTCGGCGTGGCCGGCGTCGTCGCTCGCCTCGTCGGCCTCGCGGCACCACGCCACCTGCTGGCCCTTGCGGATCTCGCCGTTGACGACGCGCAGCAGGGCGATGCGGCCCAGGTAGGGGGACGCGTCCAGGTTGGTGACGAGCGCTTGCAGCGGCGCGGCCGGGTCGTAGGTGGGCGCGGGAACGCGGGTGAGCAGCAGGTCGAACAGCGGCGTGAGGTCGTCGGCGAGCTCGTCCGGCGCGGGGCCGGCCTTGCCGTCGCGTGCGATGGCGTAGCAGACGGGCACGTCGAGCACGAACTCGTCGTCGGCGCCGAGGTCGATGAGCAGGTCGTATACCTCGTCCACGACCTCGGCGGGGCGCGCGTCGTGGCGGTCCACCTTGTTCACGACCACCACGATCGGCAGGCCGCGCTCGAGCGCCTTGCGCAGCACGAAGCGGGTCTGGGGCAGCGGGCCCTCGGCGGCGTCCACGAGCAGCGCGACGCCGTCGACCATCGCCAGGCCGCGCTCGACCTCGCCGGAGAAGTCGGCATGGCCCGGCGTGTCGATCACGTTGATCGTCACGTCGCCCACCTGCACGGCGGTGTTCTTGGCGAGGATCGTGATGCCGCGCTCGCGCTCCTGGTCCATGGAGTCCATCACGCGGTCGTCGACCTGCTGGTTCTCGCGGAAGGCGCCGGTCTGGCGCAGCATCGCGTCCACGAGCGTGGTTTTTCCGTGGTCGACGTGGGCGACGATGGCGATGTTGCGGATGTCGTCGCGCGTCGCGCTGCCCGCAGGGGACGAGGGGGAGGGGGAGGAGGTGCTCACCCGAGAAGGGTACCAGCGTGCGGGTGCGGGATGCATCGCGTGGGGAGTGCCGAAGCGTCGACTTGCCTGCTGACGAGGCCCAGCACGGGCGTTGTGCGCAGGGTAGTTGGTGCCTTGCCTGATGCCGATGCCGATTTTGGGCGTTCTTGGCAGGGTAGTCGTGATCGTGCTTGGCTGCGGCGAGCAAACGTGCGCGCACGCCAACACTACCGGGGCCGTTCGGGCGTCCAGAATCCAAACCTCCTGCACGGGCCATGATTTCGGCCGTGGGCGACAGTAGCGTGCGCGGAGTCGGCGCTGCATACTTGCGCGGTCCGATCGCGCAGTGGGATGCGCGTCGTGCACGGGGAGGAACGCACATGCGCATCGATGCAGCAGTCGCCACGATGACGACCACCGCAAAGTTCACGCCGACGCTCGCGCCGCTGACCGCGCCCGCCGTTGGCGAGAGCGATCAGGAGCGCACGCTCATCGACCGCATGAACGCGCGTTCGACGATGCAGCACATCGACGTGCTCAATCGCGCGCCGCGCGTGTGGAAGAGCGCGGCGTACGACAAGGCCGCCGAGTACGTGATGCAGCAGCTTCGCGACGCGGGATGGGACGTGCACCTCGAGGAGCTCGACAGCTCCGGCTGGATGCGCGGCAAGCTCCACAACGTGGTGGCGGAGCGCCGCGGCAGCGCGCCGGACGGCGAGCGCAAGCTGGTGGTCGCGGGCGCGCACCTCGACAGCGTGCGCGGCGCGCCGGGCGCGAACGACAACGCGTCGGGCTCGTCCACGCTGATCGAGCTCGCGAAGAACTTCGCCGGCATCGACACGCGCAACGACATTCGCCTCGTGTGGTTCGACGGCGAAGAAGCAGGCCTGCTCGGATCACGAGCGCACGTGCGCGCGAACGGCGCCGATTCCGCGCGCACGATCGCGATGCTCAACATGGACATGGTCGGCTCGCAGTTCGGCCAAGTCGGATTCGACTTGGGCATCCGCACACCGAACGCGCTCGCGGACGCGCTCAAGGGCGTGGCGCTGCGCACGGGCCTCAGCGCCGTGCAGTACGACGAACGTCACTCGCGCAGCGACCACGCCTCCTTCGACTCCGCGGGGATTCCGGCGATCGACTTCGGCGTGTCCGTGTCCGGTGTGGACAAGCAGGACCCCAACTACCACTCCTCGCGCGACACGTACGACAAGATCAACCCGAAGGTGCTCGAAGGCAACGGCGACTTGATCGCCGTGACGCTGCTCGATCTGGCGAATCGCGCCGCGCGCGTTGCCTGACGCGATCGACCTCGCGCTCACGCCTCGTCCGGTACGAACTCCAAGACGACGCCGTTGATGCAGTAGCGGTCTCCGGATTCGCCGGGCCCGTCGGGGAACACGTGCCCGAGGTGGCCGTCGCAGCTCGCGCAGCGAACCTCGGTGCGCACCATGCCGTGCGAGCGGTCCTCGAACGTTCGCACCCGTTCGATCGTGGCCGGATCGGTGAAGCTCGGCCAGCCGCACCCAGCATCGAACTTCGCCTCGCCGCGAAACAGCTGCGAACCGCAGCCGCGGCATCGGTACGTGCCGCTTCGCCACTCGTGGTTCAGCGCCGACGAGCCGGGACGTTCGGTACCGTGCTCGCGCAGCACATGATGCAGCAAGTCATCCATGGCGTGCATTGTAGGGCGATTGTTGCGTTCGCTTCTCACGTCACGCGCGCGAGCGTCGGGCCGCGCTGCGTGAATCGTCCCGCGCGACACCGAGCCCAGATCGAGAGTTCGCCTCGATCCGGCAGCCGCACGAGCACGGTCGTGCCGCGCGTGGCGTTCGATCGGTCGACGGCAACGCGATCGCTCGCGGGCACGCCGTCCACACGCGGCTCGATGCTCTCCAAGTCGGCGTGCACGAGCAGTTCCACGTACGGCAAGTCGCCGGTTTCGTCGAACCGATCGCCCCAGCTCGCCTGCATCCGCGGATCGGCGGGACGGTACACGTAGCCGCCGTCCCACGCGTCCTCGCTGTCGGGAACGGGCCGCCAGCCCGGCACGCGCCACCCGGCCGCGATCACCCGCGCGTGTTTCGCGAGCAGTCGCTCGAGCCGCGCGGCGAGCACGTCGTGGAACGCGGGGCCCAAGTGCATCGAGACCACGTCGAACGGCGTTGGATCAACGCGACGCAGGTCCTCGTGCAACAGCGTCACCCGATCGGACACGCCCTCGCGTTGCGCCGCGTGGCGCGCCCGCTCGATGGCATCGTCCAAGTACTCCACGCCAGTGGCGTTCGCGCCGAACTGTGAGGCCGCGATCACGAGCCCGACGCCGTGACCGCTGCCCAGCTCCAGATATCGCTCGCCGGGCTGCAAGTCGGCCGCGGCGAACGCTGCTCGATACTCATCGGCCGGCAGCTGCAGCTCGGGCACGTGCACGCCGAACAGCTCGCCGCGCAGTTCCGCTGTGGTGGACGAATCGCGCGATGGGTCGGTCACCTGCGCCACCATCGTTTCGGACTGGCCGGCGCCTCGGGAGCGACCTCGTCGCCATGATCGATGCGGCGCGCGAGCTTGCGTGCAGACACGCGACCCGCGAGCAGGTCGTCGACCGCGGCAGCGAACTCCTCGGTCGCGGCGAACGGTCCGTCCACCGCGCCCGCGAGCACGCACGAGAGCGTGGGGTCGGCGCCAAGCGTGAGGCGCACCGGTTCGCACACGTCCTCGCCGGATGCGTCGACGAGTCGCAGCAATCCGGTCGTGCCATGTTCGTGGACATTGCCAGGATGCAATTCCAGATCGATCGGCAACACCTGCTCGCGCGCAATAGGTCCGGTTCGGTGATGGCTCGTCACGACCCGATCGAGCACCGGATCGGGAAGCACGAACACGCCGTCGAGATCCGTTCGCGCCTGCACTTCGAGCGTGATGAACCCATCGTACTGGGGGTGCACCAGCGCCAACCGGTGCGTCTCGTCGGTCGTCGCGCGGCGCGTGCCCGTCGCGTCCGGCCAGCGAAGGTCGAGCTGCGCGCGAAGCGTCTCCGCGTCGAGTGATGGATCGTGATGCGCCACACGTTGCTCCTATGTCAAGCCAGGGGCTTGTTCTGCCGCGAAATCGCGGATGAGGGCGGTGTGGATTCGGCGCGTGATCTTGCGTTTGAGCATCCTCAGTGCCTCAGTCTTTGTCTTGCCGC
>JBDHZF010000052.1:0-17387 GCA_039811765.1 Thermoleophilia bacterium | reverse complement strand
GCGTGGAGCAGGCCGCCCTGCGCGCGATGGCGGACGAAGGCATCGCGCCAATCGAAGCCGCCGACGCGCTCGAGGCGCTGACGAGCGTGGACGTGGCGTGCGTGCTCGAGCGCGAAGCGCAGACGCGGCATGACGTGGCCGCGTTCGTGGACGTGATCGCGCAGGACGCGCCCGGCGCCGCTGGCTGGGTGCACTTCGGACTCACGTCGAGCGATGTGGTCGACACGGCGCTCGGCATGGCGCTGCGCGATGCGAGCGTCTCTGTGCTCGCGAACCTGACGACGCTTCGCGACGCGGTGCTCCAGCGCGCCGTCGAGCATCGCGAGACGGTGATGCTCGGGCGCACGCACGGCATGCCGGCCGAGGTCACGACCTTCGGCGCGAAGCTCGCGGGTTGGTGGCACCAACTGGGTCGCGACAACCAACGCATCGTCGACGCGATGGGGGGCATCGCAGTCGGCAAGCTGAGCGGCGCGGTGGGCACGTATTCAGGCGTTGGACCGGCCGTGGAGCGGCGCGTGCTCGACCAGCTCGGGCTGCAGCGCGATCCCAGTGCCACGCAGATCGTGCAGCGGGACCGCCACGCGGCGTTGTTGCAAGCGCTCGCGCTGCACGCGGCGACGCTCGAGCGCATCGCGCTCGAGATACGTCATCTGCAACGCGCCGAGGTGGGCGAAGCGAACGAGCCGTTCGCCGCGCGCGAACAAAAGGGCTCGAGCGCGATGCCGCACAAGCGCAACCCGATCGTGAGCGAGCAAGTATGCGGTCTCGCGCGGCTCGTTCGGGCGAACGCGAACGCAGCCGTCGAGAACGTCGCGCTCTGGCACGAGCGCGACATCTCGCACTCGTCGATCGAGCGCGTGATCCTGCCAGACAGCTTTCTCGTGACCGACTACCTGCAGTCGAAGGTCACGTGGCTGATCGACGGGCTCGTGGTCGACGAGGCTCGCATGCGCGCGAACGTCGCCGCGCAACGTGGCACGATCGCGTCGCAGCGCGTCCTGCTCGAACTCGTTGCCGCGGGCATGCTTCGCGACGACGCCTACCGTACCGTGCAGTCGGCAGCCGCGGAAGTGCGCGATGGATCGCGCAGCGATTTCGCCGCGGCGCTCGCCGATCGTCCAGCCGTGGTGGAGCTGATCGGGCTCGATCGCGTGCGCCAGTTGTGCGACCCCGGATGGGCACCCGGCGGCATCGCGGCGATCTTCGCCGAACTCGACGCGTCGTGCGGCCCTGATTGAAGCACGCGCGAGCGGGGAAGGCCCGTTCCATCACGCGCACGCGCGAGCTTCGGCGTGCGCGGCCAGAGCGACTAGGAGCGACCCCATGGCACAAGTTCGACGCGCACTCGTTTCCGTGCACGACACGGATGGACTGGAGGAGTTCGTGCGAGCGTTGCAGGAGATGGACGTCGAGGTGGTTGCCGCCGACGACACCGTCGGTTACCTACGTGACGCCGGACTCGACGTGCAAGGGGTCGAGCAACTGATCGGCGCGAAGGCGCTCGTCGGCAACGGACCGGCCCAAACGATGCATCCGCAGCTGAGCGCGGCGTTGCAATGGCGTGGCGCCGACGGCGACGCCACCGGCTTCGATCTCGTCGTCGTCAACCTCGCGCCGTTCGAGCGCACCGCCGCTCGCCGCGGCCTGCGCGAGGAGGAAGTGCTCGACGCCATCGACATCGAAGGCCCCGGAATCCTTCGCGCCGCCGCTCGCAACTTCGAACGCGTTCTGGTCGTGGCCGATCCCGAGGTGTATCCGCTCGTGCTCGAGGAACTTCGCGCCACCGACGGCGATCCCGGCTACGAGGCGCGCCGCCTGCTCGCCAGTCGCGCGTTCGACGCGACCGCCCATTACGAGCTCGCCGTGGCAAACTGGTTCAGCGACGCGGAGGATTTTCCCACGTACTTGCTTCGCGACTACGTGAAGATGGCGGACCTCGACCACGGCGAGAACCCGCACCAGCGCGCCGCGTACTACGTGGAAGTCGGCGCTCGACGCCACCTGCTCAGCATGGTCGAGCAGCTCGGCGGCGACGACCTCACGTTCAACAACCTCGCCGATCTCAACGTCGCGCGACAGGTCGCGTCGGACTTCACGATTCCGAGCTGCGTGATCGTCAAGCACGAATCGCCCGTCGGCGTCGCCGCCGCTCGTGGTGGATCCGACGCGTTCGACCTCGCGTTCAAGGCGGACGAAGCGTCCAGCTACGGCGGCGTGGTGGCGATGAATCGCCCGGTGGACATCGAGGCGGCCCGAACGATCGCCAACCACCGCTTCGACGTGCTGTTCGCGCCCGGCTACGACGAGGACGCCCGCGCGATCCTCGCCGAGCACGCGCCCGACCTTCGCGTGCTCGTGGATCAAGAGCGGCGCACCAAGAGCCCGGGGGAGAAGGACCTGCGTCGGGTGATCGGCGGTCTGCTCGTGCAGGATCACGACCTCGATCTCGAAGAGCGCGAGTTCATGGACGTGATGACGTCCGTCGCCCCGAGCGAGCAACAGTGGGGCGACATGGTGTTCGCCTATCGCGTCTCGCGTTGGGTGCGCTCCAATGCGATTGTGCTCGCCAAGGACCTCGTGACGATGGGCATCGCCGGCACCCATGCATCTCGGCATGATGGGCTGCAGCAGGCGCTCGCCAAGGCGGGCGATCGCGCGTCCGGCGCCATGCTTGCGAGCGACGCGTTCCTCGGCTACGACGACGCGGTGCAGCTCGCCATCGACGCGGGCATCGCGGGCATCATCCAGCCAGGCGGCAGCGACCGCGACGACGAGATCATCAAGCTGTGCAACGACGCGGGGATCCCGATGGTCTTCACGCACCGTCGACACTTCCGTCACTGATGGACACGCACGACGTGCTCAAGACGATCACGACGATCACCGGCTTGATGGTCGCGCTCAGCCCGTGTCTGCAGATTCGCCGCATGTTCGTGACGGGCACGTCCGACGACGTGTCGATCGGCTACTTCCTGTTGCTGATCGTCGGGCTATGCATGTGGGTGATCTACGGACTGTCGAACGACGATGTGGTGCTGTGGACGTGCAACGCGGTCGGGGCCGCCGTGGCGATCACCACGGTCGGCGTCGCGATTCGACTGCGACGGCTCGCGGCGCGTGCGACTGGAGAAGGTCCCGCACGGCCAGCGAGCTGACCGAGGCGGCCACAGTCGCCGCGTTCGAGATCCCGACGCGGCTTTCCGGCGGGTACCGTTTCGCCATGATCCTCGCTCCTTCGCTCCCGCACGCGTCGACGTCCGCGGCCGACGCCTACTTCGCCCCCGTCGACGGACTTCATGGCGACGCGCTCGCCGATGGGTTGCGGAAGCTGTGGGACTCGACCGACCGGCCGCTCGGGTACGCCCCGGCGCGAGACGAGATGTTCGCCAAGCTTGGCCGGTCCGGTGGAAGCGATTGGGCGACCGACATCTACACGGGGCAAGCACTCGTCGGCGTCGATTCGAGAGCGAGCGCGAACGCGCACAACGTGAACGCCGAGCATCTGTGGCCACAAAGCCAAGGCGCCGTCGGTCGACTGCGAACGGACCTGCATCACATCCAAGCCACGAACCAGAAGGTGAACGAGTACCGGTGGCATCTGCCGTTCGGCGCGGTCGTCGACGCGCAGGACGGCGCGGCGCCGTTTCGCATCCCCGCTGGCTCGGGTTCGGTCGGCTTCGACACGAACGGGCGTCTCGTGTTCGAACCACGCGACGCGGTCAAGGGCGTGATCGCTCGATCGCTCATGTATGCCTACGAACGCTACGGAACCGGCAGCGAGATCGGCACCGACTTCGACCCGAGCGGCTTCACCGAATCGCTGCCAACACTCCTCGCGTGGAACGCCGCGCACCTTCCAGACGCGGACGAGCTGCGTCGCAACGACATGATCCAAGCAATCCAAGGCACCCGCAACGTCTTCGTCGACCGGCCCGAGCTCGCCGACGAGCTCATGGCCGGGCGTGCAACGCCTGCGGCAACGCGCATCGATCGCGCGCAACAGGTTCAGGCGTGGGCGACTTTTCTGAAGGATCCCGCGTCGAACTACCGGGTCCACGACAGCGATCTCGCTGCCTGACCTCGTCGCGCTATCCCGACTGGATCGGTAGGATTCGGTCATGTCCGAATTCCCCGTCATTACCGATCTGATCGGCGAAACGCCGCTCGTGCGATTGCAGCGCTTGCAGGAACCCGGCATGGCCGAACTGCTGCTCAAGCTCGAGATGTTCAACCCCGGCTACTCGGTGAAAGACCGCATCGGCGCTCGCCTGATCGACGCCGCCGAGCGCGACGGATCGCTGAAGCCGGGCGGCACGATCGTGGAGCCCACGAGCGGCAACACCGGCGTTGGACTCGCAATGACCGCGATCGCGCGCGGCTACCGCTGCGTGTTCGTGATGCCCGACAAGATCAGCCTCGAGAAGCAGAACCTGCTGCGCGCGTACGGTGCCGAAGTGGTCGTGTGCCCCACGCAGGTGGAAGCGGACGACCCACGCTCCTACTATTCGGTGAGCGATCGGCTCGCGGCCGAGCTGCCGAACGCCGTGAAGCTCAACCAGTACGAGAACCAAGCCAACCCGCGCACGCATCTCGAGACCACAGGCCCCGAGCTGTGGCAGCAGGTCGACGGTCGCCTCGACGCGTTCGTGTGCGGCGTGGGCACCGGCGGCACCGCCACCGGCATCGGCACGTACCTCAAACAGCAGGATCCGTCGATCCAAGTCATCGGCTGCGATCCGCCCGGTTCGATCTACGTGACGCCCGAGGACGTTCATTCGTACCTCGTCGAAGGCATCGGCGAAGACTTCTGGCCCGGCACGTTCCAATACGACATCGTCGATCGCTGGATCACCGTGGAAGACCGGGACAGCTTCCTGGCCGCGAACCGGCTCGCTCGCGAAGAAGCGATCCTCACCGGCGGCAGCGGCGGCACGGCGCTGTTCGGCGCGTTGCAGATCGCGCGCGAACTCGGCGAAGGCAAGCGCGTCGTGTGCCTGTTGCCAGACACCGGGCGTGGCTACCTGAGCAAGGTGTTCAATCCCGAGTGGCTGCTCGACAAAGGACTGATCAGCGCGGACGAAGCGCGCGAGCTCAGTCCCAACGTGGCGCATGAACTGCTGGAAGCGGCGGGGGTGGCATTGTGAGCAACGAATCCGCGAATCACGGGCACCCGCGCCGGCGACGCGCCAGCGAATACGACGGCCAGCATTTTGGCACGCGCGCGATCCACGCGGGTCAAGATCCCGATCCCACGACCGGGGCGGTGATCGCACCCGTCTACATGAACTCCACGTACGTGCAGCACGGCGTGGGCGAGTTCGCGGGCTACGACTACTCGCGAACCGACAACCCCACGCGTCGCGCGCTGGAGATCCAACTCGCCGCGCTCGAGGACGCCGATCACGCGATCGCGTTCGCGAGCGGCATGGCGGCGACGAGCACCGTGCTGCAAACGCTCAGTCCCGGCGACCACGTGGTCTGCATCAACGACACGTACGGCGGCACGTACCGCATTTTCACGAAGGTGCTGCAGCGGCACGCCGGCATAGAATTCACGTTCGTCGCCATGCGCGACATGGACGCGCTCGCTGCGGCGATGACCGACCGCACGAAGCTCGTGTGGGTGGAGACTCCAACGAATCCGTTGCTCAACGTGGTGGACATCGCGGCGGTCGCGCAGGTCGCGCACGCGCACCGCGCGCGCCTCGTGGTCGACAACACGTTCGCCACGCCATACCTGCAGCAACCGCTCGCGCTCGGCGCGGACATCGTCGCGCATTCGATGACCAAGTATCTCGGCGGGCACAGCGATGTGGTCGGCGGCGCGCTCGTCGTCAACGACGACTCGCTTGCCGAGGAGTTGCGGTTCTTGCAGAACGCCGTGGGCGCGGTGCCAGGCCCGATGGACGCGTGGCTCGTCACTCGCGGATTGAAGACGCTGCACGTGCGCATGGATCGCCACTGCGAAAACGCGCTTGCGACCGCGCGCATGCTCGAGGCGCGCGACGATGTGGAGCGCGTGTTGTATCCGGGCCTCGAATCGCATCCCGATCACGCCGTCGTGCAACGCCAGATGCGCGCGGGCGGCGGGATGATCAGCTTCATGCCCGCGGGCGGCCAGGCGCGCGCCAAGGCGTTGTGCGCCGCAACGCGCGTGTTCACGCTTGCGGAAAGCCTCGGTGGCGTCGAGAGCCTGATCGAACTTCCTGGGCTGATGACGCACCAGTCGGTCGCGGGATCGCCGCTGGAGGTGCCGGCGCATCTGGTTCGAATCAGCGTCGGCATCGAGCATGTCGACGATTTGCTGCGCGACCTCGAGCACGCGCTCGACGCGACCGCGGGCGTGGCGGATGCGTCAGTCGGAAACTCGGGGGCGAACGCCCGGTAGCAAGAACGGCAAGCGAGCGAGCCGCCGTCGCGGGATCGATCCTGCGCGCGCCGCGATCGCGTCCTCGTCGCTCGGATGGATCGTTGCCGCTTCGTCGATCGACCGCGTCGTCGCTGCGAGCGCGCACGTTGCTTCGGGATCGGCGACGAACTCCAGCACGTGCGCCGAGATCTCGTCGAGATGCTCGAGACAGTTGTGGTGATCGCGTTCGTAGATCGTCAACGCCGACGGGGCGTTCAGCGACGCCACGAACAAGTGCGCGTCCTCGACTGGAACGGTCGAATCTCGCCCACCGTGGAACAGTCGAATCGACTGCGTGAGCTTCGGCACGGTGGCGACGCGATCGTTGGATGCCACGAACGCACGAAGCGCGTCGAGGTCGTAGAGCCCGGTCGAGTGTTGGAGCGCGACCACGTTGAGGGTGGGCAGCCGATCGAAGTATCGAGACGGTTGGAACGGCGGACAAATGAGCGACAGAGTCGCAGCGCGCGAATCCAGCGCGGCCTCGGTGAGGAAGTTCGCGCCCAAGCTCATGCCGTACAGATGCAGCGAGTCCGGATCCAGCCGCGGATCGTTCGCCAGCTCATCGAGCACGTGTCGCGCGTTGACGACCGAAGTCTGCGTGAGCACGCCTTCGGTTTCGCCGTACGCGGGATTGTCGATCCGCGCAACGGCGACGCCGCGTCGCAGGAACGGCATCGCAAAGGAGTGCAATTCTTCCTTGGTGCCGGTGATCCCGGGGGCGATCAGCACGCACGGCACGCGGCCGCCGTGTTCGGCGGCTTCGGGCAACTGCAAGTAGCCGACGATCCGCTCGCCGGCCGCGTTGCGCGCTTCGATGCGCTCGAGCTGCGGCTGGTCCACGCGCGCGTACGCATCGACCGCGAGCGAGTACAGACGATCTTTGAGCGGAGAAGACGCGAGCAGGATGCGCTGGGCGACGTAATACGCCGCGAACGCCGAGGACCAGTCGCGCTCGGCGGCGCGCGCATCGCCTTCGGCCTCCCACGCATAGGGCCAGTCCGCAAGTGTGCGAAGCGTTGGCAGCACGCGATCGAGTTGCTCGTCGCGAATGCCGATGATGCGCAACTGGCGTCGCATGTGCTCGGGAAGGAGCCCTGGACGGAAACCCGCGACGCGGGTGAACGCTTGGAACAGGCCACCGGCCAGCCGTTCGCGCGGTCGGCGACGCAACGGGGTGACCCGCTGCTCATGCTGATGGTTTCCCGGATGGAAGGCCATCGCCTGTCGTGCCCTTTCGTCGCTCCTCTCCAGAGTATCGGCATTCTCCTGATTGTTGTAGCGCGAATTCGGCATCTGGCCGTGCTTTCGGGCGGTCGTTGCGATTCGAGCATGCGAATTGCGGCCACCGGGGTAGGATCAACGTGGGCGTGTGGCGCAGTTGGTAGCGCAGCGGACTTTTAATCCGTTGGTCGTGGGTTCGAGTCCCACCGCGCCCATTCGAGAGCGCGTGCGGGAAGTGAACCGACGCCGCCGAAGGGGTTGCTAGGGTCCTCGCCGTCATGAGCGAAGAACCGAACACTGCCGCCGAGCAGCCGGCTCCATCCAGCGACAACGCGCCCGCGCGCAGCACCCAGGGCGTGCTCGTTGTGCTCGGCTTGATCCTGCTCGTGCCGATCCTCGCGCTGATCTTCGCGTTCCGACCGCATTCTGGTGGCGCGGGCGCGGACCTCGTGGATTCCATCGACACCGACAAGGTGCAAGCGGTCTACCTCACGACCGACTTGGTCTACTTCGGCACGGTCGAGGACGCGCACGGCGATTTCTTCGAGTTGGACGACGCGTTCTACCTGCGCTCGACCTCGTCTGGCGACAAGGACACGAAGGACGCGGCGCAGCTTGTGCCCGTTCCAGTGAGCGACGAGGTAGGCGGCGACGGCAACCTGCGCATCAACGCCCGCGAAGTCGTTCGCATTCAAGCGCTCGAGAAGGATTCGGAGATCGCAAAGGCGATCGACGTGAACGACTGATCGACGCGCGCCGCGACGGGATTGCCCATCCCGACGCGAAGACCGCGTGAGCAATTCGTAACGACCATGTTCGACCACAGCCCCCACAACTCAAGTCGAAGCGCTACGTCGCCGACAGCGAACCTCGTGCAGGTGCCGCGACACGCTTTTCGTCTTCCCGTCGCCCGAGCAGGGGCGCTGTTCGGCTGCATGCTCGTAGGCCTGTTCGCGGCGTTCACCACGCAAGCCGCCGCCGCGCCACGCGCGTTCCAGACGACCGCGACCGCGCGATCTGGCAACGCGGCCTCGAACCCGTGGAGCTGGTCGGATTCGGCGCGCGGTTGGGTGTCGAGCCAGCGCGTGCTGCCGCCGGGGCTTCTGAAGCGCGGCCCGTCCGCAACGATCACGCGCGGGCAGTTCTTGTCCGCGCTGCTTCGCGTGCAAGCGCTGCGAGGCGAATCCAGGCAGGGGATGATGCGCAGCAGCCGACCCGCGCCGGCGCTCGCTGACGCGCGTGCTGGTTCTGCCGCCGCGCGCGCCGTCGCGTACGGATGGATGCCCGCCCGCGATGGCAAGTTCGACGCGGCGTCGCCGATCAGCGTGGACGACGCCACGCTCGCGGTGACGGGCGCCCTCGGACTTCGATCCACGGTCGCGGCGTTCGCGAGCCGCTTGCGAACCGAGCTGCCGGGCGCGCGAGTTCGGTGGACATACGCGGCTGCGCATGCGCTCGTGCGAACGCTCGGCATGCGTTACAACGTGCTCGATCCGAACGATCGCTACGAGCTGCAGCCGTCCGACTCCATGAACGTGGCGCATGGCGCGTACATGCTGCAAGCCGCGGTGTACAACGCGAGTGGCTGGAAGTTGGATGATGCCGAGCAGCTCGCCGAAACGTTCGATTTGCCGACGCTCGGCCCGAACCAGTTGACGATCCTCGGCACGGCAGCGTCCCTGCTCGGACAGCCATACGTCTGGGCCGGCGAGACCGAGGGGCAGCAGCCCGAAGGCAAGGGAGGGTTCGACTGCTCGGGCTTCGCGATTCGCGTCGTCAACGAATCCGGCGTGCCCGCCGATCAGTTGCTGCGGGTCGCCGAGCGCACGACGTACACGCAAAGCGCGCTTCCTGCCGCGCGCAGGCTCAAGCTGTCGCAGCTGCAGCCCGGCGATCTCGTGTTCTTCGGCGACAACGGTCCGAGCAGCACGCCGACCCAGAACTTCCACGTGGGCGTGTTCATGGGCAACGGTTGGTTCATCCACTCCAGCGGCGGCAACGGCGGAGTGGCGATCAATTCGCTCGACGGATGGTGGCGCGACGAATTCTCGTGGGGACGACGCACGCTGCGAACCCCCTGATCCGAGCTCCGGCCGGGAACGTGTGGGATCATCTGCACAATGGCGACCGAGCCCCCGGACACGAACACCGATCGTCCTCGACGCAGGCCGCTCGTCGTCATTGCGGTGATCGTTGCGCTGCTCGCATGGGTGGGCGGAATCGCGATCGCGGCGCTCGCGGTTCGATCGTCGCCGCAGCGCAGCGCGCTCGACACGCAGCTGCAGGGCGTCGAACAACCGAAGGAGGCGCTGCAACCGACTACGCAGCCGACGACGCCCGCGACTTCCAAGCCACGCTTCGAACGGCCATGTTGGCCGTTCTACGGACGAACTGCCGCCCGAACCAGCGACGCGTCCGACATTCGACTTGGCGTGCCGCGCCGCAAGAAGTGGGACATGCGCATCGGCATCATGGAGTTTCCACCGTCGTACTGCGACGGCGTGCTCTACGTGAACAACCAGCACGGCGACACGTTCGCGATTCGCGCGCGCAACCATCGCGTGCTGTGGCGGCGCACCACCGCGACGCTCTACGACTCGACGCCCGCGATCTCCGGCGACCGCGTGTTCGTCGGCAGCTTCACGCCGGGGAACGTCCAAGCGCTGGATCGTGCGACGGGTCGGCGGTTGTGGCGATTGCGCACCGGTGGCGCGGTTGAATCGTCGCCGGTAGTGGTGAATGGGCTCGTGTACGCGGCGAGCGCGGATCGGCGCGTCTACGCGATCGACGAGTCCACGGGTCGAGTTCGCTGGGCGTTTCGCACCGGCGGCGAGATCAAGCACAGTCCGAGCCTCGCGCGCAATCGCGTCTACGTGGGCAACTACGCGGCGGAAGTGTTCAGCTTGGACGCACGCACGGGTCGGAAGATTTGGCGACGCGCGCTCGGCGGCGTGCTCGGCGATCGAATCTACGCGTCGATCCCAGTCGCGAACGGGATCGCATACGTCGTCACCGTTCGCGGCCACGTGTACGCGCTGGATGCTCGAACGGGCGACACGCGATGGCAGGCGTCCATCCCCGGCTACGCATATGCCACGCCGGCGGTCAGCGACGGTCGCGTGTTCATCGGCAACTACCCGGGCACCGTCTACGCGTTCAACGCGAAGAACGGTCGATCGCTGTGGCGCGAGGACCTCGGCGGCACGATCAGCGGGAGTCCCACCGTGATCGGTGACGTGGTGTACGTGTCGAGCCTCAGCGCACGCCGCAGCTGGGGACTGTCCGCGGCGCGCGGCGCGCAAGTATGGAAGAACGGCAACGGACGCTATGTCGCGGGCATCGCCACCGACGGCTCGTTCTACCTGTCGCTCGGCTCGCACCTCTCGCGCTGGGTCGCATAGCTTTTTCGACGCGCGACGGTTCCTGCTTGCGGTCGTGTGCGGGTCGTCGTACCGTGGACTGCGAGGGATGACCCATGCGGGTCGCTGCGGTCGGGATGCTGCGAGCGGCCGGACCAGCCGCGTGGAGCGCTTCGGCGCGCAGAAGGGACACAGACGTGATCATTGGTGGAAGCTCAATTGCGCCGCTGTACGGGCCCACGGAGACGACGACGTACACGATCGCGGCCGCAAGCCCGATTGCCGAGATTCCGGCCGCGACGACTGTCGCGACCACGTCGGCCAGCACGACCGCCGGCGGCGCGTACGTGCCGGTGATGCCGCAAGGGATCGGCGCCGCCGAACCGAATGTGGCGCGAGGCGGCATCGTGTATGAGATCTACGGCTCGAAGAACGCGACCACGACGGCGGCAGCAGCTACCGTGCCTGCCGCCACGACCACGACCGCGTCGACCACCGACGCGGTCACGGGCGCGGCAACGACCACGACCGCGAAGACCACCGAGTCGACCACCGACGACAAGAAGACCGAGACGAAGAAGTCGACGGCCAAGAAGTCGAGCACGGTCACGGTGAAATCGGGAGACACGTTGTCGGAGATCGCCGCGAAGCATGGCACCACGTGGCAGAAGCTCTACAAGGCCAACAAGGGCGTGATCGGCAGCAATCCGAACCTCATCAAGCCGGGCCAGAAGCTCAAGATCCCGTGATCGAACGGTGACCGCATGGTGTGCGGGCCGTCGCTGATAGCCTCGCAGGCGTGAGCGCAGGCGAATCCACACCGGACCACATCGTGCTGGACGTGCACGCTTTGGTGAAGCAATACCCCGGGTCGGCGCGTCGCGCGCTCGATGGTGTGTCGCTGCGCGTGGCGCGTGGCGAGGTGCTCGGCTTGCTCGGCCCGAATGGCGCGGGAAAGACCACGCTGATCGAGACCGTCACGGGCTTTCGCGCCGCCGATTCCGGAACCGTGCGGGTGCTCGGACTCGACCCGGCAGATCCCGCCCAGCGACAGTCGCTTCGGCGTCGCGTTGGACTCGTCTCCCAACAGGTCGGGCACCTTCGCTATCTCAGCGTGCGCGAGACGCTCGAGTATCATGCCGCGTTGCACGACGATCCACGCTCGGTGGACGAGGTGCTCGCCATGGTGGGCCTCGACGAGGTCGCCGGCCAGCGCGTGCGACGCGTCTCCGGTGGCCAGCAACGTCGCCTCGACGTCGCGGTCGCGCTCATGGGGCGTCCCGAGCTTCTGCTTCTCGACGAGCCGACGACCGGCTTCGATCCCGGTGCTCGTCGCAAAGCGTGGGACATGATCGCCGGGCTCGTGGACGAGGGCTTGAGCGTGCTGCTCACGACGCACTACATGGAGGAGGCTGCTCGCCTGTGCGAACGCGTGGTCGTGCTCGGTGGCGGGCGCGTGCGTGGCGAGGGCGCGCCCGACGAACTTGCCCGACAGCTTCACCTCGGCACGATGATTCGAGCGCGCGTGCCGAGCCGGTTCGACGCGGGCGAGTTGCCGGAGTCGATCCGGCTCGGGTTGATCGAGCCCGGACGATTCGACCTGCGCACAGACGAGCCCACCAGCGCGCTCGCACAGCTGTGCAGTTGGGCGGTCGATCGCGGCATCGAGCTGGACGAACTCGACGTTCGAGCGCCGAGCCTGGAAGAGAGCTATCTCGCGCTCACCGGCGAAGCGGAAGCGGGCGTGCGATGAGTTTGCGGATGCTTCGCGCACAAGTGCTCGTCGAGCAGCGCATCTTCTGGCGCAACCTGAGCACGATGTTCTTCACGTTCGTGCTGCCGATCGTGCTGCTCGTGATCGTGGCGTTCGGCAATGGCGGCGACGACATGCTCGCGATGGTGGTCGCGCTGGGAATCGTCTCCACCGCGTTTCAGGGGCTCACCATGCAACTGGCGATGCATCGCGACCAGGGCGTGCTGAAGGGCGTCATGGCGACGCCGATGACGCCGGTGACGTTCATCACGGCGAAGGTGCTCTCGACTCTCGTGGTGGTGGCGATCGAAACGACGGCTGCGGTGGTGGTGGGAGTGGCGTTCGCCGACGCGCCGATGCCGAAGGATCCGATCGCGCTCGTGGCGCTGCTGGTGGTGGGGACGGCGGCGTTCACCGCGATTGCGTTCGCGGTGGCGAGCGTGATTCCGTCGGCGGATGCCGCGCCGGCGATCGTGAACGCGGTGTATCTCGCGATGATCCTCGTCGCGGCGGTGCTTGCGAGCGTGGACGAGCTGCCTGACGTTGTGCAGTCGCTCGGCGCGATGCTGCCGCTCACCGGGCTGATCGTGTCGGTTCGCGACGCATGGATGGGTGGCGATCACAGCATGCTCGGCGCGCTTGGCGTGCTCGTCGCGTGGGGCGGCGCGGCAACGTGGTGGACGGTGCGCAGGTTCCGCTGGGAGCCGCGCGAAGCGCTGCACTGAATCAGGCGCCGGGCACGTGCGCGGTCTCGCCCGCGCGGCCCTCCCACGGCACGTGCCGTTCGTAGCGATCGTTGGGGAAGACGAATTCCAAGATCGCCGGCCATGACTCGTCGGCAAGGTCTGGCAGGTGCAGCGCGCGCAGCGGCACCCACGCGCGCAGGGCCGCGTCGAGCGGCTGCAGATCGGGGTCGTGCTGGCCTTGTTCCTCGTCGAGCGGGCGAACGGCAGCGGGGCGGCGCGAGGCGATCTGATCCAGGCCGAGGCGCGCGCTCGTGTCCGGATCGGCGAGGTAACAGCTGAGCAGCAGCAGGGGCAGCAGGTGGCTGTTGTCGGTGTCGGCGTTCGCGCCGACGAGATCGAGGTGGCGGCGGCGCAGATCGTCGAGCGGCGGCATGAGCGCTGGGCTGGGGCTGCCGCTCACATGGCCGATCACGTCGCCCGCATCGCGCTGGAAGAACGCCACGCCCGGCGCGCCGGCGAGCTCGTAGCGAGCGTCGACCTCGTCGAACGGCGCGATCGTCTCGTGCAGTGGCACGCTGATTTCGAGCACGCGCCGAAGCAGGGCGTCGATGTCCGTGGAGTCGATCGGCGGCAAAGTCATGCAGCGATCCTAGCCCGCCTTCCTGGACTGATCGCCACTTGTGTCGACCTGTTGGAACAATTCGGCGACGAGTTGTGTGAAAGGGGCCACGATCAGGCCGTCGCGGCGGGTCTAGCGAACGCCCGTGGCGGGGAAATCGATAGACGGGAGATGGGAACCACGTCAGACATCGTCATCGTCGTCGCCATGCTCGTGGGCTTCGCCGTGTTCGGCGCGGCGCTGCTCGGCGTGGCATTGCGCTGGGGGCCGCGCCGCGGCTCGTGGAACCAGCCTGCGGCGATGCTGCGCCGGCCCGGCGCGCGGCTTGTTGCCGCGATGTACGCGTTCGCTGGATTGCACGTGATCCTCGGGCTCGTGCTCGTGTCGAAGTTCGACGGTGGTGGCGTCGCGATCGTGCTCACGATGACGATCATGGGCGCGTTCTACGTGGCGTGCGCGCACAGCTGGACGCTCGCGCATCGCCTCGCGAGGCGGCGCAATCAGCGCGACGCCGCGACCTGATCGATCACCGCGTCGAGGCTGCCCGCGTCGTCGATCCGATCGATCAGCAGCCCCAACCCGGCAACGACCCCATGCCGATCCACTTCCGCGCGCAACGCGGCGCGACGGTCCGCTTCCGTCTCGCCGAGGATCAGCTCCGTACGTCGCGCACCAGAGGCGATCACGTCGATGGGTGGAAACAGCCCGCTGCGCATCGCGTGCTCGTCCAGCCGCCACTCCACGTTGCCGGTGCCCACCAGCTCGTGCAGCACGACCTCGTCGAGCTGCTGCGCGGTGCCTGCGAGCGCAGTGCCGATGATCGTGAGCGTGCCTTGGTCTTCATGGCCAGGTTCCACGGCGCGCGCTATGCTGAACCAGCCGCGCAGTTCCCGCATCGCGGTCTGCGGCAGTCCACCGTCGAGCACGCGACCGTCGCTGTGATCGTGCGTGGCGGCGAGCGCTCGAGCGAGCGCGCCGAACGAATCCACGAGCACGGCCACGTCGGCTCCCGCGAGCGAATCGGCGCGCGCTTCGTCGAACACCGTCGCGAGCCGAAGGTGATCCTCGGGGCCTTCCACGTCGCTGGTCGTGCCCGTGATCCGAACGCCTGGCAGCTCCTCGCGCCATTCGAGCTGCTCCTCGACTGGGCGGTCCACGAGGATCGCGCGCACGTCCACGCCCGCGTCGGCGAGCGCCGAGCCGAGCCATCGCAGCACGGTGGTTGCGCCGCATCGCGGCGGCGCGATCACCAGGCCGCGCTGGCCGAGCGCGAGCGGCGCGGCGAGCTCCAGTGGCGTTGCCTGACGCGGCGCGTTCGCGCGCGTGATCGGCACGTGCTGGTGCGGAAACACGATGCCGGTGGTTGCGTTGTCGGCGGGCATGGTTGGATACTGGCATGCGCGAACTCGACGTGGACGTGATCGGCACCGACGAACTGCTGCAGCTGGCGCGCCGCCACCTGCATGCGTGGACGGTGGACGCGCTCGCGCTCGTGCCCGAGGACGATGCTCGCGTGGACGCGCACTGCCACATCGGCGTCGATTCCGACGGTTCGCGCATGGACGAACAGCGACTGCTCGACCAGCTCGACGAAGCCGGGATGCACTTCGCGCTCGTCACCGCGCTGCACCAACCAGACGGGTACGTCGCCGAGAACGAGCGGATTCGCGACGTCGCCGCGGCGAGCGGCGGGCGGCTGCTCGCGCTGCATCGCTGCGATCCGCGAGCGGGTGATCCAGCGCGCGACGCGCAGGCGGGATTGGCATCCGGCGCGGTTGGCTTGAAGTGGCATCCGCGCGCCGAACGTTTCGCGATGGACGACGACGTCGCATGGCAGACCGCGGCTGTGGCGAACGAAGCCGCGGCGCCGATATTGATCCACGCGGGGCGCGGCATGGATCGGCTGGGGGAGGGCGTCGTCGAGCTCGCGCGCGAATTCCCGGACGCCACGTTCCTGCTCGCGCATGCGGCGATCAGCGACATCGCGTGGATCGTCGACGCGACTCGCGAGGTCCCGAACGTGGCGTTCGACACGTCGTGGTGGCGGCCCACCGATCTCGCGACGCTGCTGTCGTCATGCGATCCTGCGCGCGTGCTGCACGGCAGCGATCCGCCATATGGCAGCGCGCGCTTGGGCCTGCAGATGAGCGTGCGCCTCGCGCGAGCATGCGGGTGGGACGACGCGGCGACGCGCGGGTTGCTCGGCGGCAACGCGCGACGGTTGTTCGGCATCGGCGCGGGGCAGGACACGTCCACGATCGACCCGCCGCGCCCGGCGTTCGACGCGCACATGCCGATCGAGGATCCGGCGATGCGCCGCGCGAGCGAACTACTCGCCGCCGGATTGCACGTGGCGTTCGGCGACGGCGACGCGGAGGAGGTGTTCGACCTTGCGATCGCCGCGCTCGACGTACTCGATACCCACGACCATGCGCGTACGGCGCGTGCGTTGCAGAGCGCGATGCAAGTTGGTGTCGCGCTCCTGCAGCGAGACGACTTCGGCGCGCATGTCCCCGTCGCTACCTCGTTCATGTCGATGCCGGAGTCGCGGCGCGTCGGCGTGCACCTGCTCATCTGCACGCTCGCCCATCTCGCCACCCCCGCCCTTCCAGTGCGCGCGGTGGATCGTGTAAGCTGGGGCAATCCTGCCCCGTTCGTCTAGTGGCCTAGGACGCTGGCCTTTCACGCCGGTAGCACGGGTTCGAATCCCGTACGGGGTACTCACGTCGTTTCTCCTGCAAGCGGCCAATTTCGATTGGCCACCTGGTACGGGTGAATTGCGCTCGCTACGCTGAAAGTGGCACCAAAAGTGGCACTGCGAGGTTCAGCGATGGGCGTGATCGAGCGCAAGTACCCGTCCGGCAGGCGCAGTTACGGCATCCAGTGGTTCGACGAACACGGCGACCGACAGCGCGAGTTCAACCGTGCGTGGACGACGAAGGCACAGGCGAAGGCCGCGTACGACGTGATCATCGATCGCCAGCGCGCGGGCGTGGCGACGCGCCCGGAGTGGACGGTCGCGCAACTGTTCCAGGAGTGGCGCGAGAACCACGTGAAGGTAAATTGCTCGCCTGCCTACTACCGCGACGTGGAAGTGCACTACCGGCTGCGGATCGAGCCGATGATCGGCCATCGTCGCATCGACACGGTCGATCGGCAGGTGGTGCGCAAGATGATGGCGCAGATGAAGCAGGTGATGCGCGAGAAGTTCCCCGACAACGAGTACGGCGGGCACCGCGCGATCAACAAGACGCTCACCGTGCTCAAGGGCATGCTGTCGTACGCGGTGCAGTGCGACATGCTCACCCACAACCCTGCGCACGGCGTGAAGGAG